>NZ_JBVJCT010000002.1:202067-307233 GCF_055588305.1 Streptomyces sp. NPDC042002 | reverse complement strand
CCCCCCCCCCCCCCCCCCCCCCCCCCCCCCCCCCCCCCCCCCCCCCCCCCCCCCCACCCGGCCCCCCCCCCCCCCCCCCCCCCCCCCCCCCCCCTCCATGTCGCCAAGGATCAGTTCGCGGCCGGAACCGAGCGCCCGGCGGCGACCGTCGCGGGCCGGGGGTTGAGCATGCGCTCGGCCAACTCGCCGAAGACCAGGCCGAATCCGCCCCACAGGGTGGCCTGGATGGCCAGGGCGGAGAGCCGGAACCGCCACAGCAGGGTGGCCGGGAAGTCTCCCGGCACCTCGTTGATCACGGGCAGGAACTCGTAGGCCAGGCCGATCACGACGGCGAAGGCGGCCACCGCGGTGACGGTGGCGTACCAGGTACCCAGGCTGGGCGCGAGGCGCTTGCCGAGGATGGTGGCGCCGACCGCCAGGAGGACGCTGAGCACCATCATCAGGAAGTACAGCGTGGTCCGCTTGCCGATGGTGTCGGGGTCGCCGACCGACGGCGGATTGGCCGGGTACTTCAGGAACGGAACGACGTACACGGCGAGGAGCGCGGTCCCGGACAGCAGGAGCGCGGTCGCGCGCGGACCGAAGCGGCCCACGCGGCCGAGTGCGAAGCAGTAGGCGAGCGCGGCGATACCGCCGAAGGCGACGCCGTACACCAGGACACCGGTGGCGAGGCCGGCGGTGGACTGGAGGCCGCGGGAGACGAGTTCGACCTCGTGCCCGTGCGCGGGAGCGTGGGCCTCCTCGAAGCCGATCGCGCTGTCGACGGTCGGTTCACCGAGCAAGTAGGCGACGACCAGGGCGAGTACGCCGGCCGCGAGGCCGGCGAGCATGCCTCGCACGAGCAGGTTTCTTACCGTTGCGGAGTTCATGAGCGTGTGTCGTCCCTCGCGTCAGTGGCAGGGGAAACCGAGCAGGTGGCGGGCGTCGTGCACCCACTCGTGGACGTCCTCGCCGGAGACGACGGAGGTGGCGCCCTGTTCGGCGCCGACGAAGTACAGCAGGACCAGCATCAGGATGCCGAAGAAGACCGCCCAGGGAGCTATCGCGCTCAGCGGCAGCTTGGCGGGAAGTGCGGGGGTGGTGGCTGTCGGCTGGGCGACGGTCTGCGCCATGGCAGGACCTCCTCGGGAGTTCGCGTCCCATCTCGGTGGTGCACAGGATGACGCCTACGGGTCTGACTCACGCGGCGCCCAGCGTGGCTGGGACGTCTCGTTCACAGTGGCGCGACCGTGCCGGATTTCCACCGGCTTCCGTCTTGACGTCATCGATATCGGACCGACCGTACCGCGTGGCGCGTACCTGGCCAAGACCGCACCACCTGGGGTGATCTTCCTCTCGTCCCAGGTGACGGGTCCTGTGTGAACAGCGGTTCACCCGGTGCCGTTTCGGACGATGCCCGAAGAAGTGCCCGGCGGCTGCGCCGCGTTCAGCCGTGGACGCGACCCGCCCGCTCGCCGGACCTCAGTCGCCCACCGTCGCCGTACCCGGGCCGGCGAGCCCGAGCTCACGTTCGCCCAGCGAGGCGAAGAAGCGCTCGACGTCGGCGTCGGTGACCTCGGCGAGCGTGGCCGGGGACCAGCGCGGGTCGCGGTCCTTGTCGATGATCTGGGCCCGGATGCCCTCGACCAGGTCGGGGGCGGACAGGGCGGCGCAGGAGACGCGGTACTCCTGGTCCAGGACGCGCTCCAGCGAACCGAGCCGCCGGGCGCGGCGCAGGGCGGCCAGCGTGACCTTCAAGGCGGTGGGCGAGTTGCCGAGAAGGGTCTCCGCCGCCTCCTTCGCCGCCGGGTCGCCCACCGCGAGCAGTCGCTGGATGATCTCCTCGACCGTGCCGGCGGTGTAGCAGGCGTCGATCCACTCCCGCCGCTCGGCCAGCTCGCCCCGGGGCGCCGGCTGCACCTGGCGGGCCAGGGCCTCCTGTACCGGGAGGGCGGCGAGGTCGGCTGTGAACTGCCTGAGCGAGGAGGACGGCAGGTAGTGGTCGGCGAGGCCGCACAGCAGTGCGTCACCGGCGCCGATCGAGGCACCCGTCAGGGCGAGATGGGTGCCCAGTTCGCCCGGGGCGAGGGCGAGCAGACGGGTGCCGCCGATGTCGGGGACGAAGCCGATGCCGGTCTCGGGCATGGCGACGCGTGAGCGCTCGGTGACGACCCGGACGCTGCCGTGCGCGGAGATGCCGACGCCGCCGCCCATGACGATGCCGTCCATGACCGCCACGTACGGCTTGGGGTAGCGGGCGATGCGGGCGTTGAGGTGGTACTCGTCGCGCCAGAACGCGGCGGACGCGGTGCCGTCCCCGTCGCGGGCGTCGTCGTGGACGAAGCGGATGTCGCCGCCCGCGCACAGTCCGCGCTCTCCGGCACCGGTGATGACGACGGTCTCGACGGCCGGGTCGTGTTCCCAGGCGGCGAGCGCCCGGTCGACGCGACGCACCATCGCGTGGTTCAGGGCGTTCAGGGCCTTCGGCCGGTTGAGGGTGAGGTGGGCGGCCCGTCCGTCGGTGCGCACCAGGACGGATTCCTCGGCGGCGGGTGCCTCGGTGCCGTTCATCCGAGAGCCTCCGTCAGTCCGCGGGCCACGATGACGTGCATGATCTCGTTGGTTCCTTCCGGGGTCCGGCGGATTCGCAGGTCACGACGATCTTCTCGCAACGGTACTCACCGAGGGTCGTCGCCCCCGTACGGATGCGGAGTGCGGTACGCCACCGGGTACCCCGGATCGGTGGCGAGCCGCTTCGCCGTGACGCGCGGCCGGACGGCCTGTCCCGTCAGGCTTCCTCTCCTGAGCCTTCCTCCCCCGGCCGCAGGACGTACAGCCGCGGCAGGTTGACCACGATCGCCTCCTGGGTGCTGCGCGCGATGACGACGACGGCCTCCTCGGCGGGGTCCGGGTTCTCCTCGCGGTGCGGCACGAACGGGGGTACGAAGATGTAGTCCCCGGGTGAGGTGCTCAGGCGTACTTCCTCGGGCCGCTCCCCGGAGTCGTCGAGGAAGACGAACTCGGGGTGTCCGCTCACCACATAGATCGCGGTCTCGGACGCTCCGTGATGGTGGTCCGAAGAGGCGGTGGAGGGGGCGACGTGCGTCTGGCCCATCCACAGCTTCTCGGAACCGACGGTGGTGCCGCTGACGGCGGCGAATCTGCGCATGCCTCCGCTCTGCGCCGTGTCGCCGTCGAGGGCGTCGGCGCGGATGTGGTGCAGGCGGGTGCGCAGGGGTCGTACGGACTCCCCTTCGGCGTCCGGGAGATGGGGGTGGAAACCTTCGCCGGGGGTGGTCAACGGCTCGCTCATGGATGGCGACGCTAGAGCGGCCCCGAAAAGGATGTCAAGAGGTGTCCATTGCCCTTCACCTGCGGCAATGTTCCCGCAATGTATGCGGGGAACCGGTGGAAGCCCTGCTGGCGGACACCGTGTCGGGCATCATGTGCGCATGCATATCTCCGCGAAGGCGGACTACGCCACACGGGCCCTGTTGGAGCTCGCCCGCGAACCCGCCCGCCCGCTCACATGCGAGGCCATAGCCTCCTCGCAGCACGTTCCGTTCCGGTTCCTGAAGTCCGTGGTGGGTGAGTTGCGCCGGGCCGGCCTGGTGCGCAGCCAGCGGGGCTGCGAGGGCGGGTACTGGCTCGGACGGCCCGCCGACGAGATCACCCTGCTGGACGTCGTACGCGCCGTGGACGGTGAGTTGATCACCCTGCGGGGCGAGCCGCTGGCCGGACTCGACTACCCGGGTCCCGCCTCCGGACTGCCGGACGTGTGGCGTCGTATCGAGGCGGACGCCGCCGCCGTGCTGGGCGGGACGACCCTGGCCGCGCTGCTGCCCGCCGAGGCGGCCGAGCAGCTGCACCGGAAGGGAGCCGCGTGACCCGTGCGTCGGAAGAGCCCGCGGTGGAGGTGGTGGAGTACACCGACCCGCTGTGTCCCTGGGCCTGGGGATCGGAGCCGGTGTTCCGCCGGCTCCGCGCCGCGCTGGCGGGCCGGGTCCGCTGGCGCCGCGCGTACTGCGTTCTGTTCGACCACGACGACGACCCGCCGCCCGATCCTGCGGCGGAGACCGCCTGGTACGCGCGCTACGTCGAGGACATCAGCGCCCACACGCGGGCGCCGCGGGCTCGGCACCTGAGCCGGGTCGCGGCGAGTTCATGGCCGGCCTCGCTGGTCGCCAAGGCCGCCGAGCGCCAGGGCGACGCGGTGGCCGGGCGGGTGCTGCGGCGGCTGCGCGAGAGTGTCTTCGTGCTCGGGGAGCCGGCGGACACCGCGGCGCTGGCGGAGTCCGCGGTGCGGAGCGTGCCCGGTCTGGACCGTGCGCGGCTGGCCGCGGACACCGCCTCGGAGGCCGTGCTGGAGGCGGTGCGCGCCGACCGTGCCGAGGCGCGCCGACCGGTCCGCGAGGTGCTGTCGGCGCGCGGCGGGTCGCCGCATCCCGGTGCCGCGAAGGAGACCGCCGACGGCGGGTACCGCTACGCGTTGCCGACCCTGCTGGTCCGCGCTCCCCTGGGATGCCGCGTCGTACCGGGCTGGCGGCCGTACGAGGAATACGCGTCGGCGTTCGACGAGTTGAGCCCCGGACTGCTGACGGAACCCGTGCGGCCGACTCCCGCGGAAGCGCTCACGCGTTACCGGAGCCTGACCGATCCGGAGCGCGATGCGTTGACCGACGGCCCGTGGCCACCGGGCGACGCCGTACGCGTCGAGACCGGCAACGGCCCCTTGTGGCTGCATCCGGAGGAGGCCGCCGTACACCCGGCCGGTGGCCGCGGCACTCCTGCCGTGCCCTGACGGGCTTCTGAGCAATGGCCAGGGCACGGGCGCGGCGGTCAGGGCGCGGGCGGTGGCCGCTGTGCCCGCGTCCCGCCGTGACGGGCTCCCGCTCAGTTGCGGGGCGTTGCCGGTGGCGGTGCTCCTGCCCTTCCCCGGCGGTCCTCTGATCAGCCGTCAGGTCCGTCCCGCCCAATGAGACACCAATTGGTGTCCATTGACAGCCGCCGAGAACCGGCCCCAGGATGTGCACCATGCTCACGACGCACCCCGGCGTGGTGTGCCGCTACGTGGACCTGCGGCGCACCTGCAGCGCTCTCTGTCGCTGACCGCCCGCCAACCGCGGCCTCCAGGCGCCTGACGCCCTCCCGCCGGAACCGGCCACGCTCCGCTTCGCCGCCCGGCCCCCGTCATCGCGCGCCGTCCCCTCAGCGTTTCGTCGCCTCCGCTCCCCTCGCCTCCCGGCCCTCCCCGTGATCCGCCGACGCCTCCTGCCCTGAGCGCGGCATGCCCACGTGCGCACCGAAGCCCACGCAGGCATGCCCGGCCCCGGACTGTGCGGCGTCCGCGTCGGCGGGGCGTGCCGCCCTTGCTCCCTGTCCGCCGCCCCGGCGCGGCCGGGTGCCTTCGCAGAAAGAAAACCGATGCCCGGACGACTCACGTTCCGCAACAGCACAGCGACCCTCCGTTCCGACCGGCTGCGCGCCGCCGCCCTGGGGACCGTCCTTGCCACCGTGCTCGTCCCCGCGCTCAGCGCCTGCGGCGGCGAGGCGGCGTCGGCCACCGGCGGCGCCGCGCTGAAGTGGACCTCCTCCTACTTCCCCGCCCACTGGGACCCGGTCGTCGGCGGCAGCGGCGCCCAGTTCCGTGAACTCGCCCTGGTGTACGCCTCGTTGACGCGGACGGACGAGAACGGGAAGGCCGTCCCGGACCTGGCCAAGAGCTGGGACTACAACGCCAAGGGTGACGTGATCACCTTCCACCTGCGCCCCCACCTGAAGTTCAGCGACGGCGCGCCGGTCGACGCCGCCGCCGTGAAGGCCGCGATCGAACGGGCCCAGAAGCAGAAGAACTCCGCTCTCTTCGGCGACCTGACCTCCATCAAGTCGGTGGACGCCAACGGCCTCGACGCGGTGATCCACCTCAGCCAGGTCGACTACCAGATCCCCCAGCTCCTCGGCGAGCGCGTCCTGCAGATCGCCAGTCCCAAGGCGGCGGCCTCCCCCGACAAGCTGGACCAGAACCCGGTCGGCGCAGGCCCGTTCACCGTCACCCAGCTCGTCCCGGGCACCAAGGCCGTCCTGAAGAAGAACCCGGACTACTGGGACGCCAAGAACATCCACATCGACAACGTCGAGCTGAGCTCCGCTCCCGACGCCTCCACCGTGGTCTCCGGCCTCCAGACCGGCGTCTACAACTTCGCGGACATAGCGCCCAGTCAGGCCGACGCCGCCAAGAAGGCCGGACTCGACGTCTTCGTGCAGCCCGGCTTCAACGCCTCCAACCTCAGCCTCAACACCAACAAGGCGCCCTTCGACAACGACAAGGTCGTCGACGCGGTCCGGTACGCGATCAACCGTCAGGAGTTCGTCGACAAGCTGACCTTCGGCTACGGCTCGGTGACCAACCAGCCGTTCCCCAAGGGGTACGTCGCCTTCGACCCGCAGTCGGCGAACGCCTACGCCTACGACCCGGCGAAGGCGAAGAAGCTGCTGGGCGAGGCGGGTTACAAGGCGGGTGCCCTCAAGCTCAATCTCGTCATCCCGGCCGAGGATCCCCAAGCCGAGATCGTCCAGGCGCAGTTGGCGAAGGTCGGCATCACCGTCACCATCAAGATCGACAAGAACTGGGCCACGCCGTTCTTCGCCAAGGACCTGACGTTCTCGCTGTACGGCACCACCGGGCGCGACTCCGCGGCGCAGACCCTCACCGCGCACTTCGGCCCGAACGGCCCGCTCAACCTCAGCTCGCCCTATGAGCCCGCCGGTTTCGAGGCCGCCATCGCCAAGGTCCGCCGGACCCCGCTGGATTCGCCCGACTACGCGAAGGTCCTGCAGGCGGCGACCCGGGCCGGTCTGGAGAGCAAGGCCCTGGTCTTCACGTACTCCTCGCCCAACCTCATCGCCAAGAGCAAGTCCATCTCCGCCCTGCCGAAGAACCCGGCCCACATCGACTGGACCGGCGTGACCATCGCCGGCTCCAACTGACACTCCGCCCACGACAGAGAGGGGGCAACCCATGACGACGACGGAGGCACCGGCCCCGCCCGACGTCCGTCTCCCGGCCGCCGCGGCCAGGGCACGGCACACCCTGGGCCGCGTCCTGGCCACCCTCGCCCGGTCGGTCGCGATCTTCGTGCCCGTCTTCCTGGTCGCGACGTTCGTGACGTTCTCGCTGCGGTCACTGAGCGGGCTCAGCCCGGCGCGCATCCAGCTGGGCGAGGAGGCGACTCCCGAAGCGGTCGCCCGCGTCGAGGCCCACTGGGGCCTCGACCGGCCCTTCCTCGTCCAGTACGCGGAATGGTTCGGCGGCGTCCTGCACGGGCGGCTCGGCACGAGCTGGACCAACGGCGCGGACATCTCGACCCTCATCGGCCTCGGCCTGGGCGTGAGCCTGTCGGTGGCGACCTTCGCGCTGCTCATCGGCGTGGTCGCGGGCTTCGTCCTGGGCACGGTCGCGGCACTGCGCCGCACCACCTGGGTCGACCGCGCCATCACCGGCTTCGTCACGGTGATCTCGGTCATGCCGGCCTTCGTCGTCGGCATCGTGCTGGTCGCGGTCTTCGCCGTGGGCCTGCACCTGTTCCCCTCCGCCGGATACGTTCCGGCGGAGCAGGGGTTCGGGCCGTGGCTCGCCCACATCACCCTCCCCGCCGTCGCGTTGAGCTTCGATGTCGTCGCCGACGTCGCCCGGCAACTGCGCGGCAGCCTCGTCGGGGCCTACCGCGAGAACTATGTGACGGGCGCGGTGGTCCGCGGGCTGAGTCCACGCCGGATCTTCTTCGGCCATGTGCTGCGCAACGGCCTCGGGCCCGCGCTCGCCACCCTCGGCCTGAAGTTCCCGGCGCTGGTCGGCGCCTCCGTCGTCACGGAATGGATCTTCGGGCTCCAGGGCTTCGGACGGTTCGCCAACGACTCCGCGCAGGCCGGTGACGTACCGGCCGTGCAGGGTGTCCTCGTGGTGTCGATCGTGCTGGTCGTCGCCTTCAACCTGCTCGTGAACCTGGTGCTGGCGCGCGTCACGCCGGCCTCCGGGCGGGGGGTATGACCATGGTGCGCCGCGTCCTCACCCTGACCTCGGGCCGGATCGCCCTGGCCGTCCTCGCCACGATCGCCGTACTCGCCCTGTTCGGGCCGCTGCTCGCTCCGCAGAACCCCCTGGCCACCAGCGACCACACGCTCGCCACCGCTTCCGGCGCCCACTGGCTGGGGACCGACTACCTCGGCCGTGACGTGCTGAGCCGGCTCCTCGACGGTTCCCGCGTCAGCGTCCTCGGCTCGCTGGAGGTCGCGTTCACTGCCCTGGCCATCGGCGCCGTCCCCGGCATCCTGTCGGTCCAGCTCGGCCGGGTCTTCGAATGGGTCACCCTCCGGCTCGCCGACACGCTGGTCGCCCTGCCGTTCCTGCTGTTCGCCGTCGCCGTGATCGCGCTGCTCGGCAACGGTCTCACCCAGGCGATGCTGGTCACCGGCGCGTTGGTGTCCCCGCTCTTCTACCGCGTGGCCCGCGCGGCCACCCTCGCCGTGGCCCGCTCGCCGTACGTGGAGGCCGCGATCGTCTCGGGTGCCTCGATCGGCTGGGTCGTACGCCGTCACGTCTGGGCCAAGGTGCTCCCGCCGATCGCGGTCGCGCTCGCCCAGACCGTCGGCGTCGGCTTCGTCATCGTGTCGAGCCTGACCTTCCTCGGGATCGGCGTCCAGCCCCCCGCGCCCACCTGGGGCGGCCTGCTCGCCTCGGATCTGGGCTACCTCGGCCACCAGCCGTGGGCACCGCTCGCCCCCGCCCTGCTGATCATGATCACCGTCTGGGCCTGCAACCTCCTCGCCGACGCGATCCGCGACATCTCCGGCGAGGCGGGCCGCGCGCTCGTCAACAACCGCAGGGCCCGCGCCAACCGCCGCCGCGAGGCCGACCTCGACCCCGCTCCCGCCGGAGGTGCGCGATGACCACCTTGTCCGAGAAGCTCCTCGCCGAGACCGAGACCGAGGCCGAGGCGATCGAGGAAACCACCGAGCCGGGTTCCGCACAGCCCGCCGAACCGCCGTCCCCGGTGCTGGCGGTACGCGATGTACGCATCAGCGACCGGGCCGGGGACCGGGAGATCGTCCACGGCGTGAGTTTCACGCTCACGCCCGGCAGGGCGGTCGGCATCGTCGGCGAGTCCGGCAGCGGAAAGACCCTCACCTGCCGTGCCGCGCTGGGGATCCTGCCCGCCCACTTCGAGATCACCGGCGGCGCGGTGGAGATCGACGGCACCGACATCGCCCAGCTGTCGTCCGCTCAGTGGACGGACCTGCGGGGCGCCACGATCAGCGCGGTCTTCCAGGATCCGGCGTCCTATCTCAACCCCTCGATCCGCGTGGGGGCCCAGATCGCCGAGGTCGTCCGGGTCAAGACGGGACTGAAGCGGCGCGCGGCACACCGCCGGGCGATCGAACTGCTGCGAGCCGTCCACCTGCGGGACCCGGAACTCGTCCACGCCCAGTACCCGCACGAGCTGTCCGGCGGCATGCTCCAGCGAGTCCTCATCGCCGTGGCGATCGCCGCCGGCCCCCGGATCCTCATCGCCGACGAGGCCACCACCGCGCTCGACGTCACCGTCCAGGCCGAGATCCTCGACCTGCTGGCGGACCTGCGCGAGCGGACCGGACTGGCCCTCGTCGTGGTCTCCCACGACCTGGCCGTCGTCGCCCAGCTCTGCGACGAGGTCCTCGTCATGCGCCACGGCGAGGTGGTCGAACAGGGGCCCACCAGGGACGTACTGCACCGTCCACGGCACGAGTACACCCGGCTGCTGATCGCCGAACACGAGCAGTACGGCCTGGAGAAGTTCCTCGCGCCCGATCCCGAGGGGGACGCATGAGCACCGAAGCCGTGGCCACCGAGCCGTCCGCGCGAACCACCGCCCCCGGGGAGCCGACGAAACCCGTCCTGGAGGTCAAGGATCTCGAAGTGCACTACGGAACACTTCGGCGACGCCGGCCCGCGCTGCGCGGCGTCTCGCTCAGCGTCGCGCCGGGCGAAACCGTCGGCGTCATCGGCGAGACGGGTTCGGGCAAGTCCACCCTCGCCAGGGCCGTGCTCGGCCTGGTGCGCGCCTCGGCGGGGTCAGTCCTCGTCGACGGTGAGGACGTCAGCGCCTACAGCGGGCGCCAGTGGCGCGCCCTGCGGCGCCGCGGTGTGATCCAGTACGTCTTCCAGGACCCGCTGCGCAGCCTCGACCCGGATCTCACCGTCGAGGCCTCCCTGTCCGAACCGCTGCTCGTCCGGGGTGTGTCCCGCGACGAGGCGGCACGCCGGGTGCGCGCGTTCCTCGCCCGTGTACACCTCGCCGAGGACCTGCTCGACCGGCTGCCCGGTGAGCTCTCCGGCGGACAGCGCCAACGCGTGGCGGTGGCACGGGCGTTGGTCACCGAACCCCGGCTGGTCATCCTCGACGAGCCGGTCAGCGCCCTCGACTCCGCCAACCGCGTCCAGATCCTGCGGATCCTGGAGGAACTCCGCGACGACGGTGTGGCCCTCGTCTTCATCTCCCACGACCTCGGTTCCGTCGCCGGGGTCGCCGACCGCATCGCCGTGCTGTACCAGGGCGAGCTGGTCGAAGTCGGCGCCGCCCGCGATGTCATCGGCCGGCCTCGGCACAACTACACGCGTCTGCTGGTCCGTTCCGCGCCCACACTGCGCTCCGCCCCGGCCGACCGGGCCGAACGCGCGGCCCTGCGCTCCCTCCTGAACGCCTGAACGCCTCAACGCCACGAGAGACAGGAAGAAAACCCATGCCGCGCACCATTCATCTCGCCCTGCACCCCTACGGCGTCGGCGGTCCCGGCCAGCACGGCCTGTGGAAGGACGCTCGCGTAGCGAAGAACGCGAGCATCGACATCGACTACTACATCCGGCTGGCGAAGGCGGCCGAACACGCCCTCTTCGACGCGCTGTTCATCGTCGACAGCCAGTTCATCAACGCCACCTACCCGGCGCACTACCTCAACCGCCTCGAACCGCTGACCCTGTTGTCCGCGGTCGCCACCCACACCCGGCACATCGGCCTGGTCGGCACGGCGAGTTCGACGTACAACTCGCCGTTCAACCTGGCCCGCAGGTTCTCCTCCCTCGACCACATCAGCGGTGGCCGGGCCGGCTGGAACGTCGTCACCAGCTTCGACACCGGCACGTCCCGCAACTTCGGACTCGACGAACACCTCGACTACACCACCCGCTACGGCCGCGCCCTGGAGTTCGTCCGGGTCGCCCGGGGTCTGTGGGACTCCTACGAGGACGACGCCTTCCCGGCCGACGTGGACCGGGGCCTGTTCCTCGACCCGGCCAAGCTGCACGCGCTCGACCACGAGGGCGAGCACTTCAAGGTGGCGGGACCGCTGAACCTCTCCCGCTCCCCGCAGGGCCAGCCCGTCATCTTCCAGGCCGGGGTGTCCGAGGAGGGCCGCGACCTCGCCGCCCAGGTCGCCGAGGGCATCTACGCGCCGGGCGGCACACTCCAGCAGGCCCAGGAGTACTACGCCGACATCAAGAAGCGCACCGCCGCCTACGGCCGCGACCCCGAGCACATCAAGATCTTCATCCACGGAAGCCCGGTCGTCGCCGCCACCGACGAGGCGGCCCGGCGCCGCGAGCGGGAGATCTTCGAGGAGGACAACGACTTCGACCGCAACCTCGCCCTGCTCGGCCGCTCCTTCGGCGCCTACGACTTCAGTGTCCACGACCTCGACGCGCCGTTCCCCGACGTCGCGCACCTCGCCGAGAAGGGCGGCCGGACGGGCGCGGCGGGCCTCATCGAGCGCGCCCGGACCGAGAAGCTGACGCTCCGTCAAGTCGCCGAGTCCGTCAATCAGTTCCGCGGCTCGCCGTTCGTCGGGGCGCCGGAGACCGTCGCCGACACCATCGAGAAGTGGTTCGACGCCGGCACCTTCGACGGCATCAACCTGGCCTTCCGTACCGAGGACGAACTGAACCTCTTCGTCGACGGTGTCGTGCCGATCCTCCAGAAGCGCGGCCTGTTCCGTACCGAGTACGCGGCCGGCACCCTGCGCGGGAACCTCGGTCTGCCCGTCCCGGCCAACCGCCACACCCGCGAGCCCCAGCTCGTGAACGACTGAGGTCCTCGGCGCGACCGACCGTTCGAGCACACCCTCGCCCCGCGGCCCCGCACACCGGCCGGCTCACTCCCTGAACCGGCCGGCGCGGCGGCCCGACACCGAAAGGCCGACACCCATGACGAGCGAGCGACCACGCTTCCGGCTCGGCTTCCTCACCCACGTCCAGGGACGCGACCAGGACATCGCCCGCACCTACCGCAACGCGCAGGACCTGTTCGCGGTGGCCGACGAACTCGGCTTCGACGTCGGCTGGGTCGCCCAGCACCACGTCTCCCTCGGGGGCGGCGGACTGTCCTCGCCCTGGACCTTCCTGGCCCACGCGGCGGCGCGGACCACCCGGATCCGGCTGGGCACCGCCGTCACCGTCCTCCCGCTGGAGGACCCGGTCCGCCTCGCCGAGGACATCGCCACCGTCGACACCCTCAGCGGGGGTCGCGTCGAGATCGGCGTGGGCAGCGGATCGAGCGGCCTGGAGTACGCCGCGTTCGGCAAGGACGCCGACCGCAAGCGCGAACTGACCAGCGAGAACCTCGACGTCCTGCGCCGGGCGCTGGCCCACGGTGAGGTGGGCACGCCCGACTTCCGCATCCAGCCCCGCCCCGGCGACTTCGGCCGCCGCGTCTGGCAGGGCGTGTTCAGCGCGCGGGGAGCCGAGTACGCCGCGAGCCGCGGCTCGAACCTGCTGCTCAACCGGGCGGCCTACGGGTTCGACGCCCCCACCGACGAGGTGCAGCGCCCCTGGGCCGACGCCTTCCTCGCCGCCTGGGACCAGCCGCACCGCCCGCGCATCGGCCTGTCCCGCTTCATCTTTCCGGCCAAGGACCGGCGTACGGCGCTCAGCGCGATCGGCGACGACGTGCACCGGGCGGCGCTGCGCATGGCGGAGAGCGGCGCGTTCCCCAAGGGCCTCGGCCCTGACGAGGCGCTGCGCCGCTTCCATTCGTTCTACGGCCATCCCGACGAGATCGTCGAAGCGTTGCGGCAGGAGAGGGTCCTGCCCGTCGCGACCGACCTGATCGCGCAGTTCAACCCGGCCGTCCCCGACCACGACGCCGCCGTCCGTGCCCTCGAACTCATCGCGACAGAGGTGGCACCCGCGCTGGGCTGGCAGCCCGCGCACACGGCCGAGCCCGCATCCGCAGGAGTGTGAGATGACCCAGTACACCGACCATCACGGGCCCGAAGGTCTGCGGATCCGCGGCACGATCCTCGTGGTTCCCGGCCGCGGCGAGACCCGGGCGACCTACGAGCGCTTCGGCCGCAGGCTCGCCGCCGACGCCTACCGCGTCCGGGTGATCGACGCCCCGGCCCTCGACGCCGAGGACCCGGCCGTGTCCCTGGCCGACCTCGCCGCCCGGCTCACCGACGCGGTCGAGGGCACCGCGTCCGAGGAGGGTGTCGTACGGCCTGTCGTCCTCATCGGGGCGGACTCCGGGGCCGCCGCGCTCGCCGCGCTCCTCGGCCGGGCACAGGCTCAGGCCGCCTGGCAGCCGGACGCCCTCGTCCTCGCCGGCCTTCCCGGCCCGTCCGCCGGGACCGGCGCCGCCGCCGACACGTGGGACCAGGAACTCGACGTCCGCACCTCGTGCCCCGCCCACCGGGGCAACCTCACCCAGGACCCCCAGGTACGACGCGGGTCGCTCAACGACGCGGTGCCGGACTCCGTGCTCGGCGCGGCCTACGACAGCGAGGCACCCCTGCCCACGCTGCTGCTCGTCGGCGACTCCGATCCGATCGCCGACCACGAGGCGCTGGCGCGCCTGGCCAAGTCACTGCCCGTGGCCCGCCTTTCGGTCGTGCACGGCGCCCGCCACGACGTCCTCAACGACCTCCAGCACCGCTCGGTGGCGGCCGAGGCCGTCACCTTCCTCGAAACACTCCGCAACGACTTGCGGCCGCTGATCACCGTGCGGTCGAGCGCCTGGTGAGGACCCGTCGGACGGGCGCCGCCGCCGGGCGTCGGGCGGCGCCCCCGTCCCACGGCGACGCCCGGCCGGCCGGGTCACCACCGCCCACACGGCCGGCGCCCGGAGCGTCCCGGGTGCCCAGGGCGCCGCGTGCAGCCGTCACAGCTCCGTGAGCGGCCCATGGCACACACCACCGTTCGCCGGACACCCGTTTCTCCCGCCACCGTGCGCCGCACACCCACGTCACAGCCGAATCCGACCCGGAAGGTCCGCCATGGCCACGATCGTGTCCGTCTCCGGAAGCCCCTCCCCCACGTCCCGCACCACACGTCTCCTGCGTCACCTGGACGACCGGCTCCGCCTCCAGGGCCACGAGGTGACCCCGCTGGAGGTACGTACGCTTCCCGCCCACGCACTGCTCGGGGCCGACTTCCGGCATCCCGCGATCGTCGAGGCCGCGGCCCTGTTCGAGCGGGCGGACGGGGTGGTGATCGGCACGCCCGTGTACAAGGCGGCCTACTCGGGCCTGCTGAAGTCGCTCCTCGACCTGCTCCCGCAGTACGCGCTGACGGGCAAGACGGTGCTGCCTCTCGCCACGGGCGGCAGTACGGCCCATGTCCTCGCCATCGACTACGCGTTGCGCCCGGTGCTGAGTTCCATGGGCGCCTCGCACATCGTGCCCGGCTGGTTCACGCTCGACAAGGACGTCACGGTCGGCGAGGACGGCACAGCGGTGATCGCGCCCGCCGCCGCCCAGGCGCTGGAGCAGGTCACGGACCACTTCTCCGCCGCCCTGGGAGGCCGTACGACCGCACTCGCGTCCACCGGCTGAGGACTTCCGGCGCCAGGGCGGGGCCACTTCGACAGGCGTCCGGGGTCCGAGCCGTGCGTCAACTCCGCGGCCCGGCATTCATGCTGGTGCGTCGTGACCATCTGTGGTTACCTGGCTCCATGACCGTGCTCGTGACCCGCCGCCACGTTGACTACGTGCGTGTCACCACCACGGCCTGTCGCACCGTGAGCTGACCCCCTCGCTCCGGTAGCTGAACACCCTTCCCCACCGCACTCCGCGCTGCCCGCTGCCCTGTCCGGGCGCGAATTCGCGGCCCTGCGGTGCGTTCGCCGACGCCTGAACCAGCGCACACCACGGACCCCGTGCGTCTCCACAGAGCGCACACCGCACAAGGGAGAACCATGAGCCAGCCCGTCGACTCCGTGACCGCGGGGCACACCCCCGACGACGAGCCCACCGGCCCCGACACCTCGGCCTGGTCGTTCGAGACCAAGCAGATCCACGCCGGTGCCGTGCCCGACCCGACGACCGGGGCGCGGGCGGTGCCGATCTACCAGACCACGTCGTTCGTCTTCCGGGACACCCAGCACGCCGCCGACCTGTTCTCGCTCGCCGAGCCGGGCAACATCTACACCCGCATCCACAACCCCACCCAGGACGTGTTCGAGCAGCGCATCGCGGCGCTGGAGGGCGGCGTCGCCGCGGTGGCGCTCGCCTCCGGACAGGCGGCGGAGACGCTCGCCATCCTGACGCTGGCGTCCGCGGGGGACCACATCGTGTCCAGCACGTCCCTGTACGGCGGCACGTACAACCTGTTCCGCCACACGCTCCCCCGGTTCGGCATCGAGGTGTCGTTCGTCGACGACCCGGACGACGCAGAGGCCTGGCGTGCGGCGATCCGGCCGAACACCAAGGCCCTGTTCGCGGAGACGCTCGGCAATCCGCGCGGCAACGTACTCGACGTGCGGGCCGTGGCCGACGTCGCGCACGCGTCGGGCGTACCGCTGATCGTGGACAACACCGTGCCGACCCCGTATCTGCTGCGGCCCATCGAGCACGGCGCCGACATCGTCGTCCACTCGGCGACCAAGTTCCTCGGCGGACACGGCACCACCATCGCCGGTGTCGTCGTCGACGGCGGCAGCTTCGACTTCGGCGCGCACGCCGAACGCTTCCCCGGCTTCACCGAGCCGGACCCCAGCTACCACGGCCTCCAGTACTGGCCGGCGCTCGGCCCGGGTGCCTTCGCGGTCAAGCTGCGGGTGCAGCTGCTGCGTGACCTCGGCCCGGCCCTGTCGCCGCACTCCGCCTTCCTGCTCCTCCAGGGTGTGGAGACGCTCAGCCTGCGCATCGAGCGGCATTCCTCGAACGCCCAGGCCCTGGCCGAGTGGCTGGAGCAGCGCGACGAGGTCGCCGCCGTCCACTACCCGGGCCTGGAGTCCAACCGGTGGTACGCGGCGGGGCAGCGCTATCTTCCGCGCGGCGCCGGAGCGGTCCTGGCATTCGAGCTGCGGGACGGGGTCGAGGCCGGAAAGCGGTTCGTGGACGCGGTCGAGCTGTTCAGTCATCTCGCCAACATCGGGGACGTACGCAGCCTGATCATCCACCCGGCCTCGACGACCCACAGTCAGCTGGACGAGGGGCAGTTGGCGGCGACCGGTACCTCGCCCGGGCTGGTGCGGCTGTCGGTGGGAATCGAGAACCTCGCCGACCTCAAGGCGGACCTGGAGGCCGGTTTCCGCGCGGCGAAGGGCGCGTCCTGAACACCGTGCTCACACCGTCCGCGGTCCCCCTCCCGCCGGCCTCCGGGGGCTGGCGGGAGGGGGACCCGCCCGGACGCCGGCAGTGGCATCTCCAGGACAAGGCGCTGCCCCTGGAGGCGGGCGGTGAACTGCCCGGTGTGCGGCTGGCGTTCGAGACCTGGGGGCGGCTCGCGCCGGACGGCTCCAACGCCGTGCTGGTGCTGCACGCGCTCACCGGCGACAGCCATGTCGCCGGACCGGCCGGGCCCGGTCACCCGACGCCCGGCTGGTGGGAGGGTCTGGTCGGGCCCGGACTCGCCCTGGACCCGCACCGCTGGTTCGTCGTCGCACCGAACGCGCTCGGCGGCTGCCAGGGCAGCACCGGCCCGTCATCGCCCCGCCCGGACGGGACGGCCTGGGGCAGTGCCTTCCCGTTCCTGACCCAGCGCGACCAGGTGGCGGCGGAGGCCGGCCTGGCCGACGCGCTGGGCATCGGCCGGTGGGCCCTGGTGATCGGCGGTTCCATGGGCGGCATGCGCGCCCTGGAATGGGCGGTTTCCTATCCGGAGCGCACGGACGCGCTCCTGCTGCTGGCCACCACGGCGGCGGCGAGCGCGGAGCAGATCGCCTGGACCGACCTACAGACCCACGCGATCCGAAGCGACCCGAACTGGCGGGGCGGCGACTACCACGAAGCCGCCCCCGGCCACGGACCGCACGAGGGGCTGGGCCTGGCCCGCCGCCTCGCCCACGTCACGTATCGCAGCGAACCCGAGCTGGCGGTCCGCTTCGGCCGCGCGCCGCAGGGTACGGAGGATCCGTGGGACGGCGGCCGCTATCAGGTGCGGTCCTATCTCGACCACCATGCCGTCAAGCTGGTACGGCGTTTCGACGCGGGCAGCTATGTGACGCTGTCGGAGGCCATGAACAGCCATGACGTCGGACGCGGCCGGGGCGGCACGCGCTCGGCCCTGGGCCGGGTGACGGCACGGACGCTCGTCGCCGGAGTCGACTCCGACCGTCTCTATCCGCCGTCCCAGCAGGCCGAGTTGGCCGCCGGTATCCCCACGGCGGACCGACTCCGGGTGATCGGGTCCCCGTACGGACACGACGGCTTCCTCATCGAGGTGGAGCAAGTCGCCGCACTGGTAAGTGAATTGATCGGCTAGGACTGCTGAGCGCCCGTCCCGGAGACACCGGCCCAGCGCCCCGAGCGGCGCCGAGCCGGTGTCTCCGGGACGGCCGTCCCGCTCCCGCTCACCGCTTGCGCCACTCCTCGGCCAGCAGCTCGTACGACCGCACCCGGTCGACGTGGTCGTGGGTGATCGTGGTGATCAGCAACTCGTCGGCGCCCGTGGCCTCCTGGAGCTGCTCCAGCTGGTCGGCCACCCGGCCCGGGGAGCCGACGAACTGGGTGTCGAGGCGGTCCTGGACGAGTGCTCGGTCGGCGTCGGACCAGACGTGGGCGCGCGCCTCGTCCGGGGTGGGGAACTGGATGGCTCCCTCGGCGTTACGGATGCTGCGGACCCAGAGGCCGTATCCGGTGGCGAGTTCACGGGCGGTGTCGTCGTCCTCGGCGACCACGACGTCCGCGGACACGCTGATGTACGGCTTGTCGAGGACGTCGGACGGCTGGAACGCGGCCCGGTAACCCTCCGCCGCCTCCAGCACGGTGGCCGGACTGACGTGGTAGTTCGCCGCGAACCGGAGCCCGTTGCGGCCCGCGACGTCGGCGCTCTGGCCGCCGCTGCTGCCCAGGATCCACAGCTCCACGTCCGCGCCCTCTCCCGGCACGGCATGCGCCTCGACCCCGTCCGCCGACCGGTAGGTGCCGGCGAGCAGCGCCAGAACGTCGTCGATCTGCTCGCCGTAGTCCTGCGACTGGGCGTTCGGCTGCTGGAGGAGGGTGCGCTGAAGCGCGACCCGTGGCGAGCCGAGCAGATGCTCGAACGAGAAACGGGGCGGAATGCGCAGCCCGTTGGGCGCCCGGCCGTCGACGACGGGGCTCGCGGTCGGCAGCGGCGTGGCGGGCCCGCCCGGAGGCCGTCCGCCGGAACGGCCGAGGCCGAGGTCGAGACGGCCGGGGTGCAGGGCGTCGATCAGGCCGAACTCCTCGACCGTGGACAGGGCGGTGCGGTGGCCCAGTTGTACGGCGCCGGAGCCGATGCGGATCGCCGAGGTCGCGGACGCCGTCAGGGCGAGGACGACCGCGGGCGAGGTGCCGGCGACGCCCGGATTGAGATGGTGTTCGGCGAACCAGTAGCGGGCGTAGCCGAGATCCTCGGCCCTGCGGGCCAGGTCGATGGTGTTGCGCAGCGCCTCGGTGGCGGTGGAACCGGACGAGATCGGGACCAGGTCGAGAACGCCGAGAGGGATGTCGGACATGGCGGGTCGGGGCTCCTCAGTGGTCGGCGGGTACGGGTTCGGGCACGGGCGGTGAGAGGACCGGCCCCCACGGGAACGGCGGGTCGGGGATCTCCCGGCGCAGCACGGGGGCGACGTCCGACTGGAAGAGTTCCAGCGCGTCACGGTGCTGACGACCGGTCAGCCCACCGGCGTCGGCGTGCAGATGCAGGACGCTGTGCCCGAACCGCTCGTGATAGCGGTGCACCTTCTCGATGATCTGCTGGGGGCTGCCGATCAGCGCCGAGCTGCGCTCCACGTAGTCCTCCAGGGTCGTGAACACCGGTTCCAGGCCCAGGCGTTTCTGGAACGCCAGGTTGCCCTCGAAGACGGGCCGGTAGACGGCGAGGGCCTCCTGAGAGGTCCGCGCCGCGTAGAAGCCCGCTGTCCCGGCGCCTACCGCGATGCCGGCCGGATCATGGCCGTAGTGCTCCCAGCGTTCGCGGTAGTAGCGGATCAACTCGGCGTACGGCTCTATGGGGTTGGCGACGTTGGCGGAGAAGAGCGGGTCGCCGTAGCGGGCGGCCAGGTCGACCGACTCCTTGCTGGTGGCGCTGCCGTGCCAGACCCGGACGGGCTGCTGGAGGGGCCGGGGCCACACCTCTGCGTCCCTGAGTTCCGGGCGGAAGCGGGTCGCCGCGGTGACCTTGTCCTGCCGCCAGATCCGGCGGAACACCTCGTAGCTCTCGGCGTTGCGGTCCCACTGGTCCTCGGTGGTGACCTGGAACAGCTCCCGTTGTGCGGCGCCGTTCCCCTTGCCGACGATCAACTCCAGGCGTCCACCGGACAGATGGTCGAGCGTCGCGTAGTCCTCGTACGCGCGCACCGGGTCGAGGAGGCTGAGCGTGGTGACCGCGGTGAAGAGCCGGATCCTCGAGGTGAGCGCGGCGATGTGGCTGAGGACCACCGGCGGCGAGGACGAGATGAACGGACGCTCGTGCCGCTCCCCCACCCCGAAGCCGTCGAAGCCGAGTTCTTCGGCGAGCAGCGCGTTGTCGATCACTTCACGGAAGCGGTCGTTCGTCGGCTTCTGGATGCCGGTGACCGGATGGGGGGCGTGCACGATCAGGGTGATCGCCAGGAACTTCATGACGCGGCCCGCTCTGCCTGAGCCTCGGCGTCGGGGTGGGCCAGGCCGAGGTGGTCGCGCAGGGTGCTGCCCTCGTAGTCGGTGCGGTAGACGCCGCGTTCCTGGAGGAGCGGGACGACGGTGTCCGCGAAGGA
Source organism: Streptomyces sp. NPDC042002 (assembly GCF_055588305.1). Taxonomy (NCBI): domain Bacteria; kingdom Bacillati; phylum Actinomycetota; class Actinomycetes; order Kitasatosporales; family Streptomycetaceae; genus Streptomyces; species Streptomyces sp. NPDC042002. The sequence goes on along the minus strand of NZ_JBVJCT010000002.1, from coordinate 287,068 downwards.
GTCCAGGCCGCCCGGCGTGATGTGCGGGACGAGGATGAAGCCGTCACAGACGTCGGCCTGGACGAAGTCGTTGATGGTCTCGGCGACCGTGGCCGGGCTGCCGACGAAGGCCTGCCGGTTCCCGGTCTCGATGACGAGGTCGCGGATGGACCAGTTGTTGGCGGCCGCACGCTCCCGCCACTCGCGGGCGGTGGCCAGTGGGTCGCGGTACATCCGGACCTGGGCGCGACCGCGGGCGATGGTGTGTTCGCCGAGGTCCGGGTCGATGTCGGGCAGGGGGCCGTCCGGGTCGTACGAGGACAGGTCACGGTTCCAGACGAACTCCAGGTGCTTGATGGCGGTGGCGCCGCTGACCTGGGCGCGCCGCACCTCGCGGGCGTGCTCCTCGGCCTCGGCGTCGGTGTCGCCGAGCACGAAGGCCGCGGCGGGCAGGATCAGCAGTTGGTCGGGGCGGCGGCCGTAGCGGGCGAGGCGTCCCTTGACGTCGGTGTAGAAGGCCTGGCCCTCCTTGAGGGTGGCGTAGCGGCTGAAGATGGCGTCGGCGCCGGCCGCGGCGAACTCGCGGCCTTCCTCGGAGTCTCCGGCCTGGAAGATCACCGGGCGGCCCTGCGGGGAGCGCGGGACGTTGAACTGGCCCTCGATGTCGAAGTGTTGTCCCTGGTGGACGAAGGCTCCGGCCTTGGCGTCGCCGAGGAAGGTGCCGGTCTCCTGGTCGGCGACGATCTCGTCCCCTTGCCAGGAGTCGAAGAGCTCGTTCGCCGTGGTCAGGAACTCCTTGGCCCGGGAGTAGCGCTCCTCCTGGGGCAGGAAGCCGCCGCGGCGGAAGTTCTCGCCGGTGAAGGCGTCCCAGGAGGTGACGACGTTCCAGGCTGCCCGGCCGTCGGAGAGGTGGTCGAGGCTGGCGAACTGGCGGGCCACCTCGTAGGGCTCGTTGAAGGTGGAGTTGATGGTGCCGGTCAGTCCGAGGTGTTCGGTGACGGCGGCGAGCGCGGTGAGGATGGCGAAGGTGTCGGGGCGTCCCACGACATCCAAGTCGTAGATTTCTCCGCCCTGTTCACGCAGGCGCAGGCCTTCGGCGAGGAACAGGAAGTCGAACTTGGCGCGCTCGGCGGTCCGCGCGAAGTGCGCGAACGAGCTGAACTCGATGTGGCTCCCGGCGTCGGGGTCGCTCCACACGGTGGTGTTGTTGACGCCGGGGAAGTGCGCCGCGAGGTGGATCTGCTTGAGCGGCTTGCTCATGGTCGGGGGTCCTTCCGGCTCAGGCGGTCGTGGCTGCGTAGCGGTTCGCGGGGCGGCCGAGCCCGAGCAGTCCGCGCAGGGTGTCGGCCTCGTAGGCGTTCCGGAAGACGTTCCGGCGCTGGAGTTCGGGCACGAGGCCGCGGGTGATCGCGGGAAGGTCGTGTCCCACGACGGCGGGCCGCAGCCGGAAGCCCGAGAGCCCCGCGGCGGACAGCTCCTGGAGGAGATCGGCGAGCTGGGCGGGCGTCCCGGCGAAGATGCGCGCGTCGCTGGTGTACGGCTCGCCGGCCAGCGCGTCCAGTCGCTCCCGGCGGGCCTCGGCGGCCCCCGGATCGTCGTCCAGGAAGACCACCAGGTCACCGAAGACGTGCACGGTGTCGCCGGCCCGGCCGGCCGCGTCCTGTTCGGCGCGGATCTCCTGGACGACGGCGCGGGCCTGGTCGGCGTCGTGCGGCGTGACGTAGCCGACGTCGGCGGACCTGGCCACCAGCCGGTACGGGATCGTCGCGTGGGCCAGGGCGGTGACGACCGGCTGGCCCTGTGGCGGCCGGGGGGTGATGGAGGGTCCCTTGACGCTGAAGTGACCGCCCTCGAAGTCGATGTAGTGCAGCTTGTCGCGGTCGATGAAGCGGCCGGTCGCGACGTCCCGGATCTCGGCGTCGTCCTCCCAGCTGTCCCAGAGCCTGCGTACGACCTCGACGTAGTCGGCGGCCTCGTCGAAGTGGTCGGCCACCACTTCCTGTACGGCGGGGGTGTCGTAGTCCTCGAAGCGGATCGGCGGGACCGTCCGGCGTCCGAAGTGCGCGGCCTCGTTCTGGCGGGCGCTGATCTGCACGCGCAGGCCCGCACGGCCCAGGCTCACATAGTCGAGAGTGGCGATCGCCTTGGATATGTGGAACGGCTCAGTATGCGTGGCCACCACGGTCGGAACCACGCCTATGTGGTGGGTCAGCGGCGCGATCCGCGACGCGATGAGGACGGCGTCCAGGCGGCCACGGACCTGGTCGGTGCGGCCGTCCGGTCCGTACGGCGAGGAGGACTGGAGGCCGAGTCCGTCCTCGATGGTCACGAAGTCGAGGAGACCGCGCTCGGCCTCGGCGACCAGGCCGGTCCAGTAGGCGGCGGTCAGCAGTTCGCGGGGGCGGGCCACGGGCTCGCGCCAGGCGGCCGGGTGCCAGCCCGCGCCGTCCAGCGCGACGGCGAGGTGCAGGGGTGTGGGTGACGAGGACACGGAGGTGCCTTCCTGATCGACCGTACGAGGAAGCCCGCCCCGGCGAGCGGGGCGCGGCTGCGTGGGAACGGGTCAGGGGCGACAGAGCGCGCCGGCGACCCGCAGCAGATCGATGTGCGGCCGGCCGTACAGGTGCAGGCGGCGGGGTGAGAGCGGCCTCGGCACGCGGCGGCGGGACACGCGACGCATGTGCCCCACCTCCGCCCCTTCGGCCCGGTGCTCCGGGGTTCCTGGTCCGCCCGGACCTCGCGGGTCCCCGACGGGGCGCCACGCGGTCCTGGACAACCACAACCGCACGGCTATGCCCTTTCTTCCTGCTGCCCGGCTTCTTTTTGCCTCTCGTACGCGGTCTGCTCCCCACCGGGCGTGCGGACCAGCACGAACCGCGTCCGGCGGCGCAGGGTGAACCCGATCGACTCGTACAGCCGGATCGCGTTCGTGTTGTCGGCGGCGGCGTGCAGGAAGGGGATGTCGCCGCGTTCCCTGATGCCCGCCGCGACCGCGCGGACCAGGCGCGTGGCCAGGCCCCGGCCGCGGTGGCCGGGATGGGTGCACACCGCGCTGATCTCGGTCCAGCCCGGCGGGCGCAGGCGTTCACCGGCCAGGGCGATCAGCCGACCGTCCTCCCGGATGCCCAGGTAGGTACCGAGTTCGACGGTGCGGGGCAGGAAGGGGCCCGGCCGGGTGAGGGCGATCAGGTCGAGGATCTCGGGCACGTCGGCGGGGCCGAGCCGTACCGCTTCGGGCGCGGGCTCGGTTTCCAGCGCGGTGGCGATCAACTGGACGCCGTAGCCGCTCTGTTCGGTCGCCCAGCCGTCGGGGACGGTCTGGACCGCGGTGACCGGGGTGACCGCGCCCGGACCGGCGAGTTCGGCCAGGTCGTCCCACGAGCGGGGGTCGGCGGGGTCGGCGAGGGCGGTGAACGGGGACATGTCCGTGGGATAGCGGGCGGCCCGGCCGACGCGCTCGGCGAGGTGGGCGTGCGGACCGGTCAGCGCGGCCCACGCCGCGTTGTCGAGGATGTGCGGTGCGGCTGGGCTCGGGGAGAGGGCGGGGTGGACGCTGGTGGACATGGCGGTGCGGGTTCTCCGTATCTGGAACGCGGCCGGACGCGCCCCGGGACTCCGCCGCGGCGCCGCGGAGTCCCTTGAGGTGGGCGCTGGTTCAGGAGTTGTCGAGCGGCAGGCCGGGCGGGTTGACCTGGGAGGTGTCGACGGCCTCGTTGGAGAGGTTGTAGGCGGCGAGCCACTTGGCGTACTGGCCGTTCTTGATCAGGTGGTTGATCGCGTCGGCGATGGGCTTGGCGAGCCCGCTGTCCTTCTTGGTGGTCGCCGCGATCAGGCCCTGGAGCGTGGCACCGGCCCCGGAGAACGTGCCCGCGCTGCGGGTCGGGTTGGGCGACTTGGCGGTCTGCGTGACGTGGTAGGCGACGCCCGGGTTGGCGGCGAAGTAAGCGTCGATCTTGCCGCCCGTCAGCGCCAGGTTCACTGCGCTCTTGCTGGCGTAGTGCTTGACGGTGAGGGTCTTGCCCTCCTTCTTCAGCTTCGTCTGCCACTCCAGGAGGATCTTCTCCTGGTTGGTGCCGTTGTCGACGGCGACGGTCTTCCCGGCGAGGTTCTCGTAGTTGCCGTCGAAGTTCCAGGTGCTCTTCTTGAGCACCTCGAAGCCGACGTTGTCCTTGCGGTAGGAGGCGAAGTCGTACTTCTTCTTGCGCTCCTCGGTGTCGGTGATGTTGGCGAAGGCCACGTCGACCTTGCCGCTGTCGACACCGACGAACATGTTCTCCCAAGTGGAGTTCCGGAGCTCGGGCTTGAGGCCGAGGACGGCGGCGATCAGGCGGCCGAAGTCGGGCTCGGCGCCGGTGAGGGTCTTCTGGTCCTCGCCGACGTACGCCAGCGGCGGGAAGCCTTCGGGCAGGGCGCCCACGCCTATCTCCAGTTTGCCGCTCTTGCTGACCGACGAGGGAAGCTCGGCGCTGATCGACTTCACCTCCGAGACCTTGAGCGCGGTCGGCTTGGCGGCCCCGTTGGACAGCTGTCCCACGGTGACCGTGCCGGCGGCGTCGGTCGTGGTGGCGGCGTCGCTGTCACCCCCGCACGCGGCGAGCCCGGCGGCGAGGGAGGCGACGGCCGCGGTGGCGGTGACGCCGCGAAGAATTCTGCTGTTCAGGGGGAGGGTGCGCATGGCTGTCCTTGTCGGGTGTGTGCGGTGAGGGTGTGGGGGCGCGGTCCCGGCGGGCCGCGAGATCAGGTGATCGTGCGTGACGGCGCACGGTGGAGGGCGAGTTCCGGGGTCTGCGCTGCGCGCTGCGTCGCCGAACGGATGCCGGCGGTCGCGGGCGGAGGCCGGTGGCGACGATGCCTCGCCGTCCCGCCGTCGGCGCGCTGGTCAGAGGACCTTGCTCAGGAAGTCCCGGGTGCGCTCCTGCTGCGGATGGTCCAACACCTGCGTGGGCGGTCCCTGTTCGACGATGCGGCCGCCGTCCATGAAGACGACCCGGTCGGCGATCTCGCGGGCGAAGCCGACCTCGTGGGTGACGATGACGAGGGTGGTGCCGCTGCTGGCCAGATCCTTGATGACGGCGAGCACCTCGCCGACCAGTTCGGGGTCGAGCGCCGAGGTCGGCTCGTCGAAGAGGATGACCCCCGGACGCAGGGCGAGGGCGCGGGCGATGGCCACCCGCTGCTGCTGTCCGCCCGACAACTGCCGTGGGTAGGCACCGGACTTGTCCGCGAGCCCCACGCGGGCGAGCAGATCGCGCGCCAGTTGCCGGGCCTCGGGCTTGGACAGTTTTCCGGTCGCCACCGGAGCCGCGGCCACGTTGTCCAGCACGGTCAGGTGCGGGAAGAGATTGAAGTTCTGGAAGACGAACCCGATGCGGCTGCGCTGGCCCCGGATGACGCGCTCGCTGAGTTCCTTCAGACGGTCGCCGTGCCTGCGGACGCCGATGAGCTCGCCGTTCAGGCTGACATGGCCGATCTCGGGCTTCTCCAGGTGGTTGATGACCCGCAGGAGGGTGGACTTCCCGGATCCGGAGGGTCCGAGGATGACCGTGACCTCTCCGGGCCTGACGGTCAACTCCACTCCGTCCAGGACCTGGTGGGCGCCGTACCACTTGTGCACGTCGTGCACCTCGACCGCGGCCGGCTGGATCCCGAGCGCTCCGATGGCCTCGTCCGCCGGAGTCGTCCCCGCGGCCTGGTCCTCCGGTTCCGTCCTGTCCTTCACCGTCGTCTGACGCGCTTCGCCGGTCATATCGCCGTCTCCCTCCGGACCCGGGCGCGCACGTCGCGCAGACCGTTCCGCACTTTCTGCAACGGGGTCGGCGGCAGGGTGCGCAGCGCGCCCCGCGAGTAGTACCGCTCGACGTAGAACTGGATGACGGACACGACGCTGGTGAGGATCAGGTACCAGGCGGTGGCCACGAGGAGCAGCGGCACGATGTCGCCGGGATAGGTACTGCCCATGCTCTGCACGGTGCCGAACAGGTCCATCAAGGAGACGTAGAAGACCAGCGAGGTGCCCTTGATGAGGCCGATCAACTGGTTCACGTAGTTGGGGGTGATGGAGCGCAGCGCCTGCGGGAAGACGATCTTCGCGAACTGGTACCGCTTCGGCAGGCCGAGGGCGGAGGCCGCTTCATGCTGGCCCTGGTCGACGGAGAGCAGGCCGCCGCGCACCACTTCGGAGGCGTACGCCGCTTCGTTGAGGCTGAGTCCGACGACGGCGACGGCCATGTCGGTGGCCAGGTGGGACTCGTCGAAGGTGAAGAAGGCCGGGCCGAACGGAACGCCTACGCTCAACGTCCGGTACAGGGCACTGAAGTTGTACAGGAACAGCAGGACCACGATGAGTGGTACCGACCGGAACAGCCAGGTGTAGACCCAGCTCACCGCGCGGAGCACCGGACTCGGGGAGAGCCTGGCCAGAGCGAGCAGGATGCCGCCCAGCAGTCCCAACACCGCGCTGTAGGCGGCTACTTCGAGGGTGATGAGCAGGCCGTCGAGGATCGTCGGGCGCAGGAACCAGTACTGGAATCGGTCCCACTGGTAGAAGGGGTTGGTGACCAGGCCGTGGGTGATCTGGGCGACCAGCACGAGCACGACGGCCGTGATGATCCAGCGGCCGGGACGCCGGAGGGGAAGGACCCGCTGGGCCGCGAGGGGCTTCGGCGTGGCGGGAACGTGCGGACGGGGGATCGCCTCGGCGGGCGGCGCTGATCCAGGGGACACAGCTATGCCCGGAGATTCACTCATGGAGAGCTCCAGCGGATTCGGACACCCCGGACCACGGCGAGCGGCAGCCTGACGCGGAGCCGGAACGGCTCGGCGCGAAAGACGCATGGGTGCACGTGGAACGGGGGCTGGACGGAGAAGGGGCGCACCGCGACAGCGGTGGTCGTCAGAGATTCGGAAGAAGAGCCGTCAGCCCTGGCAGAGGGAGCGGCACGTGCCCGTACACAGCGCGCTGTTGACGCGCAGCAGGTCCACGGAGCGGTCGGCGCACAGCACATCGCGGCCAGGGCGCCGCCATGCGGCCGTCCCGTCAGCTGCGTGCATCGCCGTCACCATTTCTCTTCTCCGGTTTTGAGGCATCCCGTTGTGCGCCGCACGTTAGGCCCGCCCCGAAAAGAATGTCAATGCGGGTGACCACCAGGTGAGACCGCGTTGTCGGCCTTCTTGACTGCGCAACAGGTCGCACCGAGACTGGCGTGGACGGTCACGATTGTCAGCGCCCACGGTGCGGGTTCACCCCCGCTCCTGTGGTCATCGGCCCCGGCCCGCTGACAGGCAACCCTTCCACCGCGACGGGGTGCCCCGGGTGACGACCGGGTCCCGCCGGTGTGGCGGGACAAGCGTGGTCTCGCGTCTCGCGAGCCCTGGAGTCGGGACCGGTGGGGAATTGCCCAGGAACGGTTTGACGAGGCGCCTGCACATCGATCTGTTGCGTGTCTCCAGCGCTTACTGACCCGTAACCGGTCCGTTCGATCCGGACCGGTGCGACAAGCGCAGTCAATCCGCATTCGGCCGCTGGCGCCCACAAGGCGGCGGTGGCTTCCTCGTTCCCCAAGGGAGAGTTATGCCCGAGACAGCTTCGCGCACTTCCGGTACAGCCAACTCGCGTCCCTGTGACCAGATTTCGTTCCCGTCGGACCTTCGCCTCGGCCTGAAGGGGGCGGCGGCACCGTCCGCGCTCCCCCACAGCGTCCACAGCCGTATCGGTGTCGGCCTGGCCGGCGGCTTCTACCCGGCGCCGCACCGCTACGAGCTGTATCTGTCGGAGAGTTGTCCCCTCTCGCTGCGTATCGCGATCACCCTCGACCTGCTCGGCCTGAAGGACTCGGTCGCCACCACGATCCTGGCGCACCCCGCCGGGACACCCGACGCCTTCGCCTCACTGCGCCGTGCCTACGAAGCCACCGAGCACCACTACGACGGACCGCTGACGGCACCCGCGCTGTGCGACCGCTGGAGCGGACGCATCGTCAGCAACCACACGCCCGACATCCTCCGCGATCTCGCCGGGCTGCTCTCCGGCCACACCACGGGCCACCCTTCCACGCTGTGCCCGCCGGCCCTCACCGCTGACATCGAGGCCCTGCGCGACCTGCTGGACCGCGATGTCACCCCGTCCGCCCAGCCCTCGGAACTCTCTGCGGCCCTGGAACTGCTGGACTGCCAACTCGCCACACGGCCTTACGTGTTGGGCGACGACCTGACGGCCGCGGACGTGGACGTGTGGGTGGCGCTCACCCGACTGGGCCCGGCCGACATCCTCCGGCCTCACCCCCGGCTGCGGGACTACGTACGCCGGCTGGGCGACCACCCCGCCTTCCGGGGCGGGACCGACGCGGCGCCCGTGGCCGCCGACGCCTGATCCCGGCGGAAGCGAGGGAGAGTCCCACTCGGCTCATCTGCCCGACCGGGTGTGCGGTCGTCGAAGCGGTCAGCCCGCATGTCGACGGCCGTCCTCCCGATGGCGGGGTCCTCCCGCGGCAGGCTGAGCGGAGAACCGGACGCCGGGCCCGGCGTCCGGACCGTTCACTCGCGCGGAACCAGGACGATGCTCACGCCCTTCAGGGTCGAGGTCCACTGCCGGCCCTGGTCAAGGACCTCGCGCCCCGAGCCCAGGATCTGGTCCTGGATGATCAGCGCCGACGCGCGGAGCTCCTCCCACGGCTCCGGCACGTCGAAGGCACGCCGGGACCGCTCGACGGAGCCGACCAGAGCACGGCAGGCCGCTTCCACGTCAGCGACGTTCTGGCCGGCCGATCCGACTCCCTCGATCGACCACGTCATCCACAGGCGCCCCATGACAACACCCTGTCCCATCCCCGGAACCAACGCATGCCCGCTGCACAGAACGCGGGCGATCGCCGAGACGGTCCACCGGTCCGCCCCCGTCCACGTGCGGTCCGTCGGCGTTCGGCGCACGCTATGAGCGTACGAGCGCGGCACGCACACCACACGTCCGGCGGCCAGAAGGAATGACGATGGCTGAAACAGGCCCGTCGAGACGGCCGTCGGCGGCACAGCGCCGGGTTCTCGCCCCGCTCGCCCTCGCCCAGTTCATCTGCAGCTTCGCCGGCTCCAACATGAACGTGATGATCAACGACATCAGCGAGGATCTCGACACCACCGTTCAGGGCGTGCAGACCGCGATCACGATCTTCCTGCTCGTCATGGCCGCGCTGATGATTCCCGGCGGCAAGCTGACGGACCGCTACGGCCGGAAGCGCTGTTTCCTGGCCGGCCTGTCGGTGTACGGGGTCGGCGCCCTGCTGAGCGCCGCCTCCCCCGGCCTGGGCGTCCTCATCCTCGGCAACTCGATCCTCGAAGGCGTCGGAACCGCTCTGCTCATCCCGCCCGTCTACATCCTCACGACGCTCCTCTTCCAGGACATGACCTCCCGTGCCCGAGCCTTCGGAGTCGTGATGGCGCTGGGCGGCATCGGCGCGGCGGCGGGCCCCCTCATCGGCGGGCTCATCACCTCGTGGATCAGCTGGCGGGCCGCCTTCGTGTTCCAGGCCCTGGTCATCGCACTGATCATCGTGCTGAGCCGGCACATCGAGGACCCGCTCCCGCCGGATCCGACACGCCCCTTCGACACCGTCGGAGCCGTCCTCTCGGCCACCGGCCTCGTCCTCATCGTCATGGGCATCCTGGCCGCCGACAACAACGTCTGGCTGATGACCGGCCTGCTCGCCCTGGGTGCGCTGACGCTGCTGTGGTTCTTCCGCTCCGTGCGCGCCCGCGAGGCGGCGGGCAAGGAACCGCTGCTCTCCACCAGCCTGTTCCGCAACCGCACGTCCAACCTCGGCCTCATCACCCAGAACATCCAATGGCTGCTGCTCATGGGGTCGTCGTTCACCGTGGCCGCCTACCTCCAAGTGGTACGCGGCTACGACGCCATCGCGACCGGCGTCATCTTCACCGCCGCCACCCTCGGTCTGCTCGCCACCTCCCTGGCCGCCGAACGTCTCGCCGAGCACCGCCCCCAACGCACCCTCATCATCGCCGGATTCGTCGTCACCATCGCGGGCGTCATCGTCCTGATCGCCATGGTGAACAGCTTCGCGAGCCCCTGGGCCTTCGCTCCCGGGCTCCTCCTGGTCGGGCTGGGCCTGGGCGTGATGCTGACGCCGTCGGTGAACATCGTCCAGTCGAGCTTCACAGAGGACCGGCAGGGCGAGATCTCCGGCCTGTCCCGCAGCGTGTCGAACCTCGGCTCCTCGCTGGGCACCGCGGTCGCCGGCACCATCCTCGTGGCCGGCTTCACCACCCGTTCCTATGCCGCGGCCATGGTCACACTCGCCGTCCTCGGCCTCCTCGGCCTCACCGCCGCGGTCCTCCTTCCCAGGACCACCGTCAGCACACGCGGCGTGGTGGGCACCCGGGCACGGAACGACACCTGATTCCCCGGACGGACACCGAACCAGCCTTACGGCAAAGGCGGTTCCGACGTCCCGCGGCAGAGAACCCGGCCCTCACCATCAGCAAACGCAGACTCCGGGAGGCGGTCGCGCGCGGTCGGCCTCGCCCTGCCGAAAGGGGACCGGGGTGCCGGACCGGGCCCGGGGCCAGAAGCGGATTCGGCGCATACGGTCGACGTGACCCCGTCAACGCGTCTTCCGTAGTAGACATGACCCGCCCGCAACAGACCGGGACGGACCTCGTACGGGGGTTGGGCGCGGCCTTCGGCGACTCTCACTCCCCCGGTCGAGCGCCGGATGGACACGAGCGGCAACCTTTTCGGCTCCCGCGGCCACTGATGGACACATCATCGGCTCGATCCCAGATCCCCCTCGGAAACGGATACGCATGAAGGACACGAGGCAGGCCGCGCGGCGCCGCAGGCACCGGCTCAGACTGTTGACCGTCACCCCGATCGCACTGATCGCGGTGGGTGCTCTCGTCTTCCTGGTCGTGGCGTTCCGCCCTGATCACAAAGCGGACGCCGGGCACACCGCGGCCTCGGCCGTCGCCGGTTCCCGAGGGACCGCGACTCCCGACCAGGGGCATCCGGCCGGATCCGCGTCCCCGACGGCCACACGGTCGCCGAGCTCGACGAGCTCGCCTGCTTCCGCGAGCGCGGCGGCCGATGCCACCACCGCACCGGCGCGACCGTCGGCCTCGAACACGTCTCGAACCGTGTCCACGGCGGCTTCCTTGGCGGGACGGATCCGCCCCGGGGTCGGCTACCGGGGAGTGGCCACCACCTACGACGCCGGGACCGGCGACGGCGCCTGTTCCTTCGGGCCGAGCGACGACCTCATGACCGCCGCGATGAACCACACCGACTACGAGACGTCCAAGGCGTGCGGGGCGTACGTCCTTGTCCGGGCGGCCGACGGCGCGACCGTCACCGTGCGGATCACCAATGAATGCCCGGTGGGCTGCGCCCCAGGGCAGCTCGACCTCAGCGCACAGGCGTTCGCCCGGCTCGCGAACCCCTCGGCCGGACGGATACCGATCACATGGAAGCTGCTGAGCCCCAGCACCTCCGACACGATCGCGGTCCGGTACAAGACCGGGTCCAGCCGCTGGTGGTGCGCGGTCCAGGTGATCGGCCACCGGAACCCGGTGGCCCGGCTCGAACTGCGCACCACCGGCGGGTGGCGGCAGTTGCCCCGTACCGACTACAACTACTTCCTCGCCGACAACGGCGGCGGATGCGGCGGCGCGATCAGGATCACCGACATCTACGGTGAACGCCTGACCGTCAGCGGGATCGCGCTGCGACCCGACACCGTGCAACCGACGCGGGTCCAGTTCGCCCGGCACTGACCCGTTCCGAAGGGTGTGCCGGCAGTCGCGCCCAGGGACACAGCTGATGTGCGGGTGACACCGCCAAAGGGCTACTCCGCGACCCGGCCGCAGCGCACACCCGCGCCCGCGGCGGACGGCCGGGGCGGGGACGGGACGGTGACAGAGCCGCCCCCCGTGACGACCGCGGGTGCCGGGGCGGGCACCGCCGGCTTGCGGAGCAGGAGCAGGGCCGCGTCGTCGTGCAGACGGCCGCCCACATGGGCCTGGAGCTCGGCGTCGAGCGCGGCGAGGGTGGACGCCGGCTCGTCGGACACATGCCGTGCCAGCCCTTCGGCGAGGGGGTAGAACTCGCGGCCGTGGTCGCGGGCCTCGGTGACCCCGTCCGTGTAGAGCAGGAGCTGATCGCCGTCGGCCAGGGGCAGCACCTGGAGGCTCGGGCTCTCCCCCGTCAGGGCCCGCAGCCCGAGCGGCGGAGCGGGGTTGACGGGGTCGACCGACGCGACGCTCCCGGACGCGCGCACATGCAGCGGCGGCGCGTGCCCGCAGTTGACGACCTCCAGCCGGCCCGGCTCCGGGTACCCGGCGACCACGGCGGTCACGAAGTCGTCGTACCCCAGGTTCCGCGCCAGGCTCCGCTCGATCCTGCCGACGACGGCGAGGAGATCGGGCTCGTCGTAGGCGGCCTCGCGGAAGACACCGAGCACGAGCGCGGCCGTACCCACCGCCGGCAGGCCCTTGCCGCGGACGTCGCCGATGATCATCCGGACTCCGTACGGTGTGGGCACCAGCGCGTAGAGATCCCCGCCGATCCGGGCCTCCGCGGCGGCGGCGCTGTAGCGGACGGCCACCTGGAACGGTCCGACGTTCGGCGGTATGGGCGCGAGTACGGCGTGCTGAGCCGCCTCCGCGACGGAGCGCACGGCCGCGAGGACCCGCTCCCGGCGCCAGCGCAGCGTGCTGGCCAGGGCGCTGGCCAGGGTGACGGCCGCCAGGGCGGACAGGACGGCCGCGAGCTCGCCGCCCGGGACACCGTCGCGGGTGCCGAGCACCGCGCTCACGGCCGCGGCCAGAAGACCGACGCACAGAACTCCGTACGGCCGGCTGGTGGTGGCCGCCAGTGCGGGTCCGGCGGCGAGCAGCGGAAGCCAGATCACTCCCGCTCCGCCGGCCAGGTCCACGAGCACGATGGCGCCGACGACCAGTAAGGGCAGCACCGGCGTGCCGAAGGCGAGGTGGGCGGCGCGCTTGCGGACCGCCGCCCCGGAACCGGCTCCTCGGTTCGTGAACGTCCGTTTCGGCCAGTGCTCGCTACCGTGCTCTCGGGCCTGACTCATGTTCGTCCGCAGTCCTCACCTGGGTTCATCAATGAAATGTCCGATTGATACAGGAAAGACGTTCGAGGCGTTCGACACAAGCGCGGGGATTTCAGATAGTGAGCGACAGGCTCCTGGTCACCCGGTTTGCGGTCGGGATCAGTCGCGTCAGGACTTCCTCGAGCCGGGGCAACCGTTCGGCGGGGAGTGAGACGCCGAGCGAGCCGAGCGTGTCCCCGCTGTAGACGGGTACGGCGACGCAGACCGTGCCGAGGGTGTACTCCTCCAGGTCCGTGACGGCAGGGGCGATGGGCGACGAGGCCAGGCGCCGCAACAGTTCCGGTCGGCTGGTGATGGTCCGCGGTGTGAGGTCGGCGAGGGTGTGCCGGGAGAGGTAGTCGTTGCGGGACTCCTCGTCGAGCGCGCGCAGTACGGACTTGCCCAGCGCGGTGGCGTGACCCGCGTCCTCGAATCCGACCCAGAGGTCGACCCGGGGTGCCCGGGGCCCGTCGACGATCTCGGCGACCCTGATCTCGCCCTCCTCGTAGAAGGTGAGGTAGGCGGCGCTCGCCAGTTCGTCGCGCAGAGCGGCGAGCGTGGGGCGGACCCGGCTGAGCAGCGCCTGCCCGCGGCCCTGGCTCTGCAGCGTCTGCATCTTGTCACCCAGGATGAATCCACCGTCGTCAAGTTTGCGTATGTATCCGTCGTGGACGAGGGTCCGCAGCAGGTGGTAGGCGGTGGCGAGAGGCAGCTCGGTCTCGCGTGCCAGCTGTTTGGCGGGCGCGCCGTTCTCGTGCGCGCTCACCGCCTCCAGCAGGCGGAAGGCCCGCTGAACGGAGGTGATGAGCGTCGGCCCGTCGCGAGCTCCCATGCCCCCAGCGTGCGCCGAGGTCACGAGACAGGCAAGGCGTCACAGGTCCCGCCGCCACGCCGGCGCCCCCGCCCGCGGCACGGTGCTGCGGAGCGACACCACGGAGTGACGAACTCCAGACGGCACCCCTCACCCCCGACTGTCGCCACGTACGACACCGCCGCCTCGCAGGACACCGACCTCATGGGCCGCCGCCTTGCGGGACACCGTCTCTTGGCACCGCCGTCCGCGGCACGGTGCTGCGGGACAACATCTCGGGGTGACGGACTCGAAACGGCACCCCTCACCCCGGCCGCCACCACGTACGACACCGCCGCCTCACCGAACACCGGCCTCATGGACCGCCGCCTTGCGGGACAACGCCTCTTGGCGCCGCCACCTCGCGCGACCTCATCGCGCGGGGTGCCGGTCTCGGTCAGATCGCCTCGCGGGACGCTGCCGAGACCGGCGGCGGCACGGTTCAGGAGCCGCCGGGCCCGCGCCGGGCGAACCCGGTGCCGCCGAGGCGGCCGAGGAGGCCGGCGAGCTGTGCCGACTCCTCCTCGGTCCACGGCGGCTCGGCGAAGATCTCCTCGGCGACCTGTTCGGCGGTGACGCGCATCTCCGCCAGCCGCTCCCGACCGGTCTCCGTCAGCGCCGCGTAGGCGACCCGTGCGTCACGGGCGTCCGCGTCCCGCCTGACCAGGCCGATGCGCTCCAGGGGTACGAGACCCCGGGTGACACCGGAGGCGGTCAGCCCCAGCGCCTCGGCCAGATCCACCCGGCGCATACGGTCGCCCGGGGCCTCGGACAGACGCAGCAGCAGCGTGAAGTCGGCCAGGCTCACCCCGTGCAGTCCGCCGAGGCTCGCGTCGAACCGCTTCACCAGGGCGGCCTGTGCCCGCACCAGGCGCAGTGCCGTGTCCAGTCCCCTACTCATTGACACCTCCTTGACTACTCAAGCATATCCGGAACACAAGTGACCCGTGCAGCACAAGGGATCAGGGGGTGGTCTGGGCGATGGCCCGCCGTTGCCGCTTGCCGAGGGGGGCCTGAGAGAGATCCTCCCCCTGGGATTTGAGTCTCTTGAAGCCGTAGCCGCGCTCGGTCAGCCAGGCTGTCGCGGCGGCCTCGGCCCGTTCGGCCGCCTCCAGGATGTCCTCCTCCGCCTCTCCCGAGTCCAGGAAGCGGAAGGTGAAGGCCGGCCGGGCGGCCACGTCGTAGCTGAGATGACCCTCGGGGGTGAAGGCCGCCCGCAGGACGTCATGCTCTGCCGCGCGGGCCAGAAGCCCGGCACGCTGGTCGGCGCTGAGCCCGTCGAAGACACCGCGAACGGTGATACGGAAAGTGCGTGTGGTCATCGGGCGAGCCTAACCAACGGGACCGGCCCCGTTCCACCGCGTTTCCGGCGCGCTCACCGTCGGCGCATGCAGCTTCGGAATCGCGGGGGCGGACCGGGAGCGGGATGGCCGCTCCCGGTCCTTACCCCTCGACCGGAACGCTCAGTGCTTGTGGTCGTGCTGGTTGCAGTCCCAGTGACCCTTGACCCACACGTGGTCCCAGTGGCCGGGAACGTAGACCCACTTCTGCATCCAGCCGTGGCTGTGATGGCCGTGGTGCCAGGTGTCCTGGTGGACCCACTTCTTGACCCAGTGTCCGGGCACCCACTTGTTCTCCCAGTGGCCCTTCTTCCACTCGCAGCGGTCGTGGTGACCATGGTGGACAGCGGTCGCCGACGGCGTGGGCGAAGGCGCCGTGGTCGCGGCGGCGGAACCGGACAGACCCAGCGCGGCCCCGCCGGCCAGCAGGCCCGTCGCGGCCGCACCGGCGAGCAGGCGCCGGGTGCTCATGCGTGTGGTCATCGGACTCACCTCCCTCGAAATGTGATGGACGTGCACAACGGGAGCCGATGTCACGGGAGTTCGCGCCGAAACAGTCGGTACGTTCCAAGGCCCTCGATGTGCGGGACATAAGGTATTCGAAGCGACGAAAGGTATGTATGAGGATAGACCTCAGTAAGTTTTCGCTACGAGTTTTCGGGAGAAGCCGGACAGGGCCCGTTCCTCGCGTGCCGAGCCTCGTGGCCCCGCACCCGGCACATCGCGGCGCGCTCGGTTCATACGAGAGGCGGGGTGGCTACGAATACATGATGTCGACGCCCGTCGCCTCCGCGGCCCCGGACGCTGACGGCACCGGCCGACGCGGCGTTCCCGCCGCGGTGACCTGCACAGTGACCTGCTCGGCGACCTGTCCGATGACCCGCGCACCCCGTCGTCGGACGGCCGCGTCGCACTGCGGAGGAGACCGCCGCGACGGAGAGTCGAGCCGGGACGGTTCAGGCGAGAAGGAAGCAACGGACGGATTCTGTGAGTGATGCCCAAGACCGGCCAGGACGGACACGGTTCGCGACAGCGCACCTCGGCGGACGCGTGGCTGGACGCCCGGCTCAAGCGAGCGGCGGAGGGCGACCACGACGCGTTCGCCGATGTCTACGACGCCCTCGCGCGGCCGGTCAAGGGCCTGATCTGCCGTGTGCTGCGGGACGAGGCTCAGGCCGAGGAGGTGACACAGGACGTGATGGTGGAGATCTGGCGGACGGCGGACCGCTTTCGACCCGAACTCGGCACCGCCCGGGGATGGGTGCTCACGCTCGCGCACCGACGGGCCGTGGACCGGGTGCGGTACGTCCAGGCCGACACGGCGCGCGAACGGCGCAGCGCGCTGCTCGCGGAGGACCGGCCCTTCGACGAGGTGGCCGAGACGGTGGAGCGGCACGAGGACCACCATCGCGTCCAGCGCTGCCTTGCCGCCCTGGAGCGGCATCAACGCGTACCGCTGGTGCTCGCCTACTACCAGGGCATGACCTACCTGGAGGTGGCCGCCTGCCTGGCCACTCCGGCGGGCACGGTGAAGTCCCGGATGCGTTCCGGGCTGCGCCTGCTCCGCAGGTGTCTGGAGGTCAGGTGATGACGGCCGCCGAAGACCCGCACCAGCTCGTCGGGGCGTACGTACTGCACGCCCTGCCGACGGCCGAGGAAGCCTCCTTCGAGAACCATCTGGCCGGCTGTGCCGACTGCCGGGACGAGGTGGCGGAGCTGTCCGAGGTAACCCTGCGACTCGCCTCGGCCGAGGAAGCGGAACCCTCCCCGGAGCTGCGCCGGCGCGTCCTCGACCAGATCGCCCGCACACGCCAGGAGCGCCTTCCGCACGGCCTTTCGCGCGGCCTTCCGGTCCGGCAGCGGGCGCTGCGCCTGGCCCTGGCCGCGTGTCTGGCCCTGGCCGCCGCGCTCGGCGGCCTCGCCACATGGCAGCACACCCAGGCGGACGAGGCGCGCGCCGAGGTCGCGGCCAGGAAGGCACAGGCCTCCGCCCTCACCGACGTCCTCACCGCCCGGGACGCCACGATCAGCACGCGGAAGCTGGCCAACGGAGCCGACATCAGCGTGGTCGCCTCCCGCGCGCAGGGCCGGGCGGCCTTCATCGCCTCGGGCCTGCCCCGCCTCGGCCATGACCAGGTCTACGAACTCTGGTACGCCGCCAAGACCGGCGGCCTTCGCCCGGCGGGCCTGGTCCCCGGCTCAGGCGGGGGGCACGCGCGGCTGCTCCACGGATCCCTGGACGACGTCAGCGCCGTGGGAATCACGGCCGAACCGGCGGGTGGATCGCGACAGCCGACCAGCGAGCCGCTCGGCATCGTCACGGTGCCGGCCTGACGCCTCCCGCACCCGCGCGGACGGCATCGAGGGGAGTCGGTTCCATCGATCCCTCAGCCGACCGGCCTCTCCGCCACACGGAGCACCAAAACAGGATATTTATCTTTTTAATGCGCTTCCCTCTTGATCATTCTATGCTGATGTGTGGGAGGGCTCGGGCGGCGGTCAACGGCCGGTCCTGGACCGGCGGGAAGTGGGCTTCCATGGCTGAGTGGTT
Organism: Streptomyces sp. NPDC042002; assembly: GCF_055588305.1. NCBI lineage: Bacteria > Bacillati > Actinomycetota > Actinomycetes > Kitasatosporales > Streptomycetaceae > Streptomyces > Streptomyces sp. NPDC042002. Next base: position 269,236 of record NZ_JBVJCT010000002.1, on the reverse strand, counting down.
TAAAAAGTCGGGGCTCATCGGCGAAGTGTCCGCCGAGTTCCTCGGCACGATGATTCTCATCCTCTTCGGGTGCGGCGTGGTGGCCCAGGTGGTCGCCGGCGGCGCGCTCACGACGCCACCGGGCGGTCTGGGAAACCACGACAGCATCGCGTGGGCGTGGGGCATCGGCGTCACCATGGGCGTCTACGTCGCGGCACGGCTGAGCGGCGGGCACCTCAACCCCGCGGTGACGCTCGCCCTGGCCACGTTCAGGGGATTCCCGTGGCGCAAGGTGGCGCCCTACGTGGTGGCCCAGACGCTCGGCGCCTTCGTGGCGGCGCTGATCGTGCGCTGGAACTACACGGACGCGCTGGCGAAGGCCGACCCCGGGCACACCATCAAGACCCAGGGCGTCTTCTCCACGCTGCCCGCCAACGGCAACCCGAACCTGCCGGTCCACGAGTGGGGCGCGTTCCGCGACCAGATCATCGGCACCGCGATTCTGCTGCTGGTGATCATGGCCGTCACGGACCTGCTGAACACCCCTCCCGGCGCGAACCTGGGCCCGTTCATCGTCGGCCTGCTCGTCGTGGGCATCGGGATGGCCTGGGGCACCCTCGCGGGCTACGCGATCAACCCGGCCCGTGACTTCGGTCCCCGGCTGGCCAGCTTCCTCACGGGATACGGAGGGGCATGGCGAGATCAGTACGGGAACTTCTACTTCTGGGTGCCGATCCTCGGTCCGTTCATCGGTGGCGTGCTCGGCGCCGGCATCTACAAGCTCTTCGTCGGCCGCTTCCTGCCGACGGCCGAGGCCGAACCGGCGGGACGCGTCCCGCCGTCCCAGTCCTGACTCCCGCAACACCCACAGCAGAGGCGGCAACCCATGGCTGACTTCGTGGGCGCGGTGGACCAGGGGACCACCAGCACCCGATTCATGATCTTCGACCACGCCGGCAACGAGGTGGCGAAGCACCAACTGGAACACGCCCAGATCCTTCCGCGCTCCGGGTGGGTCGAGCACGACCCGGTGGAGATCTGGGAACGCACCAACTCGGTGATCCAGAACGCCCTGCGGCACGGAAACCTGACCGCGGAGGACCTGGCGGCGATCGGTATCACCAACCAGCGGGAGACCACCGTCGTGTGGGACCCGCGCAACGGCCGTCCGTACTACAACGCCATCGTGTGGCAGGACACCCGGACCGACTCCATCGCCGCGGCCCTGGAACGTTCCGGCCAGGGCGACGTGATCCGCCGCAAGGCGGGGCTGCCGCCGGCGACCTACTTCTCCGGCGGCAAGATCCAGTGGATCCTGGAGAACGTCGACGGCGTCCGCGAAGCGGCGGAAGCGGGCCACGCCCTCTTCGGCAACACGGACGCCTGGGTCCTGTGGAACCTGACCGGCGGCCCCGACGGCGGCATCCACGCCACCGACGTGACCAACGCCAGCCGCACCATGCTGATGAACCTCGAAACCCTCGACTGGGACGACGAACTGCTGGGCTTCTTCGGTGTGCCGCGCGCCATGCTGCCCAGCATCAACTCCTCGTCGGACCGCGAGGCGTTCGGTACGACGCGCACCTCCCGGCCGTTGCGCGCCCCCATCCCCATCACCGGGGTGCTCGGCGACCAGCAGGCGGCCACGGTCGGCCAGGTGTGCTACGCGCCCGGCGAGGCCAAGAACACCTACGGCACGGGCAACTTCCTGGTCCTCAACACCGGTACGGAGCTGGTCCGTTCGCAGCACGGCCTGCTGACCACCCTCGCCTACCGGTTCGGCGACAGTCCCGCCGTCTACGCGCTGGAAGGCTCCATCGCGGTCACCGGATCCGCGGTGCAGTGGCTGCGCGACCAGATGAAGATCATCACCAACGCGGCCGAGAGCGAGACGCTGGCCCGCAGCGTGGAGGACAACGGCGGGATGTACTTCGTCCCGGCGTTCTCGGGCCTGTTCGCCCCGTACTGGCGCTCCGACGCCCGCGGCGCGATCGTCGGCCTCGCCCGGTACAACAGCAACGCCCACCTGGCCCGGGCGACCCTGGAGGCGATCTGCTACCAGAGCCGCGATGTCGTCGAGGCCATGGAGCAGGACTCCGGAGTCCATCTCGACGTGCTGAAGGTCGACGGCGGCGTGACCGCCAACGACCTGTGCATGCAGATCCAGGCCGACGTCCTCGGCGTACCGGTCAGCCGTCCCGTCGTCGCGGAAACGACCGCGCTCGGCGCCTCGTACGCGGCGGGTCTGGCCACCGGCTTCTGGAAGAACACCGACGAACTGCGCACCCACTGGCAGGAGTCCAAGCGCTGGGAGCCCCAGTGGTCCGAGGACCGGCGTCAACAGGGGTACGCCGACTGGAAGAGGGCGGTGGAGCGCACGCTCGACTGGGCGAAAGTGGAATAGGCAGGGCCCGTCGGTCACGCGGGTGACCGACGGGCGTTCCGTTCAGTCCCTGGCTCGTACCGCGTCAGGGACTGAACGCACTCCCGGGGTCCCGTGTGCAGTCGCGAACCAGGGCGCTCTCGCCGGAGACCCCGGTGTCCCCGGTGACTTCCGGGGCGCGTTTCACCCGGGGCCCATCACCCCGTGGCTCCGGGCCACACACCGAATGATCACCCCCGGTCACGCGTCCACCGCCTCAGCTTCTCTATGCTCGGGGGCGAACATTCGCATCCATGAGGAGCAGAGCAATGAGCGAGAACGTCTTCTTCGAGGTCACCGCCAACGGCGAGCCGATGGGCCGCATCGAGTTCAAACTCTACGATGACGTCGTCCCGAAGACCGCGCAGAACTTCCGTGAGCTCGCCACCGGCGCACACGGTTTCGGTTACAAGGGCTCGCCGTTCCATCGGGTCATCCCGGACTTCATGCTCCAGGGCGGCGACTTCACGCGGCAGAACGGCACGGGCGGCAAGAGCATCTACGGCGAGAAGTTCGCCGACGAGAACTTCACGCTCAAGCACACCAAGCCGGGTCTGCTGTCCATGGCCAACGCGGGCGCGAACACCAACGGCTCGCAGTTCTTCATCACCACCATCGTCACCGACTGGCTGGACAACAAGCACGTCGTCTTCGGCGAGGTCGTCCAGGGCATGGACGTCGTGAAGGCGATCGAGGCGCTCGGCAGCCGTTCCGGCACCACCTCGAAGAAGATCGTCGTCTCCGACTGCGGCACCGTCTGAGCGGTCCGGCAGCCTGGGTCCGCCCCACGGACGAGTGCTGACGGAGGCGGCGGCGCACCACCCGCCGCCTCCGCCTGGCGGCGCTCGGCCCCCTGACGCAGACGCTGCGCCGCCTCCAGGACAACGGGCTCGTCGAGCGGCGCGCGTACGCCGAAGCGCCACCGCGCGTGGAATACGGCTTGACCGAGCTCGGGCGCACCCTCGATGAGCCCATCAGAAGGCTCACCGGTCGGGCGCGATCCAACGGCGAGGCGGTCGTCGCCTTTCATGAGGCGGCTGAGGCCGAGGACGCGCAGACCGCGCCCTTCGGGCAGACCGCCCGTTCTTTCGGTGTGGCGTCGGCTGACCGCCACCACGGTCGCGGCGGTCGTGCGGCGCCCCCGCCGGGCCCACCGCGCGGTCCGCCGCGCAGGACTCCGCAGTCACCGGAACCGATCGCGGCCCCACGCGTCGCGGGGCCGCGAAAGAGTTCAGCCGGATTCGTGGCCGGATCCCGTACTCCAGGGGACCGGCCCGCCCGCGAGGGGTAGCCCCTTCCCGCACACGCCGAAGCGCGCGAGGGTTGGGGGGAGCTGGCCCGAGTGACACCGAGGGGGCGGACACCAGGGAAACGCTTGTCAGGGCGCGCGCAGCGGCAGCGAGCCATCCGCCGGCTGCGCGCGGAGGGGCAGTACGGGCCCTTGCTCCGTGAAGTGCTGCCGGCCCTCGCCGGGGTCGTCGTCACCTTGTGCGCGCTCGTCGCCGGCCTCGCCGTCGGCTACCGGGTGGCCGGCATCGGCGTGCCCCTCGGCGCGCTGGCCCTCGTGGCCGTCGCCGCCCCGGCCGCGGTGCGGCGGCACCGTCCGCTGGCCCGTCGGCGCCTCGGCTTCTACACACCCGAGGAACTGGCGGAGCTGGACACGGCGGGACTGGCCCTGGCCGTGTCCCGGATGCTGCGCCGGGACGGCTGGCGCGTGCTCCCTCAGCGGAGAACCGAGGACCGCGTCCGTGTACGCGCGCGGGACGGTCGCGGACGGCGGCTGGAGGTCGCCTTCCGGCCCGTGGCCGAGCCGCTGCCCGACGAGGACGCGCCCTCTCGCGCGGGACGTCCGGGCGGCCCCGGCCCGCCGCTCCGACTCGTGGTGCACCGCGGGGCCTTCACTCGGCGTGACGTCCAGTGGGCGCGGCGCCAGGGCGGCGTTCGGCTGATCGACGGTTCGTGCCTGCGGCGCTGGGCTCACGGGACACCGCTGAACGAACTGAGCGACACCTCCTGAGTCCGCACGGGCACGATCGCCGATCCCCGCGGGGCCCCTGCCGCGGGGCACCACGCCGAGACGCCCTCGAAACGCCTCCCGGACCGCCTCGTCGACCGACCCGTACACCCTCCGCCCCCCGCCTCTCGGTGCCGCGAACGGCGACTCCGCGCGCACCGGACGTCCCGATCACCCACGCCACTTCCCTCACTCGAAACGCGGGCGCAACAGCGGTTACACCGACAACAGGCGAGGTCAGCGGCGTGAACACGTTCCGACCAGGTAGTTGAAGGAAACCCCTTCGCACGGGCCGAAGGGCCGAATAGCGTGCGAGGACCCGAGCCGTCCCCCTCCACCGTCCCGCGGTCCGTGTACGCCGGGCCCGCACCCCCACCAGGAGACCGGCATGTCGTACGACAGCTCCGCCCCGCGTCCCGCGCGACCGCCGCACGAAGAGCACGACTCCCCCGCCCACCACGACCCGGAACCCACCGGGGAATCCTTACGCGGCGGGGAATCACCCCGCGCCTGGACCGGGCACCATCGCGATCTGCGCATCCTGCGCCGCGCCTACCGGCGGCAACGGCGCGTGACCACGTTCGCCGTGCTCGGCTGCTTCACCCTCTTCCTCGGTCTCTCCGCCGGCGCCCCCGGTTTCATGGACCGTCCCGTGACCGGAGGCCTGTCGACCGGCCTGGTGCTCGCCCTCTCCCAGATCCCCGCCACCTGGCTCGCCGTGCTCGTCTACGAACGCACCGCCCGGCGCTTCGTCGACCCCCTCGCACGCCGCGTGAACCGGAGCACTCCCTGGGCGAGCGGCGAGCAGGAGCGGGAGCTGTGAGCGCCTTCGGCGGCTCCCCGCAGTCCTGGTCCCTCGTCGCCTTCTCGGTCGCCGTCACGGTGACCCTGCTGCTGTGCGTGCTGACCGGCCCCGACAGCGACGACCTCGCCGAGTTCTACACCGGCTACCGTTCCCTGTCCCCGCTGCGCAACGGACTCGCCATCGCCGGGGACTACATCTCCGCCGCGACCGTGCTGACCATCGGCGGTGTGATCGCCCTGTGCGGTTTCGACGGTGTCGTGCTGGCTCTCAGCACGCTGCTCTCCCTGCTGGTGCTGATGTTCCTGCTGGCCGAACCCCTGCGGAACACGGGCAAGTTCACCATGGGCGACGTGCTGGCCCGAAGGATGCCAGGTCGGGCCGTACGGATCACCGCGTGCGGCGTCACGATCGCCGCGCTCGTGCCGATGATGCTCGTCCAACTCGCCAGCACCGGGCAGCTGTTGGCCTTCATCCTCGGCTTCTCCGACAACTCCATGAAGACCGGGTGCATCGTGGGAGTCGGCACCCTGATGATCATCTACGCGGCCATCGGCGGGATGCGCGGCACCGCGTTGATCCAGCTCCTGAAGATGGTGGTGCTCCTCGGCTCCGGAATCGTCGTCGCCCTGCTGATACTGAGCAGGTTCCACTGGAACCCCGGGACCCTGTTCACCGCGGCCGCGAAGCGCAGTGGCTCACCGGCCGCGTACCTGCACGGCGGGCTTCAGTTCGCGGGCGGCCCGCACCCACGGCTCGACATGATCAGCACGCAGTTCGCCATCGTGCTGGGAGGCGCCTGTCTGCCGCACGTGACCATGCGGATGTTCACCGCCAACAGCGCCCGCCAGGTGCGGCGTTCGATGTCCTGGGCGGTGTCCTCGGTCGCGTTGTTCATGCTGGTGGCGGGTGTTGTCGCCATAGGGGCGACGGCGATGATCGGCCGGGCCGGCGTCACCGCCGCCGACCCGCACGGGCACACGGCCTATCTGCTGGGCTCGTTGGCCGCGTTCGGCCCGGTGATGTCCCGGGCGGAGACCCTCGTGTTCACCACGGTCACCACGGCGATCTTCCTCACTCTGCTCGCCTCGGTCGCCGGGATGACCCTCGCCTGCGCCAACTCGCTGGCCCACGACGTCTTCGCGGGCCGGAGGACCACCATGTCACCGCAGCGCGAGACGGCCTTCGCCCGCGGCTCGGCCCTGGTCGTCGGCGCGCCCGTGATCGCCCTCGCGGTCGTCGTCCAGCACCGCAGTCTGCAGCCGCTCGCCACCCTCTCCTTCTGCGTGGGCGCCTCGGCCATCGCTCCCGCCCTGGTCTACAGCCTCTTCTGGCGCCGGTACACGCGCACCGGCCTGATGAGCACGCTCATCGGCGGCACCCTCGCCGTCCTGATCCTGATGCCGGGCACCAGACTGGTGTCCGGCTCCCCGACGTCCGCTTTCCCCTCCGCCGACTTCAACTGGTTCCCGTTCACCACCACGGGGCTGGTGTCGATCCCGCTGGGCTTCGCCTTCGGCTGGCTCGGCAGCCTGCTGTCCGGCCGTCGCGCGGGGGACCGGGAACGAGGGGTGTACGAGGGTGTCGAGAGCCTGATCCTCGCGGGGCCGCGGCCGAGGGAACGCTGAGGGTGGCAGGGCGACCGTGCCGGTCTCCGCGCGGCCGTCGCCGCGCGGTTACCGCCACCGCCCTCACCCGTACAAGTGCCGCTGACCGCAACCTCGCGTTCAAGTGCCGCCGGCCACAGCCGCGCGTTCAGGTGCCGCTGACCACGATCTCGCGCTTGAGGATCTTGCCCGTGGGGCCCTTGGGCAGTTCGGCCGCGATCGTGACGATGCGGGGGTACTTGTACGCCGCGACCCGCTCCTTCGTGTGGGCGCGGATCTCCTCGACCGTGGCCTCGGCACCGGGCCGGAGCGTCACCACCGCCGCGACCTCCTCACCGTGCAGGGGGTGCGGCACCCCCACGACGGCGGCCTCGGCGACGGCGGGGTGCTCGTACAGCACCTCCTCGATCTCCCGCGGGTAGACGTTGTACCCGCCGCGGATGATCATGTCCTTCTTGCGGTCGACGATGAAGTAGAAGCCGTCCTCGTCGACACGGGCCAGATCACCGCTGTGGAACCATCCGCCGCGGATCGCCTCCGCGGTGGCGTCCGGGCGGTTCCAGTAGCCGGTCATGACGTTCTCGCCGCGGATGGCGATCTCGCCGATCCCGCCGGGCTCGACCTCCCCGCCGTCCTCGGCGACGAGCCGCATCTCGACCCCGCGGATGGGCAGCCCGATCGACCCCGGCTTGCGCGGGCGGTCCGGGTGGTTGAAGGCGGCGACCGGCGAGGTCTCGGACAGTCCGTACCCCTCCAGCACGGCGGCACCGAAGCGCCGCTCGAAACCGTGCAGCACCTCGACCGGGAGCGCCGACCCGCCCGAGACGGCCAGGCGCAGCCCGGCGGGGTCGAAGCCCTCGGGGAGTTCGGCGTGCAGCAGCGCCGCGTACATCGTCGGCACGCCCAGGAACACGGTGACCCCGTCCCGGGCGATGATCTCCAGGGCGCGCCGCGGGTCGAACCGGGGCAGCAGGGTCAGCGTGGCGCCGGCGGCGACCGCGGTGTTGAGCCCGCAGGTCTGGCCGAAGGCGTGGAAGAGGGGCAGGCCGCCGAAGAGGACGTCCTCCGGTCCGACCTGGAGAAGGGTCTCGGACGTGGTGAGGGTGTTGCCGGCCAGGTTCCGGTGGGACAGTTCGGCGCCCTTGGGCGTTCCGGTGGTGCCCGAGGTGTAGAGGATCAGTGCGGGATCGTCGTCGGTCCGGTCCGGGGTGTCGCGCAGCGGTTCGTGGCCGCGCAGCAGGGCGCCGAAGGCCTCGGGCTCGGTCACCAGACAGTCGGCACCGGTCTCGGCGGCGGCCTTCGTCACCTCGTCGGCGAACAGCGGGAAGACCAGCGCGATACGCGCCCCGCAGTCGCGCAGGGTGAAGGCCACTTCGCGGGCCTTGAGCAGCGGGTTCAGCGGGACGACGACACCGCCGGCCCGCAGGATGCCGTAGTAGAGGACCGGGAACAGCGGGACGTTGGGCATGGTCAGCGCGACACGGTCGCCCGGCAGGAGGCCGCGGTCCCGCAACAGCGCGGCCACCCGTGCGCTGGCGTCGTCGAGTTCGGCGTAGGTGAGCGTGCTGTCGTCATGACGGACGGCGACACGCTCGCCGTGGGCCGCGACGGTGGCGGCCAGGAGGGTGACGAGGTTGGTCATGCCGGGTATCTCCTTGAATTCGTCGCGCCGGGCGCGGCGGTGCGGCGCGGTCGGATCACATCGCGAAGAGTGACCCACTGGCGTGCGTCCTGGCTACCGGGCCCTTGCGGGAAGGCGAGCCACAGGCGCAGCAAATGGCGTTGGTGTTCCGGTGACCGATGGTCCTCGAACGCCGAGCGGGCGTGCATCACCCGGTGTGTGTTGAGCAGAAGCAGGTCCCCGACCTGGAGGTCGAGGTCCAGCCGGTACTCCGGGGAGCCGGCCACGGAGTCGATCAGATCGAGGAGCTCCCGGTCCGCCGGCTCCAGGCGGGGCACCTCGGGGAAGCGCTGGGCGGATTCGAGATAGCACCGGTTGTACCGCATGCTCAGTGCCCCGGAAGGGCCGTCGGGGAGGGAGACCAGCGGGGCGGTCGTATAGGGCGGCTCGCCGGGAGCGTGTTCGTCGCGGCGGTCGAAGTGGTACGTGCCGTACAGGCGGCCGGCGAGATCGGGGCGCAGGTCCAGTACGGCGTTGTGGACCGCGGCCGAGCTGACCAGGGAGACGCGCCCGCCGGTGCGGGGCGACCGCAACGGCAGCAGGGCGAGGAGATCGGCGCCGCCGGTGTGGAAGGGCAGGGCCTCGCGGGTCTGGTAGCCGCGTACGGCGGGGTCGCTCAGGCTGCGTCCGGTGTCCCGGACGTGGCCGAGGACGAGTCCGTCGGCGTTCTGCGGGACAGGGTGCCCCAGGTGCCGGCCGAGGCCCCAGAAGACGGTGCTCGCGGCACTCTCGCCGAGCCGCTCGACGGGGATGCCCCGGACGATCGCGAACCCGCGTCCGTTTTCGAGGACCCCGGCGAGGCGCCCCAGGTCGGCGGCCAGGGTGGGGAGCGGGAAGTCGGCGGCCGTCAGCCTCAGCAGGGTGCGATTCCGCCGGCGTGCCTCGTGCAGGGCGGAGTCGATCTCGGCGAGCCGGGGCGCCGACAGGTCCAGCCGCCACTCCTCGGGGTGGGTGAGGTCCCGGCCCCGCCACACCGAGGGGCCCGAGCGGGGCGTGGGCGTGGGCGGTGTCCGGTCCGCGTCCGTCGTACCTGTCATGTTCGCCTCCGATCCGTCGCGTGTTCACCTGCCCGCGAGTGGTCCCCCTGAGCGGGCCCGGCCGGTGAGTGGCGTCATGCTAGGTTCCTCGACCACCGCCGCGCTTGTCGTGGCGGGACAGGAGACTAGGCTTTTCGGGACATCCCTGGAGCGTGCCCATGAGACCTCTGGTCCGCACCGCCGCCCTGAGCGGCTATGTCGAGCTGTGCCGCTCCCTCGGCATCGATCCGCAGGCGCTGCTGAAGCGGGTGGGTCTGGACACCGCCGCGCTCACCGTCCAGGACCGGTGGATCTCCGGTACGGCCGCCGTCGAGGTGCTGGAACTGTCGGCTGCCGAGTCCGGTCACGAGGACTTCGGGGTGCTGCTCGCGGAGTTCCGGCGCTTCTCCAATCTCGGCCCCATCAGTCTGGTCGTCCGCGAGGAACCCGACGTACGCAGCGCGCTGGAACTGCTGATCCGCCACCAGTACATGTACAACGAGGTGCTGCACACCCGGCTGTCCGAGGGGGACGGACTGGCCACACTGAAGGTGGATCTGCGGCTCGGTGAGGCGATGGAGTCCCGGCAGGCGACGGAGCTGGCCGTCGCCGCCTTCCACCGCATCCTGAGCGACTTCCTGCACACCGGCTGGCAGCCGCTCTCCGTGTGGTTCCGGCATCCGGCGCCGACGGACAGCACGGAACACTGGCGCACGTTCGGGCCCATCGTGGAGTTCGACCGCGAGATCGACGGCATCGTCTTCTACGCCGACGACCTCGACGCGCCCAACGCCATGGCCGACCCGCTGCTGCGCGCGTACGCCCGCCAGTACTTCGACGCGATCGCCGTCCCCAAGGACACCACCGCCGCGGACCGGGTGCGCGAACTGATCGAGGTCCTGCTGCCGACCGGACGCTGCTCGATCGAGCAGGTCGCGCGCAGCCTAGGCGTCGACCGGCGCACCGTGCACCGCCATCTGGCCATGTCGGGCGAGACGTTCTCCTCGCTGCTCAACGTCACCCGCCGCCATCTCGCGGAGCAGTTCGTCGCGAATCCGCGGCGCTCGCTGACGGAGATCTCCGACCTGCTGGGGTTCTCGTCGCTGAGCGGCTTCTCGCGCTGGTTCCGCGAGCAGTTCGGGTGCAGCCCCAGAGCGTGGCGCGGAAGCAACGCTCCCTAGCGACTCCGGCTCTCCGCACTCCAACTCCCTTACGCAGGCTGCCGTGACGGGTGGGACGGGCGTCCGGGTCCCGCGCCGCCCCGCGCCGCGCGTCGCACCACCGATGTCCCCAATTGACAAATCATCTGTCCCCTGACGGCAAGCACACCCATGGACTCCGCCCTACCTTTGCACCACCGCACAGAAGACGCGGTTGGCCACCGGAGGGAGCCGTGCCACTCCCCCGGCACTCCCTCCGGAACGGCCGGCCGCGGCGGGCCATCTCGCGCCCGCTGTCACCCGGTGACCCGCATCGATCCCCGCCGGACATCCCAGGCCCGCGCAGTTCGCGGCGATGCCCCCGGCGAGTGATCACCGATCCGACGAAGGAGACGGACCGTGCACTTCCACGACGACTCACTGTTCCCCGAGAACCAGGAAAAGCTCGTCATCCAGGCCGCTCCCTACGGGCCCGAATGGCTTCCCGGAGACGCCGACGACCTTCCCCTGACGATGGACGAGCACGTGCAGGCGGCCGTCGACTGCTACAACGCCGGCGCCACCGTCCTCCACATCCACGTACGTGAGCTCGACGGCAAGGGCTCCAAGCGGCTCTCCATGTTCAACGAGCTGATCGGACGCCTGCGCGAGACCGTGCCGGACATGGTCCTGCAGATCGGTGGGTCCATCTCGTTCGCCCCGGAGGGCGAGGGCGCGGACGCCAAGTGGCTCGACTTCGACAGCCGCCACATGCTCGCCGACCTGGACCCGAAGCCGGACCAGGTCACCATCGCGATCAACACCAGCCAGATGAACATCGTCGAGATCATGACCGACGACGATCTGGAAGGCACCTCGATCGCCAAGCCGGACTACTACAAGGCGTACCGGGACATGTACCTGGAGGCCGGTCCGGACTTCTACCTGGAGCACCTCAAGCGTCTGGCCGCGAACGGTATCCAGCCGCACTTCCAGCTCGCCACGCTGGCCCAGCTCGAAACCGTGGAGCGGCTCATCCGGGCCGGAATCCACACGGGCCCGCTCATCCTCAACTACGTCGCGATCGGCGGCGGTTTCGCGGGCCGTCACCCGGCCGACCTCATCGAGTTCGTCCGTCGCGCCCCTGACGGCGCCGTCCTCACGATCGAGAGCTCCATGCGCGCCGTGGCACCCATGAACGCGATCGGCATCGCGCTCGGCGTACACGTCCGGGTGGGCAACGAGGACAACCTGTGGCGGCGCAAGGGCGAGCGCATGTCCAGCGTCGAGCAGGTCGAGCAGATGGTGCAGATCTCCGAGGCGCTCGGCCGTGACATCGCGACCGGTGCCGAGGCCAGGAAGATCTACAAGCTCGGCGAGACCTACGCGGACGCCGACGAGACGCTGGCCCGCCTCGGCATGGTGCCGAACCGCGTTCCCGGCCGGCGCGGCTTCATGCTCCGCGACGCCTGACCCGCCGGTCGGGCCGCGGTGCCGGTCCGCCCCGCGGGCGCAGAACACCCGCGCGGTGGGCCCGACTTGCCGCACGGCCCAGCGCCGCGGCCCGACCGGCCTGGGCCAGGACCACCGTCCGGGCCCGCCGGACCGTGGCAGGGGCCACCGTCCCAGTCACCGCGCCAGGGTCAGGGTCAGGGTCAGGACCACGGTCCCGGCCCGTCCGGACACGGCAAGGGCCACAGTCCCGGTCAACCGGCCAGGGCCAGGACCAGGTCCACCGTCCTGGCCCCCGGCCACGGCACAGGCGCATGCGCCGGGGTGATCGTGGCGCGGGCCCGCTCGGTCGCTCGGTCGGGTACCGGCAGGTGTGCCGACCCGACCGGCCGCCGGGCGCGGCCGGGGCCACCGCGGTACCGCTCTACGCGTCATGCCACGCGGCCGCCGGGGTCAGGCCCCCCGGCTCCGGCGGCCACTTCCTCTCCCCTTCCACCTGACACGAAATACGGAGCGCTCCCGTGGCCCACGCCATTCGATTCAAGGAGACCGGCGGTCCCGAGGTCCTGCGCTGGGAGGAGGTCGTCGTCGGCGGCCCCGGCCCCGGTGAGGTCCGGATCCGCCACCACGCCGTCGGACTCAACTTCGCCGACACCTACTTCCGCACCGGGCTCTACCCCGCGGCGCTGCCCGCCGGGCTGGGCGTCGAGGCGGCGGGCGTCGTCGAGGCGGTGGGCGAGGGCGTCACTCAGTTCACCGAGGGCGACCGGGTCACGTACACCGGAAGTCCGCTCGGCGCCTACAGCACCGAGCGGGTCATGCCCGTCGACTCGCTGATCAAGCTGCCGGACGGCATCGCCTTCGAGACCGCCGCGGCGATGACCATGCGCGGTCTGACCTCCGCGTACCTGCTCCGCAGGATCCACCCCCTCAAGGCGGGTGACACGATCCTGCTGACCGCGGCGGCGGGCGGCGTCGGCCTCATCGTCTGCCAGTGGGCCAAGCTGCTCGGTCTGAACGTCATCGGCACGGTCTCCACCGAGGAGAAGGCCGAACTGGCCCGCGCGCACGGCTGCGACCACGTCATCCACTACCGGTCCGAGAACGTGGCCGAGCGGGTACGCGAACTCACCGACGGCGCAGGGGTCCCGGTGGCCTTCGACAGCGTCGGCAAGAGCACGTACGCCTCCTCGCTCGCCTCACTGCGCCGCCGCGGCCTGCTGGTCTGCTTCGGCACCGCCTCCGGTCCCGTCCCGCCCATCGACGCCATGCAACTCGCCGTCCAGGGCTCCCTGTTCGTCACCCGGCCCGCCCTCGCCGACTACATCGCGGACCCCGCGGAGCGGGCGGACCTCGCGGGCGAACTCTTCGACCACGTCACCTCGGGCCGCATCACCATCGAGGTCAACCAGCGCTTCGCCCTCGAGGACGCGGCCCAGGCGCACCGCGAACTGGAGGCCGGGCAGACCACCGGATCGTCCGTCTTCGTCCTCTGAGCCCCACCACTCCCCGCGGTTCAACTCCACTCTCTCCAGGAGGAAGCACCATGGAACACACGCTCGCTCCCCGTGAGGGCGCGCCGGTCCGCGCCCACAACCGCGGCTCGATCAGGGTCGAACCGCTGACCTGTACCATCGGCGCGGAACTGTCCGGAGTGAACCTCGGCGACGCCTCACGCGACGAGGATCTGTTCGAAGAGATCAGGGCCCTGCTGCTCCAGTACAAGGTGCTGTTCCTGCGGGACCAGGACATGACGCGCGCCGAACACGTCGCCTTCGCCGAGCGTTTCGGCGCCCTGGAGGACCACCCGGTGGCCGGCAGCGACCCCGAGAACCCGGGCCTGGTGCGGATCTACAAGGACCTGGACAGCCCGGCGGAGTCGTACGAGGGAGCCCTGCACACCGATGCCACGTGGCGCGAGCGCCCGCCCATGGGCGCCGTACTGCGCTGCATCGAAGGGCCCCCCGTCGGCGGGGACACGATCTGGGTCAACATGGCCGAGGCCTACCGCCGGCTGCCGGAGAACATCCGGACGACGATCCGGGGGCTGCGGGCCCGGCACAGCATCGAGGCCACGTTCGGCGCCGCCATGCCGCAGGAGAAGCGGCACGCCCTCAAGGAGCGGTTCCCGGACGCGGAGCACCCGGTGGTGCGCGTCCACCCGGAGACCGGCGAGGAGGTCCTCTTCGTCAACGCGTTCACCACCCACTTCGTCAACTACCACACGCCCGAGAACATCCGGTTCGGGCAGGACTTCGCCCCCGGCGCGAGCCTCCTGCTCAACTACCTGATCAGCCAGGCCGCGATCCCGGAGTACCAGGTGCGCTGGCGCTGGACCCCGAACAGTGTCGCCATCTGGGACAACCGCTCCACCCAGCACTACGCCGTACAGGACTACTGGCCCGCCGTCCGCCGGATGGAGCGCGCCGGAATCATCGGCGACAGACCGTTCTGACCCCGTTCCTCCAAGCGCGTGAGGTGATGACAATGGAGTTGCACACCACTGCTGGATCCATTCCCGAGACGGACACGACCGCCTCGTCCGGATGGCCCGTGACCCGACGTTATGCCTGGGTGGTCTTCGCCCTCAGTTTCGGCCTGCTGCTGTCCGACTACATGTCCCGGCAGGTCCTCAACGCCGTCTTCCCCCTGCTCAAGAGCGAATGGCTGCTCACGGACGCCAAGCTCGGTTCGCTCAGCGGCGTCGTCGCCCTCATGGTCGGGCTGCTCACCTTCCCCATGTCGCTGATGGCCGACCGCTGGGGCCGGGTGAAGAGCCTGCTGCTCGCCGCGGCGATGTGGAGCGTGGCGACCCTCGGCTGCGCGGTGTCCGCGAGCTACGACCAGATGTTCGTCGGCCGGCTCTTCGTCGGCATCGGCGAGGCGGCGTACGGAAGTGTCGGCATAGCCGTCGTCCTGAGCATCTTCCCGATCGGTCTGCGCGCCACCCTGTCCGGCGCCTTCATCGCGGGCGGCGCCTTCGGATCGGTCCTGGGCGTGTCGATCGGCGGCGCCGTCGCCCAACACCTCGGCTGGCGGTGGGCGTTCGGCGTCATGGGCATCCTCGGCCTGGTGCTGGCGGGGGTCTACGGGCTCGTCGTCACCGAGAAGAAGCTGACGCCGGAGGGCGGTTCCACCGACGCCGAGACCGATCCCGGGCCACGCGGCCGGCTGCGCGTCCTGCTGCCCCGGCTGTTCTCCTCCGTCTCGGTGATCAGCGCCTACGTCGGCAGCGGTCTCCAGCTCTTCATCGCCGCCTCCCTGATGGCCTGGCTGCCCAGCTTCTTCAACCGCTACTACCACATGCCCACCGCCAAGGCGGGTGCGACCGCCGGAGTCTTCATCCTCGTCATCGGCATCGGCATGATCGCCGGCGGCATCGCCTCGGACCGCATCAGCCGGGCCTTCCCCATCCGCAAGTGGGCGGTCGCCATCGCGTGCAGCCTCGGCTCCCTCGTCCTGCTCCTGGCCGCGTTCCGGCTGCCGACCGGACCGCTCCAGCTCGCGGCGCTGGCGGCCGGAGCCCTTCTGGCGGCCGGAACAGCCGGTCCCGCGAGCGCCATGGTGGCCAACCTGACCCCCGCGTCCATCTCCGCCACGGCCTTCGCCACCCTGACACTCGCCAACAGCCTGCTCGGGCTGGCTCCCGGGCCCGCCGTGACCGGCGCGCTCGCCGACCACATGGGACTGCTCGGCGCCCTGCGGGTCATCCCGTTCACGGCGCTCGCCGCCACCGTCGCCTTCCTGATCGGCCGCCACTTCTACGAGCGTGATCTGCGCCGTCTGACGACCGAGCCCGTCCCGGCGGCGGAGCCGGAGGACGCGGTGGTGTCCGCGTGAGCGCCACCACCGACCCGGTGATCGTGATCGTCCCCGGACTGCGCGATCACGTCGCGGAGCACTGGCAGACCCTGCTGGCGGACCGGCTGGCCGAGGCCGGACGCACCGTCCGTACGGTCCCGCCGCTCACCGAGGACGCCCTGAGCCGCGAGGCCCGCGTGGCGGCGCTCGACAAGGTGGTCTCGGAGATCGAGGGCCCCGTCGTCCTCGTCGCGCACAGCGCCGGAGTGATCACCACGGTCCACTGGGCGTTGGGAAGCACGGCGGAGGTGCGCGGAGCGCTGCTCGCGACACCGCCGGACTTCGAGACCCCGTTGCCCGACGGCTATCCGAGGCCCGAGGCGCTCGCGGAGAACGGCTGGACGCCGGTGCCCCGGACGCGGCTGCCCTTCCCCAGCGTCGTCGCGGTCAGTTCGAACGACCCCCTCGGCACAGTCGAGCGGGTCACCGAACTGGCCCGTGACTGGGGCGGCCGGCTGGTGGACCTCGGCGAGGCCGGCCATCTCAACCCCGCGTCCGGCTACGGCCCTTGGCCGCGCGCGGAGGAACTGCTCCGTGAAATAGAAGAAACCGGCTGAACGCCGCGTCCCAGCCCAGAAAGGCAACCGTTGGCTTCCTCCCCCGCCTAAGGGCGGGGGGTTCCAGCGGTCGCCCGCTGGGGTTCCTGCTTCACCGACGACCGCCCCGTCCGGGAGGACTCCCGTTGAGGTCTTACACCGTCTCCACAGGCAGACACGGCCGGCCCGGCCGCGAGAACGTTCTGCGCCGCGTTCGCGTCGCGGTCGTGCACTGTGCCGCAGTCGCACGTCCACTCGCGGACGTTCAGCGGCAGTTTCGCCCGGACCGTGCCGCAGGCCCCGCACAGTTTCGAGCTGGGGAACCAGCGGTCGATCACGACGAGTTCGCGCCCGTACCAGGCGCACTTGTACTCCAGCATCGTCCGCAGCTCACGCCAGGCCGCGTCCGAGATGGCGCGGGCGAGTTTGGCGTTCTTGACCATGGTGCGGACGGCGAGGTCCTCGATCACGACCGTTTGGTTCTCACGGACGAGACGCGTGGTCAGCTTGTGCAGGAAGTCGCGCCGTCGGTCGGCGATCCGGGCATGGACCTTGGCGACCTTGCGGCGCGCCTTGGCCCGGTTCTTGCCGTCGCCCTTGGCCTTGCGGGACAGTTCCCGCTGGGCCTTCCCCAGGCGGGCGCGGTCGCGGCGTTCGTGCCGGGGGTTGGTGATCTTCTCCCCGGTGGACAGGGTCACCAGTGAGGTGATCCCCGCGTCGATCCCGACCGCGGCCGTGGTGGCCGGGCCGGGGGTGATCGTGTCGTCGCAGAGCAGCGACACGAACCAGCGCCCAGCCGCGTCCTGGGACACGGTCACAGTCGACGGCTGCGCACCTTCGGGCAGCGGCCGGGACCACACGATGTCCAGCGGCTTACGCATCTTGGCGAGCGTGAGCCTGCCGTCGAGGTAGCGAAAAGCCGAGCTGGTGTACTCCGCCGAACGGCGGGACTTCTTGCGCGACTTGAAGCGCGGGTACTTCGCCCGTCCCTCGAAGAAACCGGCGAACGCTCCTTGCAGGTGCCGCAGGCACTGCTGCAACGGCACCGAGGACACCTCGGAGAGGTAGGTGAGTTCCTCGGTCTTCTTCCACGCGGTGAGCATCGCCGAGGTCGCGTTGTAGTTGACCCTCTCCCGGCGCTGGTACCACGCGACGGTACGGGCCTCGAGAGCCAGGTTGTAGACCTTGCGCACACATCCGAAGGTGCGCGACAGCTCGGCCGCCTGCGCGTCCGTCGGATAGAAGCGGTATTTGAACGCCCGCTTCACCTGAGTGGTCATGACTCACAAACTACTACAACACATTGTGACCGCCTGCTGACTACAGGTGGTGAGCGGCGATCCGCCCTGGCGGCGAATCGTCTTTCGCTTCCCTGCTCCGCAGGAGTCCGTTTCTCCCCCGCAAGCGGGAGGTACCCCCACCCCGGCCCGAAGGCCGGGGCATCCACGAAGGAAAACCGATGAACACCGACACCGACCTGCTGTGGTCCCCCGGTCGCCGTGAGTTGGAGGACTCCAACGTCGCGTGCTTCATGGACTGGGTGAGCGAGGTACGGGGACTCCACTTCTCCGACTACGCCGAGTTGTGGCGGTGGAGTTCCACCGACCTCGCTGGATTCTGGTCGGCGGTGTGGGAGTTCTACGGGCTGGACGCGGTCACCGATTACGACAAGGTGCTCGGCGAGGCGTCGATGCCGGGAGCCGACTGGTTTCCCGGCGCCCGGCTCAACTTCGCCGAACGCTGCTTCGCCCAGGCCACGGACGCCCGCCCCGCGCTCGTCTGCCTGACCGAGGGCGGCACTCCCGAGGACATCTCCTGGCACGAGCTGCGCCGGCAGGTCACCGATGTCGCGGCGGCCCTGCGCCGCATGGGTGTGGAGCCCGGCGACTGCGTGGCCGGATACCTCCCCAACCTCCGCCAGACCGTGGTGGCGCTGCTGGCCACGGCCGCCGTCGGCGCCGTATGGACGGCCTGCTCCCCCGACTTCGGCACGCCCAGCGTGCTCGCGCGGCTCCGCCAGGCACGGCCGACGGTCCTCGTGGCCGCGGACGGATACCGCTACGGCGGCAAGGACTACGACAAGCGCCCGGACGTCGCCGAGCTCGCTGACGGTCTGCCCACCGTCCGCCACCTCCTCGCCGTCGACAGCCTCTTCGCGGTCCCGGCCGAGCCGTGGTCGGGACGGTCCGACGTCGAACAGCACGCCTGGTCCGCGCTGCCGGTGGCAGACGAGGAGCTGGAGTTCGCCGACGTTCCCTTCGACCACCCGTTGTGGATCCTGTGGTCGTCGGGAACGACGGGGATACCGAAGGGGATCGTCCAGGGGCACGGCGGCATCGTGGTCGAACTCCTCAAGGCTCTGGGCCTGGGAGTCGATCTGCGCGCCGACGACCGCTATCTCTTCATCACCTCCACCAGTTGGATGGTGTGGAACTTCCTGGTCGGCGGGCTGCTGCACGGCAGCACCGTCATCCTGTACGACGGCAGCCCGACCTTTCCCGACATCGACGGCGCCTGGCGGATCGCCGAGTGGACCGGCGCGACCGTGGTCGGCCTGGGTGCCGCGTATCTCACCGCCGGGGAGAAGGCGGACTCGCGTCCCGCGGACATGTTCGGACTCGACAGCCTGCGCACCGTCCTCCAGACCGGGTCGACGCTGCCGCCCAGCACCTGGCGCTGGGTCCACGACCGGCTGACACCCGGTGTGCGGCTCCAGTCCATCTGCGGCGGTACGGACGTCTGCTCGGTCCTCGCGGGAAGCACCCCGCTGCTGCCCGTCCGCGTGGGCCGTATCCAGGCCCCCGCACTGGGGGTCGCCATGGCCTCGTGGGACGCTCAGGGGCACCCTCTGACGGGCGAGCAGGGTGAGTTGGTGGTGACCGCGCCGCTGCCGTCCATGCCGCTCCGCTTCGTCGGCGACCCCGACGGCGCCCGCTACCGGGCCAGTTACTTCGACACCTACCCCGGAGTGTGGCGGCACGGCGACTGGGTCACGATCGACACCGATCTGTCCGTCGTCGTCGCGGGCCGCTCCGACTCCACCCTGAACCGCTCGGGCGTCCGCATGGGCTCCGCCGACATCTACGCCGTCGTCGACCAGCTCCCGGAGATCGCCGACAGTCTCGTCATCGGTGTGGAACAGTCCGACGGCGACTACTTCATGCCGCTGTTCGTCGTGCCGGCCGAGGGCACCGCGCTCGACGACGGCCTGCGCCGGCGGATCGCCACAGCCATCAGGAGCCGGCTCTCCCCGCGCCATGTGCCCGACGCGATCGTGCCGGTCCCCGCCGTGCCCCGCACCCTCACCGGCAAGAAGCTCGAAGTCCCGGTCAAGCGCATCCTCCAGGGCGCCCGCAGCTCCGAGGTCAGCAGCGAGGGATCCATCACCCACCCCGAGATGCTGGCCTGGTTCGCGGACTTCGCGACGCGTACGGCGGCCTCACGGGCTTCGGCCGCCGGGTGAGCCCCGTCCGCCGACCGCACGCCACCGGACCTTCCTCCGCGCCCGTGATCCATGGTCATCGACCGCACAACAGTGATCAATAGAGCCTGTGCCGACGTACATTTCGATGCTCCTTCCGCCAGTCCCGAAACAACTCGGCTGCCC
This sequence comes from Streptomyces sp. NPDC042002, assembly GCF_055588305.1. Lineage (NCBI taxonomy): Bacteria > Bacillati > Actinomycetota > Actinomycetes > Kitasatosporales > Streptomycetaceae > Streptomyces > Streptomyces sp. NPDC042002. Next base: position 249,120 of record NZ_JBVJCT010000002.1, on the reverse strand, counting down.
GCCGCGGACGGTACGTAGTGTCCTGGTCACTGACCGGGCGGGAACTCCTCCGCCCGCGCAGTGACCAGGAGGAGACATCGGTATGGCAAATGTGGAGATCTCCCTCAAGGAGACGATGACGTCCATCGAGGGTGCGATGGGCGCCGCTCTCGTCGACTACACGAGCGGCATGGCACTGGGCACGCTGGGGGGCGGCAAGGAACTCAACCTGTCGGTCGCGGCAGCGGGCAACACCGACGTGATCCGGGCCAAGGTGCGCACCATGGAGCACCTCGGTCTCAAGAGCAAGATCGAAGACGTACTGATCACGCTCGCGGACCAGTACCACCTCCTCCGGCCGCTCAAGAGCCGTGACGGCAACGGGCTGTTCCTGTACCTGGTGCTCAACAAGGCGACGTCCAACCTGGCCATGGCCCGTCATCAGCTGGCCCGCATCGAGGCCGAACTAGAGGTGTAGGCAGCCACCTTCTCCGCGCCTCCGCATGCCCATGACTTGAAGACTTCTTCAATTAGGTACATCCAGATCGAGTCAATCCCGTGGGTGTGCGGAGGTGGAGCCGCGAGGATCGGTCCTTACGGCACCGCTCGCGGAGGGCGCGCAGACCGCCACCGCACCAGCCGGAGAATCAGCCCGTCCCAGGCGGCAGGGAGCGAACGTTTTGACCAGGCAGGTCCCCCTCTACCAGGCCAAGGCCGAGTTCTTCCGCATGCTCGGACACCCTGTGCGCATCCGGGTTCTGGAACTGCTGCAGAGCGGCCCCGTCTCGGTGCGCGACCTGCTCAGCGAGATCGAGATCGAACCCTCCAACCTCTCGCAGCAACTGGCCGTACTGCGCCGCTCGGGCATCGTGGTGTCCATCCGCGAGGGTTCCACCGTCAGTTACGCGCTCGCCGGCGGCGATGTAGCCGAACTCCTGCGCGCCGCCCGCCGCATCCTCACCGAACTGCTCTCCGGCCAGACCGAGTTGCTGGCCGAACTGCGCCAGGCCGACCTCGACACGGGCCTGCCTCCCGGTCCGCGCGAACCGGACCTCGTCATCACCCGGTCCGCGCGCCCCTCGCCCGCCGTCCGGGGACACTGACGCCCGGAACGGCCACCGGGTGGCCCGTCAGGCCCAGCCCTTGCGCGCGGCGTGCCAGCCGAGCTGGATGCGGCTCTCCGCACCCGCGCGCGCCATGAGTTCACCGATGCGCCGCTGAACAGTGCGGCGGGAGACGCCGAGCCGCGCACCGACCGCCTGGTCGGTGAGTCCCGCGAGGACCAGGGCGAGCATCCGGGAGTCGAACTCGTCTATGGCGTCGGGGCGTTGCTCGGCGAAGCCGTCGCCCGTCGTGTGGGGCGACAGCGAATACGCCTGCCCCCAGGCCAGTTCGAAATAGGCGACCAGCGCGTCCAGCAGCCCTCCGGCGTGCACCAGCACCGAGGCGGCCGCGGTGTTGCGGCCGCTGAGCAGGGGAAGCATCGCCAATTCACGGTCCGCGATGATGAGTTTGACCGGGACGTCGTCGGCGACCCCGATCCGCTGTCCGGCCGCCAGGTCGGCGAGGGCCTGGGCGACCATTCCGGGCTCGGTCAGCGCCTCCCGGTGCACGATCGTCCGGTACTGCACGCCACGACGTACTCCGGCCCGCTCGGCGGCGTTGGCGCTGGGCGGCACGACGGCGAGTTCAGGCACCATCATCGACCGTACCTCGTGCCGGGCGGACTCCTGGAGCTGCCGGAACCGGTGCCGTACCGCGTCGATGTCGCTGATCACCTCCACCGCGCCGCCCTCGGCAGCCGTGCGGTGCTGCTCCGCGAGGGCGAGCACCGCGTGCTCCGCCGTGCTCAACTCGTCGCGGCGCCGCCGCAGTTCCCCGCCCAGCGCGACCGCGGGCGGCGCTGCCACGAACAGGGTGGCCGCGCCCTCGACCGCCTGGAGGACGACCAGGCCGCGCCCGGCCAGAGCGGTGAGGATCTCACGCGTCTCGGACTCGGGGCGACCGCCGTCGGCGGCCAGTTCATGGACGGCGGCCCGGCCACGGGCCACCAGGAGGCGGTAGACCTCCTCCTCGGCCGGGCCGAGACCGAGCGCGGCGAGCATGGGCCACTCCTTGACGTCGCAGGTGACGCCGGTCGGGCCCGGGGCTGTGGAAGCCCGGGCCCGGCCGATCGCACGTATGCGCCAAGGTCTACTTCAAGCCGTAGGCTCGTGTCACCTCCTGCGTGACGCTGTTGCCCGCATCGTCCCAAGTACGGGCCTCAAGAGAGACGAATCCGCTGTGCGGGGCGTCGAATCGGGCGGTCCAGTGGCCCGTGGCCGTACGGTCCAGGCGGACCGGCTTCCAGTGGCGGCCGTCGTCGTAGGAGACAGAGAGTGTGGCGCCGGCGACCCGTCCGGCGCCCGCCGCGTCCGGCAGGTTCGACCCCGTCAGGCCGAGGGTCTGCCGGCCGCCGCGCGCGTCGCCCGCGAGGTCGGTGGCGACGCTGTAGTCCAACTGCATCAGCGCCATCCGGTCGATCTCCGTCGGATCGGTCACCGGCGCCGATCGCACCTTCCACACGGTGTGCGTGCGGGGCGACAACGGGTAGGCGCTCGCGTCGCGTTCGGCGTGCAGGTCGAGGGTGTACGTGGAGGGCACGGTCGGGACCGGATACAGCGTCGCCGACGCCCAGGCCGAGGTCGCCACCAGCTCACCGTCCTGGTACACCTTGAAGTCCAGGCTGTCGTCGCCGTCCTGCATGTAACCGCCGTGGTCGGGCCCGTTGTCCGTCCAGGGCTGGACGTTGAAGGACACGAAGCCCTGCTGCCGCTCCGACCACCAGAAGCCGCTGCCGTTGCGCGGATGCGCGATCGGGGCGAACCAGTCACTGGTGACCCGTTTGCCGGCCTTGTAGGTGATCATTCCGCCGCGTGACTCCAGAGCCAGGTTCGGCCCCGTGATCGAGTCCTCGGCCCACGAGGTGCCCGGCTGCGCCGACAGGTAGTCCGTACGCGTCGCGGGCATGTCCGTACGCAGCGGGAACCCGAGGGCGTAGGTGCGGTAGGGCCGGTAGTCCCAACGGTATTCGCCGCTGGGGTACTTGGTGGTGCCGTGGAAACGCATGTCCACGACGGCCAGTTCGGAGGCCTTCGGCCGGTAGGTCAGACCCGTGTCGGGAATCCGGCCCGGGTGCGGGGCTACGAGGTCGTACACGTACGGCGAGTTGGGCGCTCCCTCGACGTTCAGGCGCAGGGAGCCGCGCTGGGCCTGCGCGATCAGCGGAGCGCCTTCGTTCGCGGTCAGCGAGGCGACCGGGACGGCGCTGTAGGCGCCCTCGTCGGTGCCCACCCATTCCAGGAGCTTGCCGGGCCCGTCGTTGACGACGAGCAGGAGTCCGGCCCCGGCGTCGGCCGCCGCCTGGGCGCGCTGGGTACCGGTGACCGCGTCGGAACGGGTCACGAGGACCACCTTGCCCTTGACGCGCAGCCCCGCGTAGTCGGCGGGGGCGCCGGCCCCGGCGTAGACCACGTCCAGCCGCTTCCGGCCGTCGTAGAAGGCGGATCCGCTCTGGCCGAGGACGGTGACGGCCTTGCCGTCGTGGTTCAGTGAGAGCAGCGGGTAGGCCTTGCGCCAGCGGGTCTCGTACTCGAAGGTGCCCTGGGTCACCTTCCGCGTGGGCAGCACGAACATGCTGTCGTACGTGGGCGGCAGAAGGTACTCGGAGTCCACGGTGCTGAGTCCGCCGTCAGAGCGGTACCAGTTCATGTAGAGCATCCGGTCCTCGGACCTGCGCGGCACCACCGCCGTGACCTCGCGGGTCCTGCTGCCGTCGAGGTCCAGCTTCCGGTCGTGGTCGAGGACGATCTGCGGATCACCGAGCAGCGCCATGCCGAGCGAGTCCGGGCCGTGGCTGCCGGCGACGTCGAGATAGCTCAGGGCGCTGTACGTGCCGGCCTGTAGCCGCACGGTCGCGCTGCCGGTCGCGTCCACCGAGATGTACTGCGGTTCGGCGTCGGTGCCGAAGCGCTGCAACTGGACGTATCCGGAGGCGGGTTCGCCGGAGCGGTCCTTGAGTGTGATGTCGAGCGAGTAGCGCTCCTCCTCCCGGTACAGCCCGACCTGGGTGCGGGCGCGCACAGTGCCCGACGCGTCGCTCGCGGACACCCGTCCGAGGTAACGGCGGCCGTTCGCGCCGAGGTTCGGCCGCGCGGTGGCGGTGACGGAGGCGGTGCCGTGCGCGGGGACGGTCACGGAGTCGGCGGAGAGGGAGAACATCCCGGCGGGCGCCGGGGTTCCGGCGTCCGCGCCCGGGTCGACGTCGTAGGGGCCGCCGGCCACGGACGCGGTGAGGGCGAGGTTCAGGGTGACGGCGCTGTCACCGGTGTTGCGGTAGGTGAGCGTGCGGTCGACGGTCGCCGGGCCGTTGTGCGGCCAGGCGTCGAAGCCGAAGTACGCCGAGCCGGTGGCGGTCACGGTGGCGTCGGCGGAAGCCGCCACGTCCACCCGGCCCGCGCCGACCTGATAGGCGGTCAGATCGGGGAGCTCCTTGGCGGTGCTCATCAGCGCGTCCTTGAGCTGGGGCGCTTTCCATTCCGGGTGTTCCTGGGCGAGGATCGCGGCCGCGCCGGCGACGTGCGGGGTGGCCATCGAGGTGCCGCTCATCGTCTGGTACCAGCCGGTCTCGGCGCTGCCCCCGGCCTTAGCGGCGAGGATGTCGACGCCGGGTGCGGCGATGTCCGGCTTGAGGGCGTAGTCGCCGTAGCGCGGGCCCGTGGACGAGAAGTACGCGAGCTGGTCGTCGGAGTCCACCGCGGCCACGGTCAGCGCGTCGTCGGCGGCGCCCGGGGCACTCATGGACGCTTCCGTGCCGGTGTTGCCCGCGGCCACGACGAACAGCGCGCCGCTCTTCTCGCTGAGCTGGTCCAGTGCCTCGCTCATCGGGTCGGTGCCGTCCGTGGGCTGGTCGCCGCCGAGGCTCATGCTCACGACCTTGGCGCCCTGGTCCACCGCCCATTCCATGCCCGCGATGACCCAGGAGTCGTCTCCGTACCCCTCGTTGGCGAGCACCTTGCCGATCAGCAGGTCGGCGCCGGGCGCCACGCCCTTCTCGGCCCCGTCGGAGGCGGCTCCGCTGCCGGCCACGGTGGAAGCGGTGTGGGTCCCGTGTCCGTGCCCGTCCTCGGCGGACTCACCGGGTACGAAGCTGGCCGATTCGCTGATCCGGCCGGCCAGGTCCGGGTGATGGCTGTCGGCACCGGTGTCGAGCACCGCGACCTTGACGCCCTTGCCGTCGAGACCGGCCTTCCAGGCGGCCGGCGCGCCGATCTGCGCGGTGCTGTCCTTCAAGGTGGCCTTGACCCTGCCGTCCAGCCAGATCTTGGACAGGCCGTCCTTCAGCGAGGGCCGCTGCGCGGGGGTGTCGGTGGCGACCGATCTCCAGAGCTTCCCGGCCTGCTTCTTGGAGGCCCTGACGGAGGTGCCGTTGACGCTCTTCAGCGACCGCACCTTGGTGGTGCCGGTGGGCGTCGCCTCCACCTTGTCGCGGTATCCGAGGATCAGCGGAAGTCCGGAGCTGTGCTGATCGTCGTAGCCCTGCTCGATGAGCGAGGTGACGTCGAAGAGGCGCCGGTCGAGCCGGTTCGCGGCGAGATAGGGCAACGCCTCGTCCGGGTAGACGTAGAGGTCCTTGCCGACCGTCTCGGTGCGGACGCCGCCGGTGGCGCCGCGCGGGCGTCGTACGTCGACGGAGTGCTTGCCTCCGCCGAGGTCCATCACCTTGACCACGTCGCCGGTGATCAGCGTGACGGTGCGGTCGGCGCCGGTGCGGGACGGGGCGGCGGGAGCCTTGGGCGCACTGTTCGCGGCGCCCGCCTGACCGGTGAGGGTGGTGAGAACGGCGGCGACGGCCGCCGCTGCCGCGATGGCCCGTCTGCCTCGTGGGCGGTGCGGTATGAGGGAGATCATGGCTAGGTCTTACCGGTGCCCGCCGGCCCGGGGGAACGCCCGGCGGCTGGCACCAAAGCGCCACGTCTCACATGTGCCAGCGGGACCTTGCCGGGGCGGGCGGGTCGGCGGGAGGGCATTGTCAGTGGTGGCAGGCAGGATGACGGGTATGACAACACCAGTCGCAGTGATCGTGGATGCCGTCGCCTACGCGCAGGCCGTCGAGGACGCGTTGAAGGCGTCGGCCGCCTATTACGAGGGCGGCACGTCCGTGCTGGACGACGACGCGTACGACCGGCTCGTGCGCGGCATCGCCGTGTGGGAGGCCGGACATCCCGATCAGGTGCTGCCCGACTCGCCGACCGGGAAGGTCGCGGGCGGCGCCGTCGAGGGAGACGTCCCGCACACGGTGGCGATGCTGAGCCTGGACAATGTGTTCTCGCCCGAGGAGTTCACCGCCTGGACGGTGTCGCTGACCCGCCGGACCGGCCACGAGGTGGAGCAGTTCAGTGTCGAGCCGAAGCTCGACGGCCTGGCCATCGCCGCGCGCTACAGCCAGGGCCGGCTGACGCAACTGGTCACCCGCGGGGACGGGACGGCCGGTGAGGACGTGTCGCACGCGATCGGAACGATCGAGGGCCTCCCCGGTGAGCTGGCCGAGCCCCTCACGCTGGAGGCGCGCGGCGAAGTCCTCATGACGACAGCGCAGTTCGAGCACGCCAACGAGGTGCGCACCGCGCACGGCGGGCAGCCGTTCGCGAACCCGCGCAACGCCGCGGCGGGCACCCTGCGCGCCAAGGAGCGTGCCTACACCGTTCCGATGACCTTCTTCGGCTACGGCCTTCTGCCGGTGCCCGGCACCGATGCCGATACGGCCGCCCGGCTGGACGAGCTCGCGCACAGCGAACTCATGGCACGGGCAGCCGAGTTGGGCGTGAACACCACCGCGGGCACCGCCGTCCCCGGCATCACGGCGGCGACCGCCGGGCAGGTCCTCGCCCGCGTCCAGGAGATCGGGGCGCTGCGCGCCGAGCTGCCGTTCGGCATCGACGGCATCGTCATCAAGGCCGACCTCGCCGCCGACCAGCGGGCCGCCGGATCCGGTACCCGCGCACCGCGCTGGGCGATCGCCTACAAGCTCCCCGCCGTCGAGAAGATCACCCGGCTGCTGGCCGTGGAGTGGAACGTCGGCCGTACGGGCATCATCGCCCCGCGCGCGGTGCTGGAACCGGTCGAGATCGACGGCTCGACCATCACGTACGCCACCCTCCACAACCCGGCGGACATCACGCGTCGCGATCTGCGGCTGGGCGACCATGTGATGGTCCACCGCGCCGGAGACGTGATCCCCCGCGTCGAAGCGCCCGTGGCCCATCTGCGCACCGGCGAGGAACAGCCCATCGTCTTCCCCGAGGCCTGCCCGAACTGCGGATCCGCCATCGACACCAGCGAGCAGCGCTGGCGCTGCGAGCAGGGCCGCAACTGCCATCTGGTCGCCGCGCTCTCGTACGCCGCCGGCCGCGACCAGCTCGACATCGAGGGCCTCGGCCATACGCGGGTCGTCCAGCTCGTCGAGGCCGGTCTGGCCGCCGATCTCGCCGATCTGTTCGGTCTGACCCGCGATCAGCTACTCGGTCTGGAGCGCATGGGCGAGACCAGCACCGACAACCTCCTCGCGGCGATCGAGGCGGCCAAGGGCCAGCCGCTGTCGCGGGTGCTGTGCGCGCTGGGTGTGCGCGGCACCGGCCGTTCCATGTCCCGGCGTATCGCCCGGTACTTCGCGACCATGGAGCTGGTGCGCGCGGCGGATGCGGAAACGATGCAGCGGGTCGAGGGCATCGGCACCGAGAAGGCCCCCTCGATCGTCGCCGAACTGGCCGAACTCGCCCCGCTCATCGACAAACTCGTCGCCGCCGGGGTCAACATGACCGAGCCCGGCGCCACCCCGCCCGCTCCGGCAGGCGAGGACGACCCGAGCGCGGAGGGCGACGAAGCCGCGGGCGGGCCGCTGGCCGGGATGACGGTGGTGGTCACCGGCGCGATGACCGGGGTCCTGGAGCAGCTCAGCCGCAACCAGATGAACGAGCTCATCGAGCGGGCGGGCGGGCGTTCCTCCTCCAGCGTGTCGAAGAAGACCACCCTGGTCGTCGCCGGAGAGGGCGCGGGATCCAAGCGCGCCAAGGCCGAGACCCTCGGAATCAGACTCGCCGCACCGGAGGAGTTCGCCACGCTGGTCGCCGACTACCTCGCCTGATCGCCCTGTCCGAGCGGTGGGCCGATCCGCCGGGCCAGCACCTGGCCCGGCCAGGTCCCGGACAGGAAGGGGTCGGTGGGGGTGAATCCCTCGCGCTCGTAGAACGCGACCAGTTCGCCCCCGCCGCCCGCCCAGCAGTCGACCCGCAGCAACGCGACGCCGGCCCGCCGGGTCTCCTCGGCGGCGTGGGCCAGCAGCGCCGCCCCGATGCCCCGGCCGGCGCAGCGCCGGTCGGACACCAAGAGCCGGACGTACCGCTCGGGTTCCCCGGCGGGCTCGATCGGCATCTGCGGGCTGGGCCCGGAGTCCAGCACCATGGCTCCGACGGGTGTTCCGTCCGACTCCGCGATGTAGGGGGCGCACTCGGTCGTGTACCGATGGACCCGCTCCGCCCCGCCCGACGTCCGCGAGTACGGGGTGGTGCCCCACTGCTCGGTGTTGCCGCGGCCGTTCATCCAGACCACCGCCGCGTCGAGCATGTCCAGAATGGCCTGCGCGTCGGCCGGGCCGCCCGGCCTGATCCGTATCTCCTGGGCGACGTCCTGCGTGCTGTCCTGTGTCGTGCCCTGTGTGGTGTCGTTCACGGCGGAAGCTTAGGCATCACGGGGCGAGCCGCCACAGGGCCGCGCGCCGCCGGACGGATCACGGACGCGCCCGCCGGCCGCCGGACGGGGTCCGTCCGGAGCCTAGGCGCACGAAGGGCACAGCCCCCGGTAGGTGACCTCGACGGCGGCCACCGTGAATCCGAATCGTTCCGTCGCCGGAAGGTCGGCCAGCGGGTTTCCGGTCGGGTGGACGTCACGCACGGTGCCGCAGCTGGAGCACACCAGATGCTGGTGCGGGTGGTGGGCGTTGGGGTCGTAGCGCTTGGCGCGGCCGTCGGTGGAGACCTCGATGACCTCGCCGAGGGAGACCAGCTCCCCCAGGGCGTTGTAGACGGTCGCCCGGGAGATCTCGGGCAGTCGCTCCGCGGCGCGGGCGTGCACCTCGTCGGCCGTGAGGTGCACGTGCTCGCCGTCGAGGACCTCCGCAACGACACGCCGCTGGGAGGTCATCCGCCAGCCACGCCCTCGCAGTCGCTCCAGCAGGTCACTCATATCGGTTCACCTTTTCAGGATCAGTGGGAACCCGCAGTTTATCGGTGTGCATCCTGGGTCCGATCGGATACGCGTTTGGCGTCCTTCTTGACTTGGACTCTGTCCATTGTAGGATCGGTTTTGGCACTGGCCAAGGGACAGGAAGACTCCAGTACGGGCAGGAGAGACAGAGATGTCGGGACCACCGCCGTGGAACCACGCGGCGCCGGCCTGCACGTGACGGCCGCCCATGACACGCTGCCCGGGACCCTCCCGGAACCCTGGGCCACCCCGGCGACGGCGCGTTCAGTGCCGGGGTGTGCCGACCCGGAGCCGTATTCCCCTTCACGTCGCGCACGGCCCTCCGTCCGCTCGCCGTGGCAGGACTCGTACCCCGTGTCGGACCGGTCCAGCCGGCCGGCCGTGAGCGGTGTACCGCGTCCCCGCCTCCGGCTGTGCGGCCCGCCGCGCGCCCTGCCTGTTCCCGTCCGAAGACCACGGCCTCCCCTTCGACTCCGTCGATGGTTGCGGGGCCGGCCGCCGGGGTCCCCGCCCCGGCTGTTCCCCCACCAGCAGTCTCTGAGCACCGAGATCCGCCCCGTCCGGAAGGATTCCCATGTCTGAGAACCATGATGCGATCGTCACCGACGCGAAAACGGAGGCCGGAGGCGGCTGCCCCGTCGCGCACGGGCGCGCCCCGCACCCGACCCAGGGCGGTGGAAACCGCCAGTGGTGGCCGGAGCGGCTCAACCTGAAGATCCTTGCCAAGAACCCCGCCGTGGCCAATCCCCTCGGCGCGGACTTCGACTACGCCGCGGCCTTCGGGTCCCTCGACCTCGCGGCCGTGAAGCAGGACATCGCCGAGGTGCTCACGACCTCGCAGGACTGGTGGCCCGCCGACTTCGGCAACTACGGCCCCTTCATGATCCGCATGGCGTGGCACAGCGCGGGCACCTACCGCATCAGCGACGGCCGCGGCGGCGCCGGTGCCGGGCAGCAGCGCTTCGCCCCCCTCAACAGCTGGCCGGACAACGTCAACCTGGACAAGGCCCGCCGACTGCTGTGGCCCGTCAAGAAGAAGTACGGCCAGAACCTCTCCTGGGCCGACCTCATGATCCTCACCGGCAACGTCGCCCTGGAGCAGATGGGCTTCGACACCTTCGGCTTCGCCGGCGGCCGCGAGGACGTGTGGGAGTCCGAGGAGGACGTGTACTGGGGTCCCGAGACAACCTGGCTCGACGACCAGCGCTACACCGGCGACCGTGAGCTGGAGAACCCGCTCGGCGCCGTCCAGATGGGCCTCATCTACGTCAACCCGGAGGGCCCGAACGGCAACCCGGACCCGCTCGCCGCGGCCCGCGACATCCGTGAGACCTTCCGCCGGATGGCCATGAACGACGAGGAGACGGTCGCCCTGATCGCGGGCGGCCACACCTTCGGCAAGACCCACGGCGCGGGCCCGGCGGAGAGCGTCGGCGACGACCCCGAGGCCGCCCCGATCGAGGCGCAGGGCCTGGGCTGGAAGAGCACGTACGGCACGGGCAAGGGCGCGGACGCCATCACCTCCGGCCTGGAGGTCACCTGGAGCAACACGCCCACCCAGTGGAGCAACGGCTTCTTCGACAACCTCTTCGGTTACGAGTGGGAGCTGACCCAGAGCCCCGCGGGCGCCAACCAGTGGAAGCCGAAGGACGGCGCGGGCGAGGGCACCGTCCCGGACGCCCACGACGCCTCGAAGAAGATCGCTCCCTCGATGCTCACGACCGACCTGTCGCTGCGCCTCGACCCGATCTACGAGCCGATCTCCCGCCGCTTCCACGAGGACCCCGCCGAGTTCGCGGACGCCTTCGCGCGGGCCTGGTACAAGCTGACCCACCGCGACATGGGCCCGAAGTCCCTCTACCTCGGCCCGGAGGTCCCCGAGGAGACCCTGCTGTGGCAGGACCCGCTGCCCCAGGCGGAGGGCGAGGTCATCGGCGCCGAGGACGTCACCGCCCTCAAGGCGAAGATCCTCGCCTCGGACCTGACGGTCTCGGAGCTGGTCTCCACCGCGTGGGCGTCGGCCTCGACGTTCCGCGGCAGCGACAAGCGCGGCGGCGCCAACGGCGCGCGCGTCCGTCTGGAGCCGCAGCGCGGCTGGGAGGCCAACGACCCCGACCAGCTCGCGTCGGTGCTGCGCACGCTGGAGGGCATCCAGCGTGACTTCAACGCCGGTGCCAAGAACGTCTCGCTGGCCGACCTGATCGTCCTCGGCGGCGTCGCCGCCGTCGAGAAGGCCGCCAAGGACGCCGGTCACGACGTCCAGGTGCCCTTCACCCCGGGCCGCGTCGACGCGACGGACGAGCACACCGACGCGGAGTCCTTCGCCGCCCTGGAGCCGCGCGCGGACGGCTTCCGCAACTACCTCGGCAAGGGCAACCGGCTTCCGGCCGAGTACCTGCTGCTCGACCGGGCGAACCTGCTGACCCTGAGCGCGCCGGAGCTGACGGTCCTCGTCGGCGGTCTGCGCGCCCTGGGCGCGACCCACCAGGGTTCCTCGCACGGTGTCCTCACCGAAACGCCCGGGACGCTGACGAACGACTTCTTCGTCAATCTGCTCGACCTGGGCACGACGTGGACGCCGACGTCCGAGGACGCGACCACCTTCGAGGGCCGCGACGACGCCACCGGCGAGATCAAGTGGACCGGCACGCGCGCCGACCTCGTCTTCGGCTCGAACTCCGAGCTGCGCGCGCTCGCGGAGGTCTACGCGAGCGACGACGCGCACGCGAAGTTCGTGTCGCACTTCGTCGCCGCCTGGGACAAGGTCATGAACCTGGACCGGTTCGACCTCGTCTGACATCCGGCGTCCGGGCCGGCCCTGAATGGGCCGGCCCGGACGTCCCGGCGCGCACGGGCCCTCGGCATCCCGGGGCCACGGCCCGGCGGACCAGCAGGACCGGCGATCCAGGCACGGGGCGTTCTAGGCTGGCCGCCATGAGCACACACTTTGACGTGGTGGTCCTGGGCGCCGGCCCGGGAGGATATGTCGCGGCGATCCGAGCCGCGCAGCTCGGACTCAGCACGGCGATCGTCGAGGAGAAGTACTGGGGCGGTGTGTGCCTGAACGTCGGGTGCATCCCGTCGAAGGCGCTGCTGCGCAACGCGGAGCTCGCCCACATCTTCACCCAGGAGGCCAAGACCTTCGGCATCCAGGTGAACGGTGAGGTGAGCTTCGACTACGGCGCCGCCTTCACCCGCAGTCGCAAGGTGGCGGACGGACGGGTCAAGGGCGTCCACTACCTGATGAAGAAGAACAAGATCACCCAGTACACCGGCCACGGCACCTTCAGCGACGACCACACCCTCCAGGTCGCCCTGTCCGACGGCGGCGCGGAAACGGTCACCTTCGGCCACTGCGTCATCGCCGCCGGGGCCACCACCAAGCTGCTCCCCGGAACCTCACTGAGCGAGCGCGTGGTGACGTACGAGGAGCAGATCCTGTCGGACACGCTCCCGGACAGCATCATCATCGCGGGCGCCGGTGCCATCGGCGTCGAGTTCGCCTATGTGCTCCACAACTACGGCGTGCAGGTCACCCTCGTCGAATTCCTCGACCGGATCGTCCCGTTGGAGGACGAGGAGGTCTCCGCGGAACTGGCCCGCCGCTACAAGCGACTCGGCGTCAACGTGCTGACGTCGACCCGTGTCGAGGCGATCGACGACTCCGGGGACGCGGTCAAGGTCATGGTGACCACGGGCGGCCAGCGGCAGACGCTGGAGGCCGGCAAGGTGCTCCAGGCGATCGGCTTCCAGCCGCGGGTGCGGGGCTACGGCCTGGAGAACACCGGTGTGAAGCTCACCGACCGCGGGGCCATCGACATCGACGGCCGCTGCCGTACGAGCGTGCCGCACATCTACGCCATCGGTGATGTGACGGCGAAGCTGATGCTGGCCCACGCGGCCGAGTCGATGGGCGTCGTGGCGGCCGAGACGATCGCCGACGCGGAGACGATGGAACTCGACTACGTCATGATCCCGCGGGCGACCTACTGCCAGCCGCAGATCGCCAGCTTCGGCTGGACCGAGGCGCAGGCCCGCGACCAGGGCTTCGACGTCCAGGTGGCGAAGTTCCCGTTCACCGCCAACGGCAAGGCGCACGGCCTCGGTGAGACCGCGGGCTTCGTCAAGATCCTCAGCGACGCGCGCCACGGCGAACTCCTCGGCGCCCATCTGATCGGCCCCGAAGTCACCGAGCTGCTGCCGGAGTTGACGCTCGCCCAGCAGTGGGACCTGACGGTCCACGAGGTCGCGCGCAATGTGCACGGGCACCCGACTCTCGGCGAGGCTGTCAAGGAGGCCATTCACGGGCTGGCCGGTCACATGATCAACATGTAACGGGTGAATGCCGCCGCACCCCTTCCGACCTGCGGCGCAGCGAGTCAGGAAGAGGTACGGCGGCGTCTCCGGGACTTCTCTGGGGACTTTGGGCCTGCGGTGGGCTACAGGTCACGCTCCACGGGCCCGGCCGACCGGCCTCGGTCACGCGAAGACCGCGTCGATGGCGGCGCTGCCCCGTGCGCCCGCGCAGGGCAGGAAGTGGGAGTACTTCCGCAGCGGGAGCGGGTCACCCGGCGCTACGCGTCGTCGGCGAGGTACTTCTCGTACCGGGCGGCGGTGAACAGCCCGTCCAGCTCCTTGACGTCGGACATCTCGATCTTGATGATCCAGGTGTCGTGGGGCTCGGTGTTGAGAGCCTCCGGTTCTTCGTGGAGCAGGGGGTTGAACTCGACGAACGTGCCGGTGACCGGCAGGAACAACTCGGATACCGCCTTGACCGACTCCACAGTGCCGAAGGCGTCCTCGGCCTGGAGCAGTTCGCCCGCCTTCGGCATCACCTCCACGAAAACAATGTCGCCGAGTTGCTTCTGCGCAAAGTCCGTCAGACCGATAGAGGCCGTTTTGCCGTCGACCCGGAGCCACTCGTGGTCCTTGCTGTACTTGTACTCAGTGGGGTACATGCCTGTCTCCTTGGCTGTCGCTGAGGACACAGCCTTCCCCGTTCCCTCGGCTCCGGGCGGGACGCTAACTCGAACGAGGGCGACGCGATCCGGCCGATTGACCCAGCTCCGGCCCACTGTTGAGCTGGCTGGATGGGCTACAGCTCGACTCTCATGGCGATACGGCAGATGACGGCCGGTCAGTCCGGTGTCCAAGCCCTCAGCTCTTCGGCCAGACGCCCGTGCTGTCCGAGGCCGACACGGATTTCGAGCGCTGCTGGCCGGCTTTCCGCTGTCAGTCCGGCCATGTCGAGCGGTCGCGTTCTCTCGACGAGCCACCGTCGGGCCGCTCGTCGTGATCGAGGCCGAGCGGATCGTCCGTACCAGGCACTGACGCGGCGCGAGGGGTTCGCGCCGCGTCAGTTCTGGACCCGAGCGGACACATGACCAGGATCCTTCGGCCGGCTGTCGGGGCGGTCGGCCGGCCTTGGCAGGTTCCTCGGCTCGGGCTCGGGCTCGGGCTCGGGTGCTGGCGAGCAGTACGAGTCGGTGCCGGTCCCGATGATGGTGCCGCTGCTTTCGCGGCGCGTCCAGGTCCGCCCGCAGGGTCTCGTCGATCACCGGCATGTAGCGGTCCAGCCCGGTCGCCCGCGGCGGCAGCTTCTTGCGCGGCTCCGGCCACGACGAGTCCAACGCCGTCACCGCTCCACCGCCGGCGGCCGACCTGCTGGCCAACTGGAACACGCCCGAGGACACCGGCTGCTCCAGCGACATCAACGCCTACGAAAATCTTGGAAGTGCCGAGCGTTCAGTCCCGTTCAGTCCATCTCGTGGCCTGTCCGGCCGACGGTAAGCTTTCGGGCCCCTGTCTACGGGAGGGGTTCGCGCTTGCGCCATACGAGGACGAAAACGGGCTGGCCCTCGGCCTGGGCGGGCGTGCGAAGGGTGAGCAGATCACCGTCCAGGTCATAACTGCGGCGAAGGACCATGCCCAGCCAGGTGGGATCGAAGCTGCACTCGACGTGGTGTTCGACGGTGCGGGATTCCGGATCGAGCAGGTAGCGGCCCGTGTACGCGATGAAGCTCGGGAGCGGCGCTGGTGCGCTCGGTCCGGGATCGGCCGCTGCGGAAGCCGGCTCCGCCATGAGCTGGGCGGAGACGAGGCCCTGCGGGGTGTAGATGCCGAGGCCGGTCGGATGCTCCCCGAAAGGGCGCTCCACCTGCCCGTCAGGTGTCTGGACCTCGAAACTCACCAGGTCCCAGGCTCCGGTCAGTGACGCCGCCGGCGAATCTGCCATGTCCGCTCCTCATGGATGCGCAATGAAGGGGAAGTTCGCGTGCCGGTGCTTGTAGGCGGAACATGACGGCCGATCCGGGCCCGGTGGCTGAGATGCCTTGAGGCCGCGCGTACTGCGGACCCCGTGCGCCCACCTCGGCCGGAACTCACCAGGTCCTTCCGGTCCAGAGTGCTCGGATGGCCACTGGTGACGTCGTACGTGCGCTGGTTCGGTGTGGTCGAGCGGCACGGAGAGGTCCGCGCCTCGGCAGCAGGGGCCGTGGAGCTGCTCGGCCGTCAGCGGGGCGCCCTGCGCGGCGACGACGGCCGAGAGGGCGCGGTCAAGTTCCGGCGGCTGCGGCACGTCGCAGCTCTCTTGCGTGCAGGGCGAGCTGCATTTCGAACTGGGTCGGCGGGTCGTGCAGCTGGTCCCCGAAGACCTCGTCGAGCTGACGCAGGCGGTAGCGGACCGTCTGCGGGTGGACGGCCAGGCGGTTGGCGACCTCACTGGCGTTGTGGCCGCAGCGCAGCCAGCAGAGCAGGGTCTCGGCCAGCCGTTCCCGCTGCGGGGAGCGTACTTGCTCCAGCGGCAGCAGGTGCCGTTCCGCGATCGCGTCGACCAGCGACTCGTCCCGGAAGAGGAGCAGAGTCGCCAGGTGGTCCGCGCAGCGGATGAGCCCCGTCCCCGGCACGATTCCGCGCCGTGACAGCTCCAGCGTGTCGGTCGCCCAGCGCAGGGAGCGTGCGCCGCTGTCCAGGGTCACGGTCGGCCCGACAGCCGTGCGCAGCCCGTGGAGCACGGCGGCGACCGTGCGGGCGCGACCGGGCCCCCCGGGGTCCGGGATGACGACGATGCCGGGATGCACGTCGAAGCGGGCCAGGAACTCCGGCGGCACGATCGGACGACCGGCGCCGGGCTCGCCGCTGTGATCGGTGACCGCGACGGCGAGCTCTCTCGGCACGGGCCACTGTGCGATGTGAGCGAGGTCGCTGATGGCCTCGGCTGAGACCGGGGGGCTGGCGGTGAGCAGGTCGATCAACCGGTCCCTGCATTGCTTCAGTTCGCCCGCCGCGTGCAGCCGGGCCTTGGCGTACCCGGCGGTCGTCGCCGCGGCCATCTCGTCGAGGTGCAGCAGCATCGCCTCGCCGAAGGTCGCCAGGATCTTGCTCGGCAGCTGTCCCGTCTCGACGAGCTCGCTGACACGGTGCCACGTCACCCGGGCGCCCAGACGCAGAGCCGACTGGAACGAGTCGAGGTTGCGGCCTTCGGTGGCCTCGCCCCTGCCGATGCTCTGGAAGGTCGACTTCACGGGCTCCCAGTCGGCGTCGGGCCTGGCCATCCGGTCCAGGAAGCCTACGAGCGCCTGCCTCACTCCGCGGTGCACGACGTGCATGTACGTGTCGTCCATGGGCCGGGCGTACTCGGCGATCGTGGTGCGGATGGCCTGCACCACTTCCTCGATCATGTCGGCGACGAACGGCTCGAAATGGGTGGACAATTCGGAGGGCAACGCCTTGAAAGCGGCGTAGGTCGCCTCGGCGGACCCGTTGACCGACAAGTCACCGGTCGGCGGATGTAATCCGATCACCATGGGGTTTCCCTCTGCGCGGGGGGACAGGGGCTTGGTGACGATACCGCTGCGTCGGGTGAGGGGCCCATCGCCGGCGGACAGCGCAGGAGCCGCTCGCTGTCACTTCTGTGACAACGAACGACTCCTGCGGACAACGGGCCGAGCCGCGACGGCCCTTCCCCGCCCGGGCACGATCTCTCAGGACAGCAGGCAGTTGCCCAGTTCGGGCCGTCCGGCGAAGCGGTCGCCGAGCCACTTCACCACGTCGTCCTTGGCCTGCTGGTCCGTCAGCAGGTGGTCGCCCGGGTAGAGCGTCCACCGCGTGGTGATCCGGGCATCGCAGTACGCCCTGCGGGTCGCGTCCTCGGTCGAGGTGGGGATGACCTCTTCGAGAAGACCGCGGTACTGAAGGAGGGGGAATCCGACCTCGTAGCGGGCACCCGATCCCTTCCTGCCGACCCCGGTCCCGAGCTTCTGCTCGTCGATGACCTGACCCCAGGTCTTGCCGTCGGTGCCGGTCAGCGCATAGATCTGTTCGAGCGACAGCCGATTCTCGGTGTAGTTCTCCAGCTTCTGTCCCGCGAGTCCGGCGACGGTGCCGGTCAGGCAGAGCGACTTGGCCTTGGCGACGGCATCACGCCCCGCTCCGTCGAGCAGTTCGTCGAAGGGCATGGCGGGGTGGGCGGCCGCCAGACCGATCACCGCGTCGGCGAGGAACCCGGCGAAGGCGCCCCCGTCGAGGCCCGCGGCGACCACCCGGAGATCCCCCGGCACACCGCCCGACGCGTCGCCCACGATGTTGAGCTCCGGGGCGTACGTGCTCGCGAGCTGCGCGGCCCAGAGGCTGGCAGCACCGCCTTCGGAGTAGCCCCAGAGGCCGACCGGGGCGGCCTCGGCCACGCCGCCGCCCGGCACCGCCGACGCGGCGCGGGCGACATCGAGCAGCGCGTGCCCCGCGTCGCCTCCGGAGACGTACGGGTGGGTCTGGCCGACCAGATATCCGGCGCCGTCCGTCGCCGCCACTGCGTAACCGGCCTTGAGCAGTGCGGCGACGCTGTCGCCTTCGTACTCGTCCTGGAAGGCCCCGGACAGCTGCTTGGAGAAGGCGCACTGCGGTCCGAGCCCCAGCGTGCCCGGGGCGAAGGCGACGACCGGCCTGTCGCCGGGGCCCGTCCAGGCCGCGTCCGGTACCGCGACCGTGCCCGACACGGCGACCGGAGCGCCCGCATTGTCCCGGGAGCTGTACTGCACCTTCCACGCGTGCAGGGGGACGGAGCCGGGCACGTGCGGCAGGTCGGTCTCCCGACAGGCGATGACGCTGCCCGGGGCCCCGGCCACGGAGGCGGGCGGGCGGTAGATGTCCGCGTCGCCGGCGACGCAGGGCGCGGCACGGGGCGCCGCGGCCTGGGGCGCCGCGCCGGCCGTTGTGGCGGGCATGCCCAGCGCGCCGCCTGCCACCACCATGGCGAGAAGCACACCGATCGCCCTCCCACCCGGTATCGCTCCTGCGCTGCGCGCCTCTGATCGCCTCACTCCCGATCTGCTGACTCTGACTCCTGGTCTGCGCATCCTGTACCCCCTGAGATCGGTGGACGTTGCGGTAGCCGTGAAGTTACGCAGCGGTAACAGAAGCTCGATAGTCAGCGGACCCACAGCCGTCCTGTCTCGAACTGTGTGGATGGCACAACGAGATGTCCGGAAACGGGTGCATGACCCACGAGGCTTTGGTCGCAGCGGAGTTCAGCTGTGCGGCGGAGCCGAACCGATCCGCTCGGCGGCCGTTTCGCGCGCCTCTCGCCCGCCATCGGCGGACCGCCGATGACGCCCTGGCCCGCGGCGACGCCCCGGGCTGCGCAGGGCCGCCCAGGTGACCACGGCGCCGGCCAGCACACATGCGGCAGCCAGGCGCAGCCCGCTGTCGTAACCGTCCAGGAAGGCGCGGTGCGGCAGGACGCCGTCCCGCAATGCGGCACGTTCGGTGCGGGTGAGGACCACGCCGACCAGGACGACGCCGAACACCCCGGACACCTCGCGGGCCGCGCTGACGAGGCCGGAGGCCATCCCGGTGCGCCCGGGCGGCACGCCGGCGAGGGAGCGCACCGTCAGAGGGGTGGTCAGCGCGGAGCCGACACCGATCAGGAGCAGAGCGGGCTGGATGTCCCAGTACCCGGCGTGAAGGCCCGCCCCCGACAGGCACACGAGGCCTCCCGCCACCAGGGCGAGGCCCGCCGCGATCGAGCGGTGGACGCCCACGGCCCGCCCGGCGCGCTCGGCGAACGGCGTGACCGCCAGGAGGGCACCGGCGAGCGGCAGGAAGGCCAGGCCCGCCTTCGTGGGCGGGAAGCCGATGACGCGCTGGAGGTAGAGCGCGGTGAAGAAGAAGACTCCGTTGACGCCGATGCCCCACAGCATCTGAGCCACCGTGCCGCCGCTCAGCGACCTGTCGCGCAGCAGCCTCAACTCCAGCAGCGGCAGCCGGGACCGGGTCTCGACGACGAGGAAGGCGACCCCGGCGACGGCGGCCAGCCCCAGACAGAGGGGAACGGGCGCGGCGCCGAAGCTGTGTTCACCGCCTCGCACCAGGCCGTAGGTGAGCAGGAAGAGCGCGAGGGCTGACAGCAGGGTGCCGGGGACGTCGAGCAGGAACACCGGTGGGCGCCGCGTACGTCCCGGCGCTCCGGGGACTGCGGGCACGAGCAGCAGGGCGAGCAGACCGAAGGGGACGTTGAGCAGGAACACCCAGTTCCAGCTCCCGTGTTCGGTGACGAACCCGCCGACCACGGGGCCGAGCGCGAGCGCGACAGCCAGCGCAGCCGTCCACAGGCCGACGGCCGTCGCCTGTCTGCGGGCGGGGAGATCAGCCGCGACGACAGCGAGGGAGGCGGGGATCACCAGGGCGGCCCCCACGCCCTGCACCGCGCGTGCGGCGATCAGCGTGGCCCCGTTGTCGGCGAAGGCGGCGGCAGCGGAGGCGAGGACGAAGACGACGAGTCCCCCCGCGAGGACGGGACGGCGGCCCACCAGGTCCGTGAGCCGGCCGCCCGGCAGCAGGAGCGCCCCGAACGTCAGCACGTAACTGGTGGCGACCCACTCCAAGTCGGCTACATCCAGGCCGAGTTCGCGCTGAACCGTCGGCAGGGCGACATTGATGACGGTGTTGTCGAGGGTCGTGATGAAGCCCGCCAGGGCGAGCAGCGCCAGTAGCGCCAGCAGCCTTCCGCGACTCACCGGCCCGGCCCCCTCCCCCGCCGTCCGTACGGCGGGATCCGATTCTCCGGGCGGCCGGGGGCCACCGCTGCTGCCTGAGCGCCGAATCCCAGCGCCCCGCTTGTCACTTGACTGACAGTTCGCGCGGTTCGAACTGTCAGCACCCCGTCTTACTCGTGAGTCACATCGCAACGGAACCTGATAGCCCGTCGGCAGTCCCTCCTCCCACGCCCCGGCGCGCACCCTCGACCCCGAGGCCTGACCAGCTGGAGTTCCCATGACTTCCGCTCAGCCATCCGAAAGCCTGTTGCTGACCGACCACCTGCGGCACTGGGCCGCCGAACGCCCGCAGCAACGCGCCTTCACGTACGTGGACTTCCCCGAGGCCGGCTCGCCCGGGCTGCATCTCACGCTCGGCTGGCGCGGGCTCGACCAGCGGGCCCTGGCCGTCGCCGCGCGCCTGGCGGGAGCGGCGAGCGCGGGCGATCGCGCCGCCCTGCTGCTGCCGCAGGGCCTCGACTACGCGGCGGCGTTCCTCGGCTGCCTGTACGCCGGGGTGATCGCCGTGCCGCTGTTCGGACCGCAACTGCCCGGCCACGAGGGCCGGCTCGCGGGGGTGCTCAACGACTGCGAACCCGCGTGTCTGCTGACCGACACGGCGACCGCCCCCGACGTCCAGGCGTTCACCGCCCGGCACGGTCTCCCCACCGTGCCGGTCATCGTGGTCGACGCACCGGCCGGGACGCCGCCCGCCCCGGCCCCTGTCGTGCCGCGCCCCGACCCGCAGGACGTCGCCTACCTTCAGTACACCTCGGGCTCCACCCGCAGTCCGGCCGGGGTGATGATCAGTCACGCCAACGTGGTCGCCAACGCCCATCAGGCCATCGACGCCTTCGGGGCGCGGACGGCTGCCAGCACCACCGTCGGCTGGCTGCCGCTCTTCCACGACATGGGGCTCGTCCTCAGCGTCGCGGCGCCTGTCGTGGGCGGTTTCCCGTCCGTGCTGATGGACCCCGTCGCCTTCCTGGCGGACCCGCTGCGCTGGCTGCGGCTGCTCGGCTCGTACCCGGGGACGATCAGCGCCGCGCCCAACTTCGCGTACGACTACTGCGCTTCGCGCGCCGACGACGGCGCGATCGACGAACTGCGCCTGGACCGCGTCAAGGTACTGATCAACGGCAGTGAGCCGGTGCGCCCCGCGACCGTGGACCGTTTCCACGAGACCTTCGGGAGAGCCGGGCTGGCGCGGGTGGCGCACTGCCCGTCGTACGGGCTGGCCGAGGCCACCGTCTTCGTGACCAACGACGCGTACACCTCGGTCCCGGCCACCGTGTCATGCAGCGCGGACGCCCTCAGCACGGGCCGCGTGACGCCGTGCCACCCCGCCGATCCGGCGGCGGTCCGCCTCAGCACCTGTGGCGGACCCGCCGGCCAGGAGCTGCGCATCGCGGACCGCACCACCGGCCGGACGCTTCCCGCGGGCGAGGTCGGCGAGATCCAGTTGCGCGGACCCAACATCGGCCTCGGCTACTGGAAGCGAGAGGGCCTGTCCGCCGAGGTCTTCAACGTGCGCGCCCCCGGGGCCCCGGACGAGGAGACCGGCTGGCTGCGCACCGGCGATCTCGGCACGCTGCACGAGGGGCGGCTGATCGTCACCGGCCGCCTCAAGGACCTGATCATCGTGGACGGCCGGAACCACTACCCACAGGACGTCGAGGAGACCGTGCAGTCCACCGTCGACGCGCTGCGGCGCGACCGGCTTGCCGCGTTCTGCGTACCGCGAGCGGACGGCTCCGGCGAGGAGGAGCTCGTGGTGGTCGCGGAGCTCCGCCGCGGCTCCGAGGCCGCCGACGACGACCCCGCCGGCGTCGACACGGTGCGCGCGGCGCGGGCCGCCGTCTTCACGCGCCACGGGCTGCGCCTGTCCCGACTCGTGCTCGTGGCACCGGGCGCGCTGCCACGCACCTCCAGCGGCAAGGTCTCCCGCACCGCGGCCCACCGGCACTTCACCGAAGGCGGCTTCGAACCGGCGGACCACCGGTGAGCCCCGGCGCACAGGAGGTGCGGACGGCCGTCGTCGAGCGGCTGCGGTCCTGGTACGGGCTGGCCGAGGACGATGTGCGCGAAGACCGGCCACTCGCCGAACTCGGCCTGACCTCCCGCGACGCCGTCGCACTCACCGCTGTCCTCGGAGACCTGGTGGGCAGACCGCTGCCCGCCACCCTGCTCTGGGAGACACCCACCATCGGCGCTCTGGTAGAACGTGTGCTGCGCGAGGAGGAGACACCGCCGCCACCGCCGCCACCGGCCGTACCGGCGGCGAGTCCCGTACCGGTCGCGGTCGTCGGGATCGGCTGCCGGCTGCCGGGCGGGGTGACGTCGGCGGCCGACTACTGGGAGCTGCTCGACGCGGGGCGCGACGCCGTGGGGACGGTGCCCAAGGATCGGTGGGCCGGCTTCGCGGCCGAGGCCGACCTGCCCGAGGACATCAGCCGGCACGGCGCGTTCCTGGACGACGTGGCCGGGTTCGACGCCGAGTTCTTCGGTATCGGGGCCCACGAGGCCACCGCCATGGACCCGCAGCAGCGGCTGCTTCTCGAAGTGGCGCGGGAGGCCCTGGACCACGCGGCGATCCCCGCCGCCTCGCTCGCGGGGACCCGCACCGGGGTGTTCGTCGGCATCAGCGGTAACGAGTACGCCCATCTCACGACCGCCGACCCGCGTTCCGTCGACGCCTGGACTGCACCGGGGGCTGCCCTGAGCGTCGCGGCGGGCCGCCTCTCCTACGTCATGGATCTGCGCGGTCCCAGCATGGCGCTCGACACGGCCTGTTCCTCGTCGCTGGTCGCGGTTCACCACGGGGTTCGCAGTCTCGCCACGGGTGAGAGCGACGCCGTGCTGGCCGCGGGCGTCAACCTGCTGCTGTCCCCGTCCATCACCTACGGGTTCCAGCGGGCCGGGGCGCTCGCCCCGGACGGCCGGTGCAAGGCCTTCGACACATCGGCCGACGGGATCGTACGGGGTGAGGGCTGCGGCGTCGTCGTGCTGAAGCGGCTCGCCGATGCCGAGCGCGACGGCGACCGGATCCTCGCTGTCGTCACGGCGTCGGCGGTGAACTCCGACGGCCGCTCCAACGGCCTGACCGCGCCCAACTATCAGGCGCAGCGCGCCGTACTGGCCCAGGCACACGCCGATCCGCCCACGGTCGACTACGTCGAGGCGCACGGCACGGGCACCGCGCTGGGCGACCCCGTCGAGGCGGCCGCACTGGGCGCGGCGCTCGGTTCGGGCCAGGGACGCCCGGCCGACCGGCCCCTGCTCATCGGCTCGGCCAAGACGAACCTCGGGCATCTGGAGGCCGCGGCGGGCATCGCCGGTTTCATCAAGACCGTACTCGCGCTGCATCACGGTGAGATCCCGGCGCAGCTGCACTTCACCGCGCCGGGGCCGCACGCCGACCTCGAAGGGCTCGGCCTGCGCGTGGTGACAGAGCCTCAGCCGTGGCCGCGTTACTCGGGCACCGCGACCGCCGGCGTCTCGGCGTTCGGGTTCGGCGGGACCAACGCCCACGTCGCCCTCACCGAGCACCGGCCGAAGGCGCGGAGCCGACGCACGGAGCGGATCGGGCGATCACCGTCCGTCGTCCTGTGGGACGCGCACACGGACGATCGGCTGAGGGCGTACGGGAGCGAGCTGGCGCGGTGGCTGACGGGACCGGGCGTCCCGGCCCGTCCCGCCGACGTGGCCCGCACCCTCGCGGGACGCACTGGCCGCGGCCGGCGCAGAGCCGCCGTGGTCGACGGCTCCTCGCGGGACATGGCTGCGACGCTAGCCCGGTTCGCCGCCGGGGATCCGCATCCGCGGCTGATCACCACCGACCGGGACCTCGGCGGGCACGGGCCGGTGTGGGTGTTCTCCGGCTACGGATCGCAGTGGCCCGGCATGGGCCGCGCGCTCCTGGACGCCGAACCGGAGTTCGCCGCCGCCGTCGACAGGATGGAGCCGCTCCTGCTGGACCAGGCGCGCATCTCGCTCCGGGCGAGTCTGGAGCCCGGCGCGGACCTCTCGTCCCCCGTGGTCGTCATGCCCGTCCTGTACGGGCTCCAGGTGGCGCTCGCCGGCCTGTGGCGCTCGTACGGTTTCGAGCCGGCCGCGGTGATCGGGCACTCCCTGGGCGAGATCGCCGCCGCGGTCGTGTCGGGGGCCCTGGACGCGGCGGACGGCGCCCGCATCGTCGCGGTCCGCTCGCGGCTGCTGGCCTCGCTCGCGGGCGGCGCGATGGCTGTGGTGGACCGCTCGGGCGAGGCCGTCGCCGAGTTGGGCGGGGAGTTCCCCAGCCTCCGGGTGGCGGTGCACTCCTCGCCCGCCCAGAGCGTGGTGACCGGCAGCGCGCACGACGTGGAGGGGCTGATCGCCCGCGTCCGCGAGGAAGGCGGTTTCGCGCGGTCGATGCGGGTCACGGCCGCCGGGCACTCACCTGCCGTCGATCCGCTGCTCGACCGGTTCGCGGACGAGCTGGGGGCCGTGGGGCACGCCCCGCCCCGCTGTACTCACTACACCACGGTGCTGGAGGACCCACGCGCACCGGCTGAGCACGACACCGCCTACTGGGCGGCCAATCTCCGCAGGCCGGTGCGGTTCGCCCAAGCGGTGACGGCGGCCGCGGAGGACGGTCACCGCGTCTTCGTCGAAGTCGCCCCGCATCCCACCCAGTTGCATCCGCTCCTGGAGACGCTGCGGCACGCGGGGGCGGGTGACGCGCTCGTGCTGGAGACGCTGCGCCGCGACACGGACGACGCTCTCACCTTCCACACCTCCCGGGCGTCGCTCCTCGTCCACGGGGTGCGGGCGGCGGGCGGGCCGCCACCGGGTGGCCGCGTCGTCGACGTCCCGTCTCCGCGCTGGCGCCACCGGCGGTTCTGGGCCGGAGAGGAGTCGGCGCCGCCCGGGCCCGCGGCGGCCGTCGAGCGCTCCGCCAACGGCGTGCTGGACCGGCTCCGTGCCTGTGTGGCCGGCGTGATGGGCTACAGCCCGGAGCGCATGGACCCGGACACGCCCCTGACCGACCTGGGCCTCGACTCACTGACCGCGGTACGGATCAGGACAGCCCTTGAGCAGGAGTTCGCCACCGTGGTCGAACCGGGCGCGTTCCTGCGGCAGGGCACCCTACGGGGCGTCGCCGCGCTGCTTCCGGACACGCCGAACGCGCCGCCCGGCACCACCCCGCTCGTCCCGCCGCGGCGGGACGGGGACAGGGGCGTCCCGGGAAGGCTCCGTGCCTTCGACGGTGAGGGGCCCGGCACACCGCTCTTCCTCGCGCATGCGGCGGGCGGATCGTCGGAGGTGTACGGGCGGCTCGCCCGGCGGCTGGCGGGGCAGCGACGCGTCCATGGCCTCGACAGGCTGCCGGAACTCCCCGACGTGACCGCCCGCGCGCGGGAGTTCGCGCGCCGGATCACCGAAGTGGCCCCCGAAGGACCGTGGTTGGTGGGCGGCTGGTCGTACGGCGGTGTGGTCGCCCAGGAGACGGCACGGCTGCTGTCGGAGCGGGGCCCCGTGTCCGCGCTCGTCCTCGTCGACTCGGTGCTGCCGCTGCCTCTGCCCCACGGACTCGCCCCGCCCGAGGCGGCCCGACGCCGGTTCACGGGCTTCGCCGCCCACGTGCGGCGCACCTACGGGTCGGCCCTGGCTCTCCCCTACGCGGAACTCGCCGGACTGGACGACACCGGCCAGGTCGATCTCGTCCTCAAGGTCCTGCAGCAGACCGTGGCCCTGCCGCCCGCCGTCCTGGAACACCAGCGCACGTCGTACCTCGACCTGTGCAGCGGCGAACGCCATGTGCCGGGTGCGTACGGCGGCCGGACCCTCCTGTACCGGGCGAGCGAGCCGGCCCCGCACACGGTGCGCGATCCCCGCTACGAGCGCACCGACGAGTCGCTGGGCTGGAACGCCCACTGCGGCGATCTCACCGTCTCTCCGCTGCCGGGTCATCACCTGGCCCTGCTCGACCCGCCCGTGGTCGACACGCTTGCGGACCTGCTCACGCGGGACCTGCGCGACGCATAACCCCCGGGGCGTCACCGCGTACGGGCGCCCCGCGTAGGGGGTGCCCAGCCACCCCGGCACCGCACGGCTGGAGCCATACGACGCCACCCCTCGCGCCATCGCACGACACCACGAGACGAGGAGCCATCCCATGCCCCGACCGACACAGCCCGCCGCGCGTCCCAACGCCTCGGAGCGTCTCTCCAGAACTTCGCGGGCGGGCCTCGCCGTGCTCGCCACGGCAGCTCTCCTCACCACGAGCGGCTTGGTCGGCGCACACGCCGCGCTGGGCGCCACGCCCGCCGCGAGCGCGTCCGACGCTGCCGCCGACGGCGCCAGGATCATCGCGGAGCAGTGGATCGACGCGCGGACGGTCGACCTCACCGTGGACTCACCGGCGGTCGGCGCCCAACTCCCCGTGCGCGTCATCCTCCCCGCCGCCTTCGCCTCACAACCCACCCGGACCTGGCCCGTCCTGTACCTGCTCCAGGGAGCGCACGACGACTACACGTCCTGGACCCGGGAGACCGACGTCGAGGGATTCCTCGCCGACAAGGACGTCATCACCGTGATGCCGTCGTCGGGACCCACGGGCATCCCGACCAACTGGTGGAACTACGGCATCGGTTCCACCAGGGACTACGAGACGTTCCAGGTGGAGGAGGTCATGCAGCTCCTGCAGGCGAACTACCGGGCCGGTTCCACCCGGGCCGTCGCGGGCGTCTCGACCGGCGGCTACGGAGCGCTGGCGTTCGCCGCCCGCCACCCCGGCACGTTCGGGGCCGCCGCCTCGTACAGCGGCGTGCTCGACACGACGTCGATCGGGATGCCGACGGTGGTGAACGCGATCGTCGCCCGGGAACTGGAAGTACCGCTCGCCCTGTGGGGCAGTTACCTGCTCAACCGGAACATCTGGAACGAACACAACCCCTACGCGCAGGCGGCGGGGCTGGCGGGAACCCGTCTGTACATCTCCCAGGGCTCCGGGGTGCCGAGCACCGACTTCGGCAATCTGCAGGGCGCGATCCTGGAGGGCACCTTGTGGAACCAGGCCCACCGGTTCACCGACCACCTCGCCGACCTCGGCATACCGGCGCAGGTCCACTTCTACACCGGCGGCTCGCACGCGTGGTCGTCCTGGCAGCAGGAGTTCACCGCCTCCTGGCCGACGCTGGCGGCAGGGCTGGGGCTGCCCGGCTGACGCCGCCGGCCGGAGGGCCGAGGGGGCGACGTGAAGCCGGTCCACGCGCTCAGCGGACCGGCCTCCGCCCGCCCACCCGCGCGAGAGGCCGTCCGTCGACGGCCCTCGCCGCGAGTGAGCGGGACACCACGGAGCCGGCCACCTCCGGTTCCGCGCGGCGGCCACGCAGCCCGGAACGATCGGTCCTCACCCGGCTGACAACCCGACGGCACCGACCCACGACGCTGTCCGTAAGTGATGAGACGTCAGCCCGCGATGGGCGGTCGAGGGGAATAGCACGCAATTCCCTTGTAGGCGGCAGGAATTGCGCCGCACCCTTAGAACCTCTCTCACCCCCTGCGCCCCCAGAGGCGTGATCCGCCGGCCACGCCCTCGCGATCCGCGGCCGTGCCCGCGCGGAGACACCGAAGAAGCCAGAGACAAGGGAGCAACTCATGGACCCGCTCGCCCAGGCAGTCGTGGCAGGTGCCACCCCCCAGGAGCTGGAGCGGTTACCCGTGCCCGCGGAATACACCGCGGCGCACCTGCGGGTCGAGGAGATCGCGGGCTTCAACGGCGTCGCCGACAAGGACGTCCGCAAGTCGATCCACGTCGGCAGCGTCCCGATGCCCGAACTGGCGCCGAACGAGGTTCTGGTGGCAGTGCTGGCCAGCGGCATCAACTACAACACGGTGTGGTCCGCCATGTTCGAGCCGATCCCGACATTCACGTTCCTCAAGCACTACGCGACGAGCGACCGCTGGGCGGCACGGCACGACCAGCCGTTCCACGTCCTCGGCTCGGACGCGGCCGGGGTCGTCGTCCGCGCGGGGTCCGGGGTGCGCCGGTGGAAGGCCGGCGACGAGGTCGTGATCACCACGGCGTACGTGGACGACGAGGACCCGGCGACTCACGCCGACGGCATGCTCGGCGCGGGGCAGCTGGCCTGGGGTTTCGAGACGAACTTCGGCGGCCTCGGGCACTACTGTGTCGCCCGTGCGAGTCAGGTGCTGCCCAAGCCGGCGCATCTGACCTGGGAGGAGGCCGCCGCCAACCCGCTGTGCGCGGGCACGGCGTACCGCATGCTGGTCAGCGACCGCGGCGCCCGTATGAAACAGGGCGATGTCGTGCTCATCTGGGGCGCCGCCGGTGGCCTGGGCGCGTACGCCTCGCAGTTGGTGCGGGGAGGCGGCGGCATCGCGGTCGGCGTGGTCAGCAGCGAGGAGAAGGCGGAGCGGGCCCGCGCCCTGGGGTGTCACGTCGTCATCAACCGCGAGGAGATCGGCCTGACCGGCAACGAGCCGGCGGACCCCACCACGGTGGGCAAACGCCTGGGCCGACTCATCAGGAGCGCTGTCGGCGAGGACCCCCACATCGTCTTCGAACACGTGGGACGTGCCACGTTCGGGGTGTCGGTGTTCGTGGTCAGACGCGGCGGAACGGTGGTCACCTGCGGGTCGAGCACGGGCTATGTGCACGAGTTCGACAACCGATACCTGTGGATGCGCCTCAAGCGGATCATCGGCAGCCACGGCGCCAACCTGGAGGAACAGGCCGAGGTCAACCGGCTGTTGACGCTCGGAAAGCTACGGTCGGCTCTTTCCGTAACGTATCCGCTGACGGAGACCGCGGAGGCGGCACGGCTGGTCCAGCGCAACCGCCACGCGGGGAAGGTCGGCGTCCTCGCGTTGGCACCCACCACCGGTCTTGGGGTCAGCGATCCCCAGCGGCGCGAACAACTCGGCGGCGACGCCGTCGCCCCCTTGCTCACCCGCTCCTGACCAGGCGAAGCAGCGGCGGTTCACCGACGGCCGCGGAGGCCCGGGTCCTGGGGCATGGTGGCGTCCGGGTCGTCGCGGGGCACAGCTCCCGAAAAACGGGCTGACGCGGCTCTCGTCCGCGGTGATGCCGCCGTTCACGAGGCACCGTACGGACAGGGTCCGACCCACAACGCGGTGGCGCTGGAAAACCACTGGATGGACGAGGCGTTCGCGGGCGACGACGAGAGCGTGCTCCTCGCGGCGCGCCCTGAGCACTATGCGATGGGTGCCGAGGACGGCGGATCGCGCGTGGTGGAGAACATCGGCCCGCACGTCGCCGACTTCTACATGGGCGGCTGGGGAACGGCCGAGCCGGCCTGGGCCGAGGACGCTGACGAGCTCCTCCCGGAGTCGGAGTTCCCGCGCAAGATGTCCTCGAACCTCTTCCTGGCCGACGGCACCGTCGTCGGGCGGGCGCTGATCCAGTTCGGCGACACCGCCGACGGCTTCACCGCGAACCTGACGGTCTACTTCCCCGTCACCTGCCCGGACGAGGTCCTGGACCACCACCTGCGGCACTACGCCGTCGAGTTCCGGAACTGGATCGTCGCCGCCGCGGCCGCCCGCACCTGAGGAAGCGTGGGCGACGCCCACCACCTCTTGAGGCTTTCAGCCGGACAGGACCGCACGGCCGACCGGCGCACGCTCCGGTCGGCCGTGCGGCGATCCGGGGGATGGCCGGCCCGGTCATCCCCCGCTTCCCGTCCCGCCGTGTCACCCGCCAGGTTGCCGCCGGCCGGTCGGCCTGACCAGCCACGAGCACGAAACAGCAGAAAGGTCATTCGCGCAGGTCAGCAGCCGTTGGCCACTCATCGCGACAAGTCACCGCACCGACTCGTTTCTTGATCAACATGTGACGCGCGACAATCACCTCCATGAACGACAGATCGAACGACACCGAGGGCCGGCTCGTCAGGATCGAGCGGCTCCTGGAGTCCGGCGAGCGTGAAGTGGCACCCGCCTGGCGGAGGGTGACGCACGGCGAGCCGCGCTGGGCGGTGACCGCCGCGATCCTGGTGGCGGTCACCCTCCAGCTGAGACTGCCGGAACGGCTGACCTTGCTGCCCTCCTGGGCGCTGCCGGTCCTGGAACTGGTCCTGCTGATCGGTCTGATCGCCGCGAACCCCCGGCGGGTCGAGCCCCGGAA
Source organism: Streptomyces sp. NPDC042002 (assembly GCF_055588305.1). Lineage (NCBI taxonomy): Bacteria > Bacillati > Actinomycetota > Actinomycetes > Kitasatosporales > Streptomycetaceae > Streptomyces > Streptomyces sp. NPDC042002. The sequence goes on along the minus strand of NZ_JBVJCT010000002.1, from coordinate 218,658 downwards.
CAAGCGGTTGCGGTGGTTGGGCCTGGCGCTGATCTGCTTGATCAGCCTGGCCAACGGCTGGGCGGCGGCCCAGCTGGTGACGGGCCTGGTGCACGGCACCGAAGGGTCGGACGCCGCTACGTTGCTGCTGACCGGCGGCAACATCTGGCTGACGAACGTCATCGTGTTCGCCCTGTGGTACTGGGAGTGGGACCGGGGCGGACCGGCGGACCGGATGATGGGCCATCACCAGTTCCCCGACTTCCTCTTCGTGCAGATGCAGAGCCCCGAATCCGCGCCCCCGGACTGGGAACCGGCGTTCCTGGACTACCTGTACCTCTCCTTCACCAACTCCACCGCGTTCAGCCCGACCGACGTGATGCCGCTGTCCCGCTGGGCCAAGATGCTGATGATGCTCCAGTCCACGGTCTCTCTGGTGACCGTGGTGCTGGTGGTGGCCCGCGCCGTCAATATCCTCCAGTGACCGTCACCACCAGCATCCCGCCGCGACCGTCACCCATCGCTGTCATGCGGTGCCGCTCGCCCATCGCCGTCCTCACGCAGAGCCGTCATGCGGCGCCGTTCACCCATCAGCGCCTTGCGGACACGGCCACCCGGCGCCGCCTGAAAGCGGGCCGCTCCGCCCACCGCTCAAGAGCCCGTGCCGCCGTCCACGAAGCGGACGCACGGGCAGCAAGATGCCTGCCACACCTGACGTGCTGGGTGTGCCGACGATCGAGGGGAGCCCTGACATGGCCGAGGTGCGGGCCGAGGAGGACATGCGTGACCGGGAGGCGGTCGTCGCGCTCCGCGATGTGCACGTCCACCGCCACACGAGCGGCCAGGCGATCCTCTCGGAGATCGACTGGACGGTCCGGGCCGGTGAGCACTGGGCCCTGCTCGGAGCCAACGGCGGGGGCAAGACGACCCTCCTGCGCCTGCTGGGCGCGCTGATGCACCCCACGACCGGGAGCGTCGAGGTGCTCGGAGCCCGGCTCGGCCGGGTCGACGTGCGCGAACTGCGTGCCCGCATCGGCCATGTGAGCACGGCCCTGCGCGTGCCGCGGGACATCGACGCCCACACCGTCGTCCTGACGGGCCATACCGGCACCGTGCAACCGCTGTGGCGGAAGTACGACGACGAGGTGCGCCGGCGCGGTCACGAACTGCTCGCCGAACTGGATATCAAGGAGCTGGCCGACCGGCCGTACGGGGTCTGTTCGGGCGGGCAGCGGGCCCGCGTCCTGATCGCCAGGGCGCTGATGGCCGAGCCGGCCCTGCTGCTGCTCGACGAGCCGTTCAACGCCCTGGACCTGCCCTCCCGCGAGGACCTGGTCGAGGCCATGCAGCGGCTGGCCGAGAGCCGCCCGGAACTGGCCACCGTGACGGTCACCCACCACCTGGAGGAGCTGTCCCCGGCCGTCAGCCACACCCTGCTCCTCCGCGAGGGACGCGTCCTCGCACGCGGTCCGGTCGAGGACACGCTGACCGATTCCTGGATGACGGACTGCTTCGGACGCCGTATCACCGTGGTCCGGCACGAGGGGCGATGGGCGGCCTACTCCGGCCGCCACCAAGGCAGTTGACAGCGGCACGAAGCAAGGCGTCGCGCGGGAAGGGGAGGTGGCGGGCGACTGTCGCTCGGTGACTGCCGACAGCAGGCACGGGCCCCGGCAAAGCCCTCATCGTGAACGCATCCGGCCAGCGGGGCGCACCAGTTGAAGAAGTGTGCCCTGTACGCGCCCCCGCCTCAACGGCGAAAATGCGCCTGTCGACGGTCATTTGGCCCAGACACCGAGTACCCCGCCGCCAAGTCACCAGGAAAGCAGGTCGGCTGCCGTGCTGTTGCGTCTGCCCACGTCCGTGTCCGAAGCGCAGGAGTGCATGACCGACGGGGCGGTGCCGATAGGCGGCGCCACGCTGGTGTGGGCCACCTGGCAACGGGACGGCTTCCCCGACCACGCCATGTCGCTGCGCGACCTCCCGGAGGCCAACGCGATCGGGCACGAAACCCTGGGCGCGGCCGTGGTGTTGAACCGTATCGACGACCGCGTGCCCGAGGTGCTGCGCCGGGCGGCCGCCACCGTGGGGACCGGAGCGGTACGCCGGACGGCCACGGTGGGCGGCAACATCGTCGGCAGCACGCTGCGTTGTCTGCTGCCCGCGGCACTCGTCCTGGACGCCCGAGCGGTGATCCTGGAACCCGAAGGCGTCTCCGAGACCGACCTGGCCGAGGTGCTGGCCAAGCGCCGTCTGCTGCTGAGTCTGCGCTGGCGCGCACCGATCGCCAGCAGTTACCACAAGGCCGCGGGCGAGCCGGGCGGTCCATCGCCTCTCGTCATCGCCGCCGCCCTGCACTCCGCCGACGGCGGGCGGACCCGTCTTCGTGTCGCCGTCCGCGCCGACGACGAGGTGTTCAGCGAGAGCACCGTGTGCCACAGCGATGTCGAAGAGGATCTGCGCACCCTGCGGAGCGCTTCATTCGGCCGCCTTCCGGCCGCGGCATGGGAGTTCGTCGGCCGACAGGTCACCGACCTCATGGCGCGCCCCGCCGGCGCTTAGGCGCCCTCGTCCGGACCGCGCCGTGAACGCGAGGTCCGGCCCGCGCTCCCCCGAACTCTTCGAGCAGGGGGACCAGGAATTCAACACGTGCCGGTCAGTTGTACCGATCCGGGGGCGGGGGCGTCGGCGCGCTCGTCCCCGGTGGGCCGCCGTATCAGGCCCTCCGGTCCGCTGACCGGCACCTTCGCATGGCTGGGTCCCGGGGGGCGGCGTACGAACACCAATCCTCGGAGCCGGCCGGCGGACCGTACTGCTAATTCATCAACGTGGAAATCGTACGGCGGACTCCCGACTCTGGGACCAGGCACCGGGATCCCCCCGGACCGCTCGGACGAAGGACAGAGCACCATGGCCTCCACGCGCGCCCCTGCCGCCGGTTCCGCACCGGCCGCACGTCACAATCTGATCCTGGTGGTCACCTGCGTCGCCCTCGGCACGGTGGTCGCCGCGATGGCCTCGCTCAATGTGGCGCTGCCCGATCTCGCCCGCGAGACGCACGCGACGCAGACGCAGCTGTCCTGGATCATCGACTCCTACAGCCTCGTCTTCGCGTCCCTGCTGCTGCCGGCCGGCGCCCTGGGTGACCGTTTCGGCCGCAGGCGGGCCCTGCTGGCGGGACTGGCGATCTTCGGCGCCGGGTCGGCCGCCGCCGCGCTGACGACCGAACCCTCGACGCTCATCGCCCTGCGGGGCGTCCTCGGCGTGGGCGCGGCGCTGGTCATGCCGGCCACCCTGTCGACGATCACCAGCACGTTCCCGCGTGCTCAGCGGGCGCGGGCGGTCAGCGTCTGGGCCGCGGTCGCCGGAGCCAGCGCCCTGGTGGGCCTGTTCGCCACCGGAGCCCTGCTGGAGGGCTGGTCGTGGCGCTCGGTGTTCCTGCTGAACGTCGCTCTGGCCCTGATCGCCCTGATCGGGACGCTGCTGTTCGTGCCCGAGTCCGCGGAACCGAAGCAGCCGCGGCTCGACGTCGGAGGCGCCCTCCTCGCCGTGGTCGGCCTGGTCGCGCTCGTCTACTCGGTCATCGAGGCGCCGACGCGCGGGTGGGCCGACCCGGTCACGCTCGCGGGGATCGGGCTGGGCCTGGCGGTGCTGACGGGATTCGTCCTCTTCGAGCTGCGCCGCGAGAACCCGCTGCTTGACCCCCGGCTGTTCCGCAACCGCCACTTCGCCGCGGGCTCCCTGTCGATCATGCTTCAGTTCTTCGTGTTCTTCGGGTTCATCTTCGTGATGATGCAGTACCTGCAACTGGTGCGGGGCGACAGCGCCCTGATGGCGGCCACCTCCATGCTGCCCATGGCCGCGACCATGGTGCCGGTCTCCCGTGCCGCCCCTCTGCTGGTCAGCCGGTTCGGCTTCCGGGGGCCCTGGGTCGCGGGCCTGGCCGGTGTCGCGGCGGGCATGGGGGTCCTCTCACGGCTCGACGCGTCCAGCCCGTACTGGATCGTCGCGACCGGTCTCGTGCCGCTGGGCGCGGGGATGGGCCTGGCCATGACACCGGCCACGACGTCCATCACGGACGCCCTGCCGCGCTCGCTGCAGAACGTCGGTTCCGCCGTGAACGACCTGGCGCGTGAGCTCGGCGGCGCTCTGGGGATCGCCGTCCTCGGCAGCCTGCTCAGTGCCGCGTACCGCGACCACCTGAGTCTGCCCGGTCTGCCGACCCACGTGGCGGACGCCGCGCGCTCCTCGCTGGCCGCCGCCCACGCCATCGGCGGCCCGGTCTCCGGCCGGGCGACGAGCGCCTTCATCGACGGTATGCACCTCGCTCTCCTGGGCGCCGCCGCGGCCGCCGTACTCGCCGCCGTCGCCGTCACCGTGCTGCTGCGTTCGGCTCCGCGGCCGGAGGTGCCCGCCGACGCCGACGAGGTGCCGCGTGCGGCCGACGCGGAGGAGCAGTCCTCGTACCTCTGAGATCTCCGGGCCGGCGCCTCGCACTGAGCGAGGCGCCGGCCTTCGGTGTGCCAGGGCCCCGCGATACGCGTGCCGGAACCCGTGCCGGAACCCTGGCAGCGGAGCAAGGAGTGCGGCACCGGGCGCTCCGCCGGTCAGCGGTGCGGCGCAGGTCGCCCATCGGTCAGGAGTACGACGCTGGTCGCCCTGCCGGTCAGGTGCGCGGCGCAGGTCGCCCCGCGGGTCGGGCGTTCGGCGTCGGGTGTCCGGGGCCGCGCAGTGCCTGCCGCAGCTGCGGGCTCACGAAGCGGACCAATTCGTCGGTCGTCATGGAAACGATCGGTTCCAGGCGCAGCAGATAGCGGGTGGCGATCAGCCCGGCGACCACGGTGGCGAACGAGGCGGCCCGCTGCCGGGCCTCCCGTCCCGGCACGAGGGTCGCGATCCGGTCCACGATCTCGCGCTCGAGCGCCTCTTTGACCAGTCCGCCGAGAGAGTCGTCGTCGATCGCGGACTTCAGCATCGCGAGCAGGGGCGGGCCCGTCACGGGATCGTCCCAGACCGCGACGACCTGGCGGACGACGCGTTCGGGGAACGTGCTGGGGTCCCCTTCCTCCACGACTCTCGCGAGGACTTCGGCCGGGTTCGCGCCCAGCGCCAGAGCGGCGCCGAACAGCCCCTTCTTGGACCCGAAGTAGTAGCTGATCAGCGCGAGATCGACCCCGGCCTCACCGGCGACGGACCGCAGGGTCACCGCGTGATAGCCGTGCTCCAGGAAGCGGCGCCGCGCGACGTCCAGGATCGCGGCCCGGGTGTCCTGGCTTCCCGGCCTGCGCCCACGCTGCGGCCCGGATCTATGCATCACGGACGAATTCTAGAGCGGTGGCACGCGGGAGACCGGGCGGAATACCGGGCTGACCTGCGTGTGCCGGCGCGTTCCGATGTTGGGTACTTCTCACGAAATGGTGTCGTTAATCCGTACGAGTGGAACATCACACATCAAAGCCGTAGCGTCGAGACAGAGCCGCAACGCTGACGGCCACATGACAGAGCGTCCCGCACGGAGCTGATATGCGCAGAAACCCAATCCGGACCGCGATCACCGTCTGCGCGGCCGCGTCGCTCGCAGCAGTGATGGGGACCGCGTCCGCCGCCCCCGCGGCCTCGCACGCCGCGAAGCAGCGGCAGGCGACCCCCGTACTCGTGGACTGCCTCTGGCACCCGGATGTGCGCCCCGCCAACTTCATCCTGGCCTGCGGCGACGGCAACAGCCGTCTCGTGTCCCTCCACTGGTCGCACTGGAACCAGGACTCCGCGGTCGCCGAGGGCGTCAACATGGTCAACGACTGCAAGCCGTACTGCGCGGCGGGCAAGTTCCACGCGTACCCGGTCGTCGTCCTGCTGGACCACCCGCAGCAGTGGAAGAAGAAGCCGCAACTGCAGCACTACTCGCAGATGACGCTGGTGTACCCCCACGACCGGCCGGAGGGATACGCGCACACGGTCAGCTACCCGCTGTGGAACTGACGCCCGCCCGTCGCGGGCCCGGCATCGCGGACTGACGGACCTGGCCCGAAGCCGCTCGGGGTCACCCGGGGACCAACGCCGGCGTCGGACTCGTCGACGGTGGACGTCGCGCGGAAGCCCACCGCCACAGAAACAGGTACAAAATGGGGCGTGTGGGTAACCGGCGCATGTCAGTGGACCGTCTCGTGGAGCAACCGTCGGGCCGCGGTCTGGTGGCGATCCCGCTCGCGCTGATCGTCGTGATCACCGTGGTGGACATCCGCTCCCCCACCGACGTCCACCTGGGCCCGCTGCTCGTCATCGCGCCGACCCTCACCGCCTCGCTCGCGGGCCCCGCCCTGACGGCCCTGGTGGGATTGCTGGCCGTGGCCGCCCAGGTGGTCATCGGCATCCTGCACGGCGGACTCGGCACCACCAATCACATCGCGCAGCTGATCGCCCTGGTGGTGCTCTCCGCGCTGGTGGTGTTCGTGTGCCATGTACGGGAGCGGCGGGCCCGGGAGCTGGTGCGGGCGCGCTCGGTCGCCGAGACCGCGCAGCTGGTTCTGCTGCGGCCCCCGCCGCGCCGGATCGGCCCGCTGCGCGTGGCCTGGCTGTATCTGGCCGCCGAGGACGACACCCAGATCGGCGGCGACCTGTTCGCGGTCACCCGCGCCGCCGACTCGTCCACCCGCGTCATCATCGGCGACGTACGGGGCAAGGGGCTGGCCGCCATCGGCGAGGCCTCGGTGGTGCTCGGCGCCTTCCGTGAGGGCGCCCACCGGTACGCCACCCTGCCGGAACTGACCGCGGCCCTGGAGGTGAGCGTGTGCCGGGACCTGGACGAGGTGGCCGACACCGAACACGATCCGGGCGAGCACTTCGTCACCGCGCTCGTTCTCGACATCCCGGACGACGGCACGCAGGTCGAGATGATCAACTGCGGCCACCCACCGCCCCTGCTCCTGCGCGATCACCAGGTCACCGTCCTGCACGCACGGCACTCCGTGCTCCCGCTGGGCATGTGCGAGCTGCCCGCCGCCAGCCACCACACCGACCCGTTCACCTTCGCGGCCGGCGACTTCCTGCTGCTGTACACCGACGGCGTGATCGAGGCACGCTCCCCGGAAGGAACCTTCTACCCCCTGGCCGAGCGGGTCGCCACCTTTCCCGCCTCCAGCCCCGAGGTCCTGCTGCGCCTGATCCACGACGACCTCGTACGTCACGTCGGCGACCAACCCGGTGACGACGCGGCCTTCCTGGTCATCGAGCGCACCGCGTCCCACCACCTCCACCTCCCCCACCGTCCCCTGGACGGCCACCACCGGCTCCACGCCGACGGATCGCCGCCTCCCGCCCAACGCTGAAGCAGCGCGGCGCCGAAGGCACTTCGCAGCTGAAGGAACTTCACACCCGGCAAGGAGAGATGTGGCCTGCCCGGGCCTCCGTGGCCTTCAGACAGTGGCCCGCCCGGTGCCGTGCCGTGCGGTGTACTCGTCCGGGTAGCGCTCGGTGAACCGGACGGCGAGGACCAGGAGGGCCACCGGGATCACCCAGTTCAGCCAGTCCGAGGAACCCTCGGTGTGGACGGCGACGAGGCCGAGTACGGCGATGACCACGAATACGCCGCCCCAGACCGCCGTGAGGACGCGGTTGACGTGCCGGAACGCGGGCGAGTCCCAGTACTCGCGCGGCGTCGACTCACGGGCGTACTGAGCCGTGAACGGATCGAACGCGAGGGAGACGAGGGCCACGACGGCGATCACACCGTTCGCCAGGACCTGCGCGTAGGTCTCCAGCCAGATGAGCTCGTGCCGGTCCACGGCGAGCGCGAGCACGCTGAGAACGGCGAAGAAGACGATGCCCGTGACCTCCAGGATCTTCGGCCGGCCGTGGCGGATGTCATCGACGTTCAGCACGACCGACGCCAGCAGAGCGGCCAGCGCCGCGTACTTCCAGGTGCTGGGGCTCGCCACGACATCGAAGACGATCCACGGCGCGAACGCGAAGAAGATGCTGCCCGTTCGTCCGCCCGGTTCGGTGCCTGCCACTGCGCGCCTCCCGTGGGGGCGGTACAGGGGTGAGACCAGGTGCCCCGCCCGTCTCGACCATCGTGGCTTCCACCTGCCCTGTTCGCATCCGGTGTGCCGTCGCGCCCGGTCGCGTGCGGGCCACTCGTGCCCGTGCTCGAGTAGCGGGGCCGCTCGGCACGGGGCCACGATGGGAGGAGATCGACTCGGCGCAGGGGGCGTACGCAGGGAGGCTCCCGTGGCGCGCACCTTCGGAACCGACGTGGTGGTCGCGGGCGCGGGTCCGGTGGGCCTCACCGCCGCCGCGGAGCTGCGCAGACGCGGGGTGCGCTGCCGGATCGTCGACCGGCTCGCGGCACGGCTCCCGTACGCGAAGGCGGTGGGCATCCAGCCGCGCACGCTGGAGATCTGGGACCACATGGGACTCGCTCGCACGGCCCTGGAGGCGGCGGTACCGATGTACGGGCAGCTGGCCTACGTCAACGGCGTCGAACAGGCCCGGATCGACCTCGTCCTGCCGCCCGAAGTGCCGTACGGCTTCGCCGCGTTGCCTCAGTACGAGACCGAGCGCATCCTCGACGGGTTCCTCGCGCGGTTCGGCACCGGCGTCGAACGGGGCACGGAACTGGTCTCGTTCAGTCAGGACTCCGACGGCGTGACGGTCGCGCTGCGGTCGGCGTCCGGGGCTCAGGAGGAGGTCAGGGCACGCTACTTGGTGGGCTGCGACGGTGCGCACAGCGTGGTGCGCAAGCAGTTGGGCCTCACCTTCGAGGGCAGCGCGTTCCCGGAGGAGTACATGCTCGGCGACGTCGAGGTGGACTGGGACCTGCCTCCGGGGTACGGCGTCCGCGCCATGCACCGGGACGCCGACGGTGAGGTGGACGACCTGCTGGTGTGCATCCCGCTTCCGGGCCGGGGACGGTACCGGATGTCGATGATGGTCCCGCCCGAACTCTCCACGGCGGGGCGGCGGGACGGCCCGGCCGATCCGGCCGACGGTGTCGTCCACGGCCTGGAGAGCGGACACGCGCCCGCGCTCTCCGACCTCCAGGCCGTGCTGGACCGGCTGTCCCCGCAGCCCACGACCGCCTCGGCCCTGCGCTGGTCCTCGGTGTTCCGCATCAGCCACCGGATCGTCGACCGGTACGGCGACGGCCGCGTGTTCGTCGCCGGGGACGCCGCGCACATCCACCCCCCGACCGGCGCCCAGGGCATGAACACCGGTGTCCAGGACGCCTGGAACCTGGCCTGGAAACTCGCCCTGTCCATCGGGGGCGGCGCGCACCGCGACCTGGCGGCGAGTTACGACGCCGAGCGGCGGCCGGTCGGTGAGGAAGTCGTCGAGCGCACGGTCCGGCACGCCGCCCAGGGCGTTCAGGCCGACCGGATCGACCCGCGGACCATGATGCTGCGCGAGGCCCAACTCCTCGTCGGCTACCGCGGCAGCCCGCTCGTGGACCCCGCGTCCGAGGGACCGGGACCCCAGCCGGGCGACCGGGCACCCGACTGCGGTGGACTCTCCGCGCACATCGCCGCCTTTCCCCTGCGCCTGTACGACCTCCTGCGCGACCGCGGGCACGTGCTGCTGCTGTACGGAGACGGCGGGCATGACGGGCAACTCGCCGACGCGGCCGACGAGTTCTCCGGGGGACGCGTCGACACCTGTGTGATCCGGCCCGCCGGTACCTCCACGGACACCTCCGGCCCACCGGCGTACGTCGACGCGCTCGGCGAGTTCGCCCGTCTCTACGCGGTCGCCGACGGGGTGACGGCCTTCCTGGTCCGCCCGGACGGGTACATCGGCGCCCGGCTCTCCCCGCCGACGGCGGCGCGACTGACGGCCCACCTCGCCCGCACGTTCGCGCCGAACGCCTCGAACTCCGGCGGCTAGCGGGACCGCGTCACGGCGTCCGCGGCACGGCTGTCGCGACACACCCGGATCAGTCCATCAGTTGGGCGGCGAGGGTCGCTCCGAGCTCCCAGCACGCCTCGATGTCGGCCTTGCCCGGCTCGCCGGTCACCTTCACGGCCTCGGCCGCGCGGCGCCAGCCGAGGCCCGTCGTGATCGCCTCGACGCCGCGCACCGCCCCGGTGACGTCGTTTCCGCCGTGCACGTAGTAGCCGAAGGGGCGCGCGGCCGTCGTGTCCAGGCACGGGTAGTAGACCTGGTCGAAGAAATGCTTCAGCGCGCCCGCCATGTAGCCGAGGTTCGCCGGGGTGCCGAGCACATAGCCGTCGGCGGCGAGCACATCCGAGGCGGTCGCCTCCAGCGCGGCCCGCCTCACCACCCGGACGCCCTCGATCTCGGGCGCCGTCGCGCCGGAGACCACGGCTTCGAACATGGCCTGGCAGTTGGGCGAGGGCGTGTGATGCACGATCAGCAGAGTAGGCACACCCCGCACCCTGCCGCGCCGCCCGCCACCACCGCAAGCACCACCGGGACGCGCCCACGGCCCGCTGGGGGAGGCTCCCTCGAATCCCCCGTGTCGCGCGTGAGGCACTCCCTTTCACCTGTGCGTTTCGGCCCGGCGAGGCCGGCGCGGGACCCCCTGGAAAGCTGATATGCTCGATCTTGAGCCCGCACCGATCACTCGGTGCCGAGCCCGGCGTTGGTGGTCCAAGGAAAGACGCCCCGCTTCCTGCGGGGAAATGCAGGTGCAAGGCCTGCCCGGCGCTCCACAGGCACCGCCTCCGGTCTACCGGAGGCGGTGCTTTTTTGTGCCTCTTCGGTGTGACCCGAGAGCCCGGGCCTTCACCTCAGCGGCCCCGCAGCCCCGCGCTGATCGTCCTTCCCGCCCGCTGAACCGCATCGGCGAGGCGGTCCAGCCGCTGTCCCGCATCGGTGACGACGGACAGCGCCGCCACCGTGGCTCCGCCCGGTCCCTTCAGCGGCACGGCCACACAGCACACACCCGTCACCAACTCCTCCCGGTCGAAGGCGACACCCTCCTCCCGGATCACGGCCGCCTCCCGCTGCCAGGTGGCCGGCTGCGGGCCCAGCGGCAACCGGGACTGCGCCCCGGCGACCAGAACCTTGCCCGCCGCGGTGAACCACGGCCACACCACGTCGAGGCGCAGCTGATCACGTACGGCGTCGGGGGCGCCCGCGGTCCAGTCCAGGACCAGCGTCTGCCCCTCCCGCAGCACGTTGACCCCGACCATCGCACCGGTCACCCGTGCCAGGCGGCGGGCCGACTCCCAGGTGGCCGCCCTGAGCCCGGGATGCGGCTGCCACCGCTGGCCGAGCCGGAACAGCCTCGGCCCCATCCGGTATCCGCCTGCGCACCGCTCCACCGCTCCCAGGTCCACCAGTTGTTCCAGCAGCCGGTAGGCGGTGGTCTTGGGCAGACCGCAGTCCGCCGCGAGCCGGGTCAGACCCGCGACCTGAGCCCGCTCCAGCGCTCCCAGCAACGCGAAGGCGCCCTCCAGTACGCTCCGGCCGCCGGTGTCCGCGGACGGCACGGCGACCGGCTCCGCCGGCCGGTCAGCATGCCGTGCCGGATACCTGTCCGAACCCCGCGTGCCGGCTGTCTCCGCGCGTTGCCTCTCGTGCGTGTCCATCGCCTCGTCACACTCCCCCGATCACTTCCCCGTGTGCGGTCCGGCGGCAGCCATCCGTGCGACACGCGCACCCGGCCGCCCCGGGCCGGTCATGCCCGGAGCGGTCCGTCCGACGTGCCAGCCCGCGGTACCGTGGGATCGGGGTCCGTGCACCATAGGTCTGGGCCCAACTCCCGCTTTCCGCGCGGCACTTCGCTCCTGAACGCGCCTTTCCCGCACCGCGGCGGTCGCGGGCATATGCGATTCCGCCGCGCCACCAGCGTGGCCTCCGAGCGTGGGTCGCAACGTTGTCGATAGCTTGTCGCCCAGACTTGCGGATGCGCGACGGTGAAGGGCGATCTGCACGGGGGTGCGGACATCGTGGTGGAATTACGGCTGCTGGGCCCGGTGGAATTCGCGGAGCACGGACACGCGAGGGAAGTGGGTCCGCCGCAACGACGTGCCGTGCTGGCGGCACTGGCCGTCGACACCGCGCTGCCCGTGGCCACCGACGTACTGATCACAAGGGTCTGGGGCACGGAACCCCCGGACGGCGCGCGGCGGGCCCTGCACGCGCACATCGCCCGGATCCGCCGGCTCTGCGAGCAACTCGGCGAGGTGGACGACGTACGGTTCAGGCTGGTGCGGCGCTCCGGCGGATACGTTCTGGAGGCGGGCCCGGACCAGGTGGACATCCTGCGCTTCCGGCATCTCGTCGGCCGGGCCCGGGAGGTGGGACGGTCCGACCACGGCCGGGCGTCCCTGCTGCGGGAGGCCCTCGGGCTCTGGCACGGTGAACCGCTCGCCGGGCTGAGCGGCCAGTGGGCGGCACGGGTGCGTGAGGCATGGCGACGGCAGCATGTGGACGCCGCCGTCGGATGGGCCCGGCTGACGCTGCGGGCCGGTGACCCGGTGACCGTGATCGGCCCGCTCGGCGATCTGCTCGGCGAGTATCCGCTGGTGGAACCGCTCAGCGAGGTCCTGATGCGCGCGCTGCACGCGGCGGGACGCGGCGCGGAGGCCCTCGACTGTTACGCCGCTCTGCGCCGACGGCTGACCGAGGAGCTCGGGTCCGACCCCTCGTCCGGCCTCCAGGACGTCCATCAGGCCATCCTGCGCGGCAGCCTCACCCCTCCCCCGGCATGGCCGACGGCCACCAGCGCGGCGGACGACACCACCATCGCGCTGTCCTTCACCCCGTCGCCCCCCGCGCCGTCGGCACCTCCGTCACCGCCCACCGCGACAGCCGGGCTGGGCGAGTTGCCGTCCCAACTGCCCATGGGCGTACGAGGCTTCACCGGCCGCCAGGACGAACTCGCACACCTCGACGGACTCCTCGCGGCGGCGGCCGGACCACCGAGGGCCGTGGTGATCTGCGCCGTGTCCGGTACCGCGGGCGTGGGCAAGACGGCGCTGGCCGTGCACTGGGCGCGCACCGCACAAGGCGCCTTCCCCGACGGGCAGTTGTACGTGAACCTGCGCGGATTCGCCCCGGGCGGACCGGCCATGGGACCGGCGGAAGCCGTGCGCGGCTTCCTCGACGCGTTCGGCGTGCCGCCGAGCCGCATTCCGGTCGGCCTCGACGCGCAGGCGGGCCTCTACCGCAGCCTGCTCACCGGGCGGCGCGTCCTCGTCGTACTCGACAACGCCCGGGACGCCGAGCAGATCCGCCCCCTGCTGCCCGGCTCACCCGGCTGCATGGCGCTCGTGACCAGCCGCAACCTGCTCACGGGACTGGCCGCCGCCGAGGGCGCCCACCTCCTCCCCCTGGGACTGCTCACCACCGACGAGGCAATGGACCTGCTGACCACCCGGCTGGGCGCCGACCGCACCGAGGCCGAGCCGTCGGCCGTACGGGAGATCGTCGACCGGTGCGCCGGACTGCCCCTCGCGCTCGCCGTCGTGGCCGCGCGGGCCGCCGCCGATCCCCGGCTGCCGCTCGCCCGGCTCGCCCAGGAACTGCGGCTGGCCGACAGCCGGCTCGACGCCCTCGACGGCGGGGAGCCGGCCAGCCAGATACGGGCCGTGTTCTCCTGGTCGTACCACGCGCTGCGCCCCGAGGCCGCCCGGGTGTTCCGGCTCATCGGGCTGCACCCCGGACCCGACACGGGACTCTCGGCGGCCGCCGCGCTGGCCGGTGCGCGACCGGCCGAGATACGTCCGCTGCTCACGGAACTGGTGCGCGGGCACCTGCTGACCGAGACCGCCGCACGCCGGTACTCCTTCCACGACCTGCTGCGCGCCTACGCCGCCGAACTGGTCGCCACGCACGACAGTGAGGCCGTCCGGCACGACGCCACGCTCCGGATGCTGGACCACTATGCGCACACGGCCCACCGGGCGGACGTACTGCTGACCCCGCAGCCCCGCCCGGTGCCGCTTCCGAACCCCCAACCAGGTTCTCAGCCACTGGAATTGACGGATCATCAGCAGGCCCAGGAATGGTTCAGCGGCGAGCTCCCGGTACTCCTGGCCGTCGTGCACCGGGCCGCGGCAGAGGGCTTCGACGCGCACACCTCGAGACTCGCCTCGGCCCTCACCACCTTCCTCGACCGGCACGGACACTCGCGGACGCTGGCCGACGTGCAGACCGCCGCACTGGACGCCGCCCGACGGCAGGGCGACACGGCGGGCCAGGCGGACGCGCACCGCGGACTCGGCCTGGCGCACGACCGGCTGACCCGGCGCGACGAGGCCCGCACCCACTACCTGCTCGCCCTCCAGCTGTTCGGCGCGCTCGGCCACCACGCCGGACAGGCCCGTACCCATCAGCACCTGGCCCGGATGAGCGCCGCGCAGCAGCTCCACCAGCAGGCCCTCGCGCACGCCCACCACAGCCTCACGCACTACCGGGCGGCCGACGACCGGGCCGGGCAGTCCGCCGCCCTCAACCACATCGGGTGGCTGCACGCTCAACTCGGCTATCAGCAGAAGGCACTTGTCCACTGCCGGCAGGCACTGGTCCTGGCCGAGGAGACGGGTGATCTCAACGGGCAGGCGCACACCTGGGACAGCCTCGGCTACATCCACCACCATCTCGCCCAGTACGCCCAGGCCGTCGACTGCTACCAGCGGGCCGTCGCCCTGTTCCACCGGACCGGCGAGTTCCACAGCGAGGCCGCGAGCCTCGTCTGCCTCGGCGACATCCATCACGCCTGCTCCGCTCCCCGCGCCGCCCACGGAGCGTGGGCGCGGGCTCTGACCATCGCCGACCGGCTCGGCCTCGCCGACACCGATCCGCTGCGGACCGGCCTGCTCCCCCGGCTCCGTCTCCCCCACATCCGCGCCACGGGCGGGCAGGCCCGTCCCGGCAGCGCCTGGTCACACCACCGGCCGGGCTCGGCCCTCGCCTGAGGCCTGGACCCGGAGCCGGCAGACAGCACGCCGGGCCCCTGACGAGGGCATCGCTCGAAGCCCGGCCGGTGTCAGTGTCCGGGGACCACAAGATCTGCCCTTTCCCAGGGGCGGGTCGTGGTCAGGTAGTGCTCCTCGGCCAGGCGCCAACGGGCCTCCCGGTCGACGGGGCCGTGGTCGTCACCGCGGGCGCGGAGCCGGCGCATGGATTCGTCGGGCGGGGTGTCGACGTAGACGACCAGGTCGTAGTGGCCGGCGAGTTCGGGCCGAGCGGTGTAGACACCCTCGACGAGGACGATGCGGTCTCGGGCCACGGCACATACCCCGTCCACCGCCAGAGCCCCGGTCGACCAGTCGTAGCGCCGGTACAGCGCGTCGCGGCCGCAGGTGAGCGGGGTGAGGACGTCGTCGCGCAGCCGTTGCCAGTCGAAGTAGCGGTCGTAGCCCTCGGCGGGCGTCAGTCCGGCGCGTTCGTCCACGTCCATCGGACGGTAGAAGTCGTCGCCGTGCACGACCGCGGCCTCCCCGAGCCGGCCACGGACGACGCCAGGGTCGACTTGCCCGAACCGCCCATGCCGTCGACGGCGATCAGTACGAACCCTTGGCGAACGCGGGAGCGGGCGGCGGCCAGAACACGCTCGGCGGCACTGTGGATCTTCGTCATCGGATGATTGTGTCGGCACCGTGCGCTCAGCCGCTGCCCGGTGGGCGGACCGGGACGCTCACTCGGCTCACGGGGCCCGACAGGCACTCACCGCACAAAAACGACCGAGGGGCCGACATCGTGATGTCGGCCCCTCGATCTTCGAGTAGCGGGGACAGGATTTGAACCTGCGACCTCTGGGTTATGAGCCCAGCGAGCTACCGAGCTGCTCCACCCCGCGTCGTTGAACTCAACTCTACGTCATGTTTTCCGGTCCCATGACCATGATCGCCCACAGACGGGCGAACGAGAGGGGTACGCCGGGTGCGGCCGGCCCGCGGCGGGGCACGGCAGCTCGCGGGGGCTCGCGTCCACGACGCTCCGGCCCGGCCGGTCCCCGGCTGTGCGGGGCAGACCGGAGCGCTCCGAGGGGTGTCACACGTCGGTGGGCAGACCGCTGACCTCGGCGATTCCGCGCAGTTCCTCGTCCTGACGGTGGCGCTCCCCGATGAACTCGGCGATCTCCTTGCACCGCTCGGGATCTTCGGCGGTGCCCGAATCCGTGACGACCCGGACGACACCGATCTCCTCGGTCTCCAGCTCGACGATCCGGTTGTCCAGTCGTCCCGTGACGGCTACGGCGACCACGAGGGACGCCTCGTCACGGACCTCCTGCGGGACGCTGTCGGGTTCCGCGCCGTCCAGGCACAGTTCGATCGCTCCCGCCCTCTCCTCCCTGATCGCTTCGAGTACGGGCTCGACCATGCGCAGCAAGAGCGCGTAGTCCGCCGGAGCCATACGCAGGCGGAGCATTTCGAGGTACAGGTCGAGGGGCCGGTCATCCGGTGCCTGCTCTGATGCGTCCATGGAGCTTCGCCTTCCCCAATGTGGACGACATGATCGCGTCTCCCACCAGCATGCTGTGAATCGGCGCACACCGCCGGTCGAGATTGCCGCCCGTGAGACGGCCGAGGGGGGGGGGGGGGGGGGGGGGGGGGGGGGGGGGAGGGGGGGGGGGCCCGGTGGACCCCGGGGTCCGTGCACCCTCGCCGCCCTCCCCTTTCCCCCTTTCCGCCCCTCTCCACGC
>NZ_JBVJCT010000002.1:166761-202057 GCF_055588305.1 Streptomyces sp. NPDC042002 | reverse complement strand
AGGGGGCGTGTCTCCCCCGATAGGGTTGGGGGTCGAGCCACCCTTTGGTGGGAGTTTCACCCCTGGAGGCGGGCGGGTGGGTCTTGTGGCCCCTCCCCACACCCCCCGGGCCCCCTTCAAACTCGTCCGTCAGGATCCGTCCGCCGGACTCGTCCGTCCGGGTCCCGTCCGGATCACCCGTAGGTGCGCCGGATGCGGTAGAGCACGAAGATCCCGGAGAGGACGAAGATCCCGCCGAACACGCCCGGCCACAGGTTCGCCCCGGTCTCGGCGAGCCCGCCGGTCCCGACCGCCTGCGGCTCGACCCCCGAAGTGGCCGACGGGTAGGCCTCGGCCGCCGGCGCCGTCTGCGCGGGCGTCCCCACCTGGCCGCCCTGGTCGTCGCCCGGGGTCTCCTGCGCGGCGGACGAGCCGTCCCCGGCCGACGACGTCACGTCGGACTTGGGCTCGACCGTGGCGGGAGGCGCGTCGTCGCCCGCCGGCTCGGTGCCCGGCGCCCCGGCGGTCGGCTCGGCGCTCTGGCCGCCGCTGCCGTTGTCACCGGAGCCCTTGCCCCCCTTGCCGTCGGACGGGTCGTCCGCGGTGGGCGCCGGCTCCTCGGAGGGGTTCTCGGAGGGGTTCGGGTCCGCCTCGGACGGGTTCGGGGCCGCCTCCGAGGGGTTCGGCTCGGCACTCTGGGACGGCTTGTCGGTGGCCGGAGGGTTCTCCTGCTGTCCGCCACCGCCACCGTTGCCGTTGCCGTTGCCTGCTCCCGCGCCGCACTTCCGGCCGCCGTTGATGCAGTCGACCATGTGATTCATCAGGCTCTCGTCGAAGACGTTGATGAAGTCGCCGTGGTCCGTGACCGGCTTGTGCAGCTGCTCGGGGAAGGAGTCCACCGCGAACAGCGGTGACGTACGGCCGCCGTCCTGGAGGCTCGGCGCGTTGATCGCGTAGACGATGCGCTGCACCAGTTGCGGAATGGCCTTGAAACCGCCGGGGCAGTTGCCCTGGGCGTCCGCGAAGGCCACATGGGTGCGGTGGTTGGCGCTGTCGATGTTCGCGCCGTCCCAGCAGCTCTGGAACTTGAAGGTGCGCACCACGTCGCTGCCCTGCGGGCAGAGCGGGTACTTGTCCTTCAACTGCCGGTCCTCGAAGCCGGTGCAGCTCCAGGAGGCGTTGGCGTTGGCGGTGCCGTTGACGAACGCCTTGGCGTCACCGGTGATGATGCGCAGCAGGCGGGGCATCGCCGTGACCTTGCCGCGCGGGTTGCCGACGAAGGTCAGTGTGACCTGCTTGGGCGTGACGATCTGCCCGGCGTTGCCCTCGGTCCCGCCTCCGGGCGCGCCCGCGTCGCGTTCCTGCTTGCCGTTCTGGAGGCGCACCACGGGCCAGTAGTACGTGGACTTGTCGCCCTTGTCCTGGCAGGAGGTGTCGGCCTTGGCCAGGTCTTCGTCGCTGGCGAAGGCGGTGTTGGACTGGTTGCCGACGTAGTCGTGGAAGTGGTGGGCGCCGTTGCTGACACCGGGAGCCACGATCACGTTGTCCGAGTTGAACAGTCCGTTGGCGTTGACACCGCAGCTGGTGACGAACTCGCCCCGGGAGGCGTTGTCCTGGGGCTGCGGGGTCTGCACGTTGGGCTGGACCGACTTGATGTCCGCGTAGTCGGCGGCCACGGGGCCGTTGCCGACCGGAGCGGCACCGCCCTGCTGGTCGCCCTGGCTCGGGGGCGGGCTGCTCTGGTTCTGCGGAGCGCCGCTCTGGTTCTGCGGCGCGGGGCTCTGGGTGGCGTTCTCCCCGCCGCCGAGCTGGTTTCCGGAAGGCCGCAGGATGCAGGCCGCGAGGCTGTCGAGTCCGCTCGGCGGGTCGCCCGCGGCGTCGATGGCGGCCACGATGCGGCCGATCGACTCGGCCCGCTTCTCCTTCAGCGGATTCATGACGGCATCGGCGCCGCTGTCGCCGCTTTGCTGCATCTGGTCGGCTTTGGCCTGGAGTTGCTGGTAGGCCTCGGCGATCTGCTGGTCCAGTCCCGCGAGTTCCTTGTCGACATTCCCCTTCGCGGCGTCCGGGACCATCTTCAACTGGTCGCCGACGTCAGGGCAGTCGATGGTGGCGGAGCCGGCGGACAGGACGTGCGCGCCCTGCGGGTCGCCGCCCGCCCCGGTCTCGGTCGCCGATGCGTAGACGTTGACTGCTAGCAGTCCGCCTCCGCCCAATATCAGTGCGAAAGCTGCAGAGGTCGCGCGTCGTGCGCCCGTGGGGCGTCTGCGCGTGTTGCGTCCCAAGGTGGTGCTCCTACGCGTCGTGGTCGGCTCGGCATGGAAATTCCCCTGCCCCTATACGCGCGCGGGTTTCGTTGTGTTCAACCGTCTCTCGGATTCACAGCAACCCCGTACGGAGCAACGGCCCGAGGACACTTCGGCGAACACCGGGAGACCGGCTCGTCCCGCGCCGACCGCACGGGCGAGTGCTGCCCGCGGCACCTGCCCGGTTGCACCGGACGCGAAGCGGTGGCCTGATGAGAACACTGCACCACACGTACGTCCCGGACCTGGGCCCCCGGCCATGGCCCGGGCCCGTGGGGCAGGGTCAGGTGCTCCGCCGCTTCCACCGTGGGCACGACCGGGCCGCGGCGTGAGGCGGGTGAACAGGTGGCGGGAGCAGAGATCGACTACGGCGATGTCTTCCACGCCCTGCCCGGCATGGTCGCGCTGCTCACCCCGGAGTTGGTCATCGTGGACGCGAACGAGGACTATCTGAGCAACTCCGGCCGCTCCCGGGAGCAGTTGATCGGCCGGTATCTGTTCGACGTGTTCCCCGCCCGGCCGGACGATCCGGCCGCCAACGGGGTGCGCAACCTGGAGACGTCGCTGCGCCGGGTGGTGGAGTCCGGGGAGCGCGACACCATGGGCCTGCAGCGCTACGACGTGGAGTCCCTGGACCGGCCGGGTGTCTGGCAGGAGCGGTACTGGAGTCCGGTCAACGCTCCCCTGCTCGACGAGGACGGCGCCGTGGCGCTGGTGGTCCACCGGGTGGAGGAGGTCACCGAACTCATCCGCGCCCGCGGCCGTCCCACGGGCGGCGACCGGACCCCCGTACTGGAGGCCCAGTTGTACACCCGGGCCCGGGAGCTGCAAGAGGTCAACGACCGCCTGCGGCGGGCCCATGCCCGCGAACGGGAGGTCGCCGTCGCCCTCCAGGACGCGCTGCTGCCCTCACCGCACCAGGTGGGGCCCCACCTGGCCGCCGTGCGCTACCGGCCGGCCACGAGCGCCCTGAACGTGTGCGGCGACTGGTACGACCTGGTGGCCCTGACGGGCGACCGGATGGCGGTCGCGGTGGGCGATGTGGTGGGCCACGGGCTGACCGCCGCCTGTGTCATGGGCCAGTTGCGCAGTGCCCTCAGTGCCGCGTCCCGTGCCTCCAGCGGTCCCGCCCGAGCGCTTGACGTGCTGGGGCTGTACGCGCGTTCCGTCGAGGGCGCCGAATCCACCACGGCGGTGACGGCCCGTATCGACTGGGAGGCCCACACCATCACGTACAGCAGCGCCGGGCACCTCCCGCCGGCCCTCCTGCGCGGCGACGGGCGGGTGGAGTTCCTGGACCGGGCGACCGACCCGCCGCTCGGAGCCCGGCCGGATCACGTGCCCCGCCCCGAGGCCACCACGGACTTCGCCGAGGGCGACACCCTGGTCCTGTACACCGACGGTCTGGTCGAACGCCGCGTCGAGGACATCGACGTCGGTCTCGGGCGCCTCGCCGCCGCCCTGACCCGCCACCGGGAGGCCGCGCCCGAGGCCCTCGCCGACGCCCTCCTGTCGGACCTGCTCCCGCCCGACGGCGCCACCGACGACACCGCCCTGGTGATCCTCCCGCTGTGACCGGGAGCGGCGACGGACGGCGGTGGCCGCCCGCGACCCGCGACTACCGGCCGTGGGGGCATCCGGACGGCGTCACCCGGGGGAGACCGCAGGGGTGAGGCGGTGGGAGCGGACCACGGCGAGCACGCATCCGGCCAGGAGCGCGGCGGCCAGGGCCGCCAGGTCACGCAGCGGCCCGGTCGTCGCCCGTCCCGCGGCCAGGGCGCGTGGCGGTACCCGCCCCTCGGGGTCGTAGACGACGGCGAGCACGTCTCCCGGCCGGGTGGTCCGCTCGCAGCCCCGCCAGACGCGGACCCTGCGCGGTACGCCGTCCCGGGGAACCACCGAGCACAGGTACCGGGTGGGGCCCGCGCCCGCCCGCCCGCCGCCCTCGACGGACGTGACCACCATGGGCGCCACTCGCTCCCCGTCCGCCGGCACCACGCCCGCCGCGGCCTGCGGGGCCTGGAGGGCGAGACACACGCCGAGCACCGCGACGATGCCGACGAGCGCCCGCCCGGCCCGCACGAGAACCAGGTGGAGGACGAGGGCTCCGGCACACACGAGCCCCGCCTCACCGCTGGCCAGTACGGGCACCCCGGTCCGGTCTCCGACGACCCCGACGCCGACGATGGACCCGGCCCCGAAAAACCCGGCGAGGACCCCCTCCCCCACCAGCCACCGGGGCGGCCATCCGACGAACTCGGCAGGCCCCCACACCGTATTGCGGAGATACGCTGTCAGGTCCGGCTCCCGGGCGAGCGGAGGACGACGCCACCCGCGCATACCTCTCCCACCCCCAGCGTCGTTCCTCGTCGGTCAGCGCCTCGTATCCTGCCGTTCGCGGGCGGACCGCGGCCCTGCCTCCGTCCGGAACAGATGGCGTGGACAACGTTTCCGGGAGTCGGCAGCGAAGCCTGCCGTCCGCGCTCCCCGAGAGCCGACCGCCACCCTCACATCCAGGTGACGGTGCGTCAAACACATTGATGCAGAACGCCGTTGACCGTACCGCCCTCAGTGCCGGGGTTGCGGAGCCAAGGACTTCGCCAGCAGTACGCGTCCGCTCGCGCCGGCGAGCAGGAGCCCGGCCACCATGCAGACGAGGCAGAGAGCCGGGCCCGAGGACCAGTCGACGGCCGAGGCGCGGCAGGCCAGCACGACGGACACGGCGACG
Source organism: Streptomyces sp. NPDC042002 (assembly GCF_055588305.1). Taxonomy (NCBI): domain Bacteria; kingdom Bacillati; phylum Actinomycetota; class Actinomycetes; order Kitasatosporales; family Streptomycetaceae; genus Streptomyces; species Streptomyces sp. NPDC042002. The sequence continues at coordinate 197,044 of NZ_JBVJCT010000002.1, read as the reverse complement.
GCGGTGCCCGGCAGGGCGATCAGGGCCGGGCCGGTGCGGCCGAGGTCGTCCTCGGCGAGCGCGCCGAGGACGCCGACACCGAGGGCCAGGGCCCACACCCCGAGCGCCTGCGCGTCCGGGCGGTCGACGCTCCACGGGACGAAGCCGGTCCAGAAGCCCGGCCGGACCAGCAGTCCCGTACCGATACCGAGCCAGGACGAACCGAGCACGGCCAGCGCCGGTTTCGACCAGCCGGGAAGGGGCGCGCCGCGCGGGCCGAGCGGCTGCGCGGGGGTGAGGTACTGCCAGGCCAGCGCGATCAGGGCGCACACGCTCAGCAGGCCGAGCGTGAACAGCCAGCCGAGGCTGAACAGCACCGGGACGACGGAGCCGCCCCGCGCGATGTACAGGTGCCCGGCGTTGAGCAGGCTCACCGTGAACAGGCCGACCAGGACGACGGCCAGCGGGTGGACGAGCGTCCGGGTCTCGTGCCAGGCGCGGGCCCGGCTCACCGCGAACAGCCCGGGCGCGGTGCCGAGCATGGCCGCGCCGATCAGCCCCGGAGTCAGCGACTCGGAAGAGCGCCACGCGCCGAAGACATGTCCCGTGAGGGCCACGGCCGCCAGCAGCCCGCCGACGAGAACGCTGACCACGGCGACCGCGGTCGCCAGCATCGCCACCCCCGCGGTCAGCGGCCGCCCGCCGCCGGCGAGTGGCCCGGCAACGCGTCCCGCGGCTCCCAGCGGCACACCCTGCGTCTCTTGCGTCCTTTGCCGCTCTTGTGTCTCCTGCTCCCCCTGCGCCTCTTGCTGCTCTTGCTGCTCTTGCGCGTTTCGCGGAGGCTGCCGCGGGTGCTCCGTGGGGTCGTCGTGCCGGGGCAGGTCTGATGCGTTCGGCATGGGGATTCCGTTTCCGGACGGGGATCACGATGAGGTGGTCGAGAGATGAGAGGGAGGAATGAGGGGGACGCCGGGTCAGGAGACCGGCGACGAGAGGCGAGAAGCCGAACTGGGGGTGCGTACAGCCCTCTTGAGGACCTCCCGCGCGTACATGACGCGCACGCTCACCATCAGGGTCGCCGCGAACGCCAGCACACCGCAGCCGATCGCCGCCCCGGCTGCGAGCGCCGTGAGCCCGTCGAGCCCCAGCGTTCGTTCGAAGAGCGGCGCGGCCCCGGCCGACAGCACCGGCGCCAGGCACAGGGCCACCCAGTGCAGCCGCCACTCCTCCCGCGCCCAGAGACGGCCCTCCCGGCCGGCACGCCGAGCGCGGAGGCCCATCACCGCGTACGCGACGGCGTACGGCACGAGATAGGCGAGCACGAGCCGTCGCCCCTGTGAGCCGTAGTCCAGTGAGGCGCGAACCATCCAGGTCAGCGCGGCGGCACCGGCCACGTGCGCGACGGCCAGGACGGGCACAGGGGCCCACGACCGCGACACCCCGGCGACCGTCGCGCGCCGGTCGAGGGAGCGCGAGGCGATCAGCGCGCCGAACGCGACGACCGAGCCCAGGTGCATGGTGGCCACCTGGTTGATCTCGGCCATGGACAGGCCGGGCAGGATCAGCGGCAGGCCACCCCACTCGAACCGGAGGAGCGGGGCGGTCAGCAGGAAGCCATAGCACAGCAGCATCCAGCGCTGGTGCAGATCGGGGAACCCGCCGACGGCGGCGAGCACCCCGAACGTCACGCTCATCACGGTGCCCACCAGGATGGTCGCGAGCACGATCCAGAAGGCGGCGCCGCTGAACGCGTCCCCGGGAGCCGTACGCGCCAGGTACAGCGCGGCGCCCGCCATCGAGGCGTACACGGTGGCCGCGAAGACCACTCCGAGGACCCGGTGCAGCCGCGTGCGCCGCCGTACGGCGGTGAGCACCTGCGCGGGGCCGAGCAGCATCAGCACCCCGCCGAGCACGGAGTGCACGATCATCGGCACGAGGCTGTGGCGGTACGGCCCGACCCGGGTGGCCAGCGCGTCGGCCACGTAACGCGGCGAGACCACGTGAGCCAGGATCCACTCGCCGAAGGCCGGCGCGCCGGGACGCGCGTACGGCCACAGCTCGGTCATCGCGATCGGCGCGTAGCCCACGCACACGGCGGATACGGCTATGACGGCGACGCGGCGCCAGGTGTTCCCGGTTGGACGACGCACGACGACTCCCTGCTCGTGGCCGTGACCCGACCATCGATAGTCTCGTTTGGACTATCGAGACGGTAGGGGCCACCCACCGCCGGGGTCAACGGTCTGTCGCGTCCTCGTCCCGGCGCTGCACCCATTGCCAGAAATCGATCATCATCCGCTCGTACCGGATTCCGAACTCCAGCGCGTCCCGCTGCCCGCGCGTCAGCAACTCCCCGACGCTCTCCGCGAGTTCCTCGTAGGAACCCAGGGTCCGGCGGTGTTCGTCGAGCTGTACGGGACCGAGTTGTTCGGGCCGGCCGCCGAACCACAGCTTGAGGATGCCGCGCTCCCGCGCCTCCACCGGGACGAACGCGGGGTCGTCGAGCCAGTCCCGCAGGGCCGCCCGGCCCTGGTCCGTCAGCGTCAATACCCTGCGGTTGCGGCCGCTCTCCTGCCGCACCTGCGACAACAGCCCGGCGTCGAGGAGCCGGTCGCACTGCGCGTACACCTGCGCGTGCGGCACCGACCAGAAGGGCGCGACGGTGCGTGCCGCCTCCCCCTTGACGTCGTACGGGCTGGCCTCGCCCAGCTTGTCGATGATGCCGAGGACGAGATACGAGGCGGTGGTCAACCGAGCGTCAGCCATGGGGCGACCGTATCGCCACGCGATCACCGGGCGGCAGGCACCACCGGGCGCGGGCACCACACGGCGGGCTCCGCCCGACGCGAAGAAGATCCGGGTGCCCGGCACAATGCGGGGTAGACGGGCGATCACACAGCCGACCGCACCTCAGGCCCGCCGGGCACCCGCACTAGGAGTTCCTGTGACCACCTTCGTCATCACCGTTCCCGGGACGTTCGTCCACGGACTGTCGGACGCCTCCCGTGCCGACGTGGAACGCAGGCTTCGCCCTCAGGACCCGCAGAACACGGACCTGGGCGAGAGCGAGGAGCTGAGCCTGCTCACCGTCGACGAGAACAACACGTTCTCCGTCCGGCTCGAAGTCGAGGCGGCGGACCGGAGAAGCGCCGAAGCCGAGGCCGTGCGGCTCGTCTCCGGCGCGCTCCGCGACAGCGGCCTGTCCGAGGACGACGCCCCGCTGGGGCCGGCCGCCGTCACGGGGATCGACCGGGAATTCTGACGGCTCGCCGTCAGGTCATCCTCGCGGACGACCGCGCCCTCGAACGGCCGGGCCGGATCTCGGGCCGGCCGTACGGCGGGTCTCAGACCGGCCGTACGACGCTGTGGATGGCCGCCTGCCCGGCGTAGTTGATCGACTCCTCGGCGATCCGCGCTCCGGGACTCGGCGCGTGGACCATCATGCCGTCACCGACGTAGAGACCGACGTGGCTCACGTTGGCGTGGAAGAAGACCAGGTCACCCGGTTGGACGTCGGTGAGGGCGACCGCCGGGCCGACCCGCGCCTGGTCGTGCGTCGCGCGGGGGAGCATCACCCCGGCACTCTTCCAGGCCGCCTGAGTGAGGCCGGAGGGATCGTACGAGCCGGGTCCGGACGCTCCCCACACGCACGGCCTGCCGACCTGCGCACGAGCGAAGGCGACCGCCTCCGAGGCCCTGCTGTCGTATCCGACGACCGGAGGGGCGGCGGCAGCGACGAGGCTGTCGATGCTGAAGCCCGGATTCGTGTCGACGGGACCGGGCGCGGCGGGCCACACCTGTTCCCTGCCGGTCCGCAACGACTGCCGCCAAGCGTCGTCGACCGGCGGGGGCGCCGGCTCGTACGCGGGGGGCGCAGGCGCAGGCTCGTACCGGGGAGACGGGGGTGCCGATTCGTACGCGGGAGGCATCGGGGCCGACTGGTACGAGGCGGACTGGACCGCCGACTCGTACGCGAGGGGCAGGAGCACCGACTTGACCTCAGGCTGCTGAGGCACCGGCTCGTACGCACTGGGCAGCGGCACCGACTCGTACGCAAGAGGCAGGAGCACCGACTTCACCTCAGGCTGCTGGGGTGCCGGCTCGTACGCACTGGGCAGCGGCACCGACTCGTAGGCGAGAGGCAGGAGCACCGACTTGAACTCGGGCTGCTGGGGCACCGGCTCGTACGAAGTGGGCAGCGGCGCCGGCTGGAACGCGGGGGGCTGGGGGGCCGACTCGAAAGCGGTGGGCATGGGAGCCGTCTGAAACGCAGCGGGCTGGGGCGCCGAGGCGTACGCCGTGGCCTGAGGCGCCCCGGCGTACGCGGTGGCCTGAGGCGCCGACTGGAACGCGGCGGGCTGGGGAGCCGGTTGGAACGAGGGGAGCCGCGGCTCCTCCACCGGCCGGTACTCGATCGCCGGGGCCTGCGCGACCGGCATGCCCTGCCGCGCCACGTGCCGCGACAGCAGCTCCTGCGCGGCGGCCAGCTTGCGCCGAGCGCTGTGCTTCTTGAGGTGCAGCGAGGACTTCTGTGACGCGGGGGCGGAGGCCGCCGGGACCGCGCGCACGGCCGCCTCGGGTCCAGGTAGGGCCGGGGCGCGCCCGGCCGTCATCTCGGCCGCCGGACCCGCGGTCAGCTCCAGGACGGGGCGCGCGGTCAGTTCCGAAGCCGGACCCGCGGTCAGCTCTCGTACCGGTGCCGCCCTCAACTCGGCCACGGGCCGAGCGATTTGCTCCAGTTGATACACCGTCGGAAGCTCCGCCGGGAGCTCCTTCGGACGTCTCGCACCGTCCGTCGGGCGGGGGCCTTCCCCGCCGCGGTCCGGCTGTCTGTCGGGCGGCAGTATCGCCGGGGCCGAGGGCCCGAACCGGGAGCGCGCCCCGTCGAACCACTGCCGCATCAGGGCTTCCTGGGCGGGATCGACTTCCGCGCGACCTTGGCCGACGGCGCGCCGGGCGGGCTTGCGGGAGGAGTTCGCCAGGGCGCGGGTCGCGTTGAAGTTACCGGTGGCGTTCTCCGCCTGGTCATAGAGGGACGAGAGCCGTCGGCGGACTTCTTCGCCGCTGGGCGGGGTGTGCTCCGGCGCCATGGAGTGGTGCTCCTTCCGTCATCCGCCTACCGGGTTAGCTGTCGGGTTCGGGCGGACGATTCCGGAAGGTATGCCCTACGGCCTCTGCCCCGTAAGGCAGTTGGGCCGATTCACCCCAAGTTCGGTGGGTCCCCGGCTCCAGCTGCCACGAGGACAGGCCGGACTCGGCGGAGGCCGCGCCGCCCGGCGAGCTTCGCCGGAGGGAGTCGGGCGGCCTGGTCGCCAATTTAGCCATGTTGTGCACCCGATGTGAAGATCCACGTCCCAGATGTCCGATACATTTTCGTGACCTTCATCGCATCACCCCGCAGCGCAACGGTGAGGACACACGCCGTGCTCGAAAAGGCGGCTGAGCACGCCTGTTGGGGCGATCGGGACCCTACTCCCGTCGCGACCCCCACCCGGACTCGCGTCCCACCGGCCCGACCCACTCGGTCCGGATCCTTGTCCGGGTTCCTGTCCGACCGGGCCTGCCCAGCCTGTCCCGGCCCACCGTTCGCACATCCCGCCGTCTCGAATGTGTCGGAAGTGTGCACAGAACTGGCGTCCCCTGACATCTCGTTCGACATCAACGGCGCCCGTTGGTCACACCTTGACCGGTTCTGGCCGAGCTGGCCGGATGACCGCTGCAACCACGTCCCGGCCGTACCTTCGAGGCACGTCAGACCACGAGAGCGAGTCGAGGATCCCCACGTGCACGATGCGCCGATCTACGCCCAACTGATCTCCGAACGCGGCGACATACCGACGCTCGTCCGGAGCGAAGCCCGTCGGCTGCAACGCGACTTCGAATGGATCCTCAGCTGGGATCCGTCGACGGGCGCCCCGCTTCCCGCGTCCGCCGCCCGGCTGGCGTCCGGCGCCCACCGCTCCTTCTCCCCCGGCCCGGACCCCGACGACCGGCTGGACTCGACCGGACGCTAGAGAACGCCCGGTTCACCGCCTGGCACTTCGACGGAGGAGAGAGCGAGCCCGCCGTCGATCCGGGCCACCAGGTCGGCGACCGTCGTGCCCGTGGCCCGATGCCAGGTCCGCGCGCGTCGGAGCATCGCATGGTCACCGCCCTCGACCCGCACGGCGCTCGCGGAGCAGCCCGCCTCCGCGGCCCGGCGGACGAGGGCGAACGACTCCGCGGGGTCGGTGACCCGGTCCCGGTCGCCGTGCAGCACGATCACGCGCTTGTCCCGGAGGTGGGCGACCGGCTCACCCTCCGGGCACCAGGGCGCGAGGGCCATCACGGCCCGGACCTGCGGCGCGGTCGCGGCACGCAGAGCGGCGCGCCCGCCCATCGAGTGGCCCACGAGAACGACCGGCACCTCCCCCACCAGCTCGGCCAGTTCGGCGAGTGCCCGCAGAACATCGGCGACGGGGTCGGCGTCCGCACCGTTCCATCCTCTGTAGCGGTAGCGCACCTGCCCGACGAACGTGTCCTCGGCCGGCAGGGCACGTGCCACGGCGCGCGCGAAGGGCCGCATGCGCACACGTGCGACATTCCACGGTCGCGACGGGGCCCTGCTGTCCACGGCGCCACCATGGAGGACCAGTACGGCAGCACGCGTCGGCCCCGCATCCGGACGGGTGACGCGATACGGCAGCAGCGCCTCGGGTGCGCCGGCCACTTCGGACCGGGGCACATCATCGGCGGACATCCGCACAGAGCCTCGCATGACACCTCTCCACCTTCACGGCGCTACCCCACGCCTCGCACTCGACCGAGCGGAGGGATCGTCTCACCGACCACTGGATATCCGTAGCCGAAGCAGCAGCGGATTGGCAGTACCTCGCACGTCCCGGCGCCGTCACCACCGACTCCGCTGCTTGCAGCGCGCGTCGGCGGTCGCGACCTTCTTCCCGATGGCGGACGGCTCGTCGGGATCGTTCCGCTTCCCGGCCGGCCGTTTCCGTTCCTCCAGCTCCAGTTCCTCGCGGTCGCGTCCCGTCGCCGCGTCCCCGGGGGTGGCGTAGTGGAAGCCCGCCTTGCGCATGCACGCCGACCACGCCGCGTCCGCATGCTTCCAGACGGGGTCCCGCATGCCCTGCTCAAGGCTCTTGCCCTCCAGCTCCAGGATCGGATCCTTGCGATCCTGGGGGTTCATCCCGTAGATCGCGCGGTCGGCCTCGCCGAGGCAGCCGCGATCGGGGATCGGGTGACCGTGGACGGCCTTCGGATCGTCCCCGATGAAACTCGCCGGTCAGCGCGAGGTACTCGGGAAGCGTCCGGTTCCGCTTCGGATACCGTCGCTCGTCTTCGGCCCGCGACGCCTGACAGCCGTACCTCGCCGCCCCTCCGGGTCCTGTACGCCGTAGCGGAAATCGTCCGACGACTCGACGACGACGATGAGCACGCCGGAGGTCGCGGGGCGTTCGGGCCAGTCGGGCGCGGGGTCGGTGACGCGGTGCTTCAGGCTGTCGAACCCGAGGCGCCATGTACTCCTCGGCGAGCGTCCACCGGGCCGTGCCGACCGTACGGACGTCACCGTCGGGTATGTCGTACGCGGCGAGCGGCAGGAACCTCGGATCGTCGGTCGAGGTGGGCCGCGGGTCGGACGCGGGCGGGTCGGTCCGGGGCCCACAGGCGGAGAGGGCGAGGCCCGAGGCGAGGACCAGCAAGAGAGGGGCGGCTGTGCGCATCGGTCCAGCTGATCAGGACCCGGCCTGCCCGACTGTGGCGGAGGCCATGGTTCCGGGTCACAGCCGGGCCATAGGTCCACCGCCTTCCACCAGGGCGATCCGGCCCTCGGTCCGTCAGTCCGCGTCCTCGGGCCGGGCGCGGTAGCCGTTGCGCCACTCCTGGTAGAGACGCCACAGGCGCGTTGCCCGCGGGCAACGTCCCGACTCCCTTTGGCACGTGCGGCAGCTGCCGACGTGACCGACGTACGCGGCCTCGGGGGCGTCCTGCCCCGGTTGCGGATTCGTCATGACCCTCGGCACCCGTCGGCGCGACGTGCACGAGCGCATCGCCGCTTCTGATGCCGTACTTCCATCCGGGGGCCGGCGGCGGATGCACTGGGCGAGGACCGATTCCCCGTCGCCGATTCGCCCTATGCCGGCATCAGTCGAGGATCGCGACCTCGTCCTCGGCCGCCGCCGGGAACGGCCCGTCGAACTGGGGCCTGCGGACGGTCAGACGAGCCACCTCGTAGTCCATCTCGGAGGCCCCGGGGGGCGGTGGCGGGTGGTAACGCCCCGAGCACACGGACAGGTTGACGATGAGATAGGCGTGCCAGGCTCTGCCCACTCCGCGCCGGTCGTCGAAGGCCCGGATTCCGTTCACCCACCACACGACGCGATGGGCGCCGAACTCGACGACGAGGTCGACCCAAGCGCCCGGCCGAATGGACGGGTCCCGGTAGTAGTGCTGGGTGAGGCGAACGTGGTTGGAGAGTTCCAGCAGGTCGGGGTTGTCGGGGTGGTACTCGAAGACGTCGATCTCCTGACCGCCGTCCCGCCACGTCCAGATGGCCGGCCAGGCGCCGGTCACCGTGGGCAGCCGGACCCGCGTCTCCAGGACATCTCCCGTGCGGAGCATGAACCCGTCCGCGCTGCCCTCGGTGGTGAGGAGACCCGCGTCCCAGTCACCGTCCGGTCGCCGGGTGGCCCGGAAGAGACCCGTCCGACAGTAGGCGGGGTCGGTCACCAGATGGTCGAGTTTGCCGTCGTCCGGATTGACCGGACCGCCGTCGGGATAAGCCCAGGAACGGCCCGCGACCCATTGACGAGCCGAGGCGAAATCCGCCGTGAAAACGACATCGGACACGCGGCACTCCTCGATGACGGTGTTTCGCGTACGCCCCAGGTTCTCCCCGAGGCACCCGCACCCACACCCCGTTCACCACGACCCGCCACAAAACAACCCTTCGGGGTGAAACAGCCGCACTCCGGCACACAACGCCCTCTTCGCACCGACTTGACTGCGCCCCGGCGGTCACCCACTCGACCGACCGCCCGGTCGGGCGCCGCGCCTCGGGGGCCCGACCAGGCTCCGTCCGGCTACAGGTACGGGCGGGTGATCAATTCGATCGCGTGGCCGGCGGGGTCCTTGAAGTACACGCCTCGACCGCCGTGCTCGTTGTTGATCTCGCCCGAGCGTCGCATCCGGGGATCGGCCCAGTGCTCGATGCCGTGGCCACAGAGCCGCCGGTACGCCCGGTCGAACAGCTCGTCGTCGATGAGGAACGCGTAGTGCTGCATCTGGATCTCCACCGGCGGCTCGGCGAACTGCAGCAGCACACCGTCGGACAGCTGGATGTTGGTGAACGGGCCCCAGGAAGGCGCTTCCGGCAGTTCCAACAGCTCGCGGAAGAAGCGTGCCGACTCGTGGCGGTCCTTGGCAGCGATGATGGTGTGGTTGAACGTGACTGTCATTCGGCTTTACCTCAATGGTGTTCGACACGAAAAGGGGACTCGCGGTGCACTTGCGCCGGGAGGTCCGCGTGACGAACTGGGAGGGTGCCTTCTGCGCACCCTCCACGTGATCAGCCCTCCACCGGGTGGCCAATCCGTGTGTGGCGTAGCGCCGGTCCGGTGTTCACGTCGGTGACCCTACTCAGTCCAGTCGGCCACGACAACGTGCGGTTCGCGGGATGCCCCGACGAGGCCTTCGCCAGAGACCACATGGCAGTGTCAGATCGGCCCGGCTGTCAGCGCCCTCCTCTGGAGTCGCCCGCGTGACCGAACCCTCCTACCTCGCCGCGGTTCGGGAGTCGTACGACACCGTCGCGTCCGACTACGCTCAACTCGTCAAGGAACCCGCGGAGTTGGACCGCTGTCACGCGCGATGCCGGCCGTGTTCGCGGAGGTCGTACGGGTCGCCGACCGCGGCCCGGTGGCGGACCTGGGGTGCGGGCCCGGCAAAGTCACGGCCCATCTGGCAGACCTGGGAGTGCGCCCGTTCGGCATCGACGTGTCCCCGAAGATGGTCGAAGTGGCCCGGCAGGCCTACCCGAGCCTGAAGTTCACCGTGGGCTCGATGACGGCGCCGGCGATCGGGGACGACGAACTCGGCGGCATCCTTGCCTATTACTCCACCCACCACACGCCGCCGGAGCTTTTGCCCGTCGTGTTCGCCGAATTCCATCGCACGCTCGCTCCCGGCGGCCATCTGATGATGGCCGGCTATGTGGGAGACGATGTACATGTGCGTCCGACCCATGCGTATGGCGGCCATCCGGTGTCCTTCGAGTCCCACCTGCAACCCCCGGAGCGCATCGTCGGGTTGCTGGAGCGGGCCGGACCCGTCGTCACCTCTCAACTGCTGCAGGAACCTGGCGAAGGAGCGAAGAGAACCGTCGCCACCTTCATGGCGCGGAAACCCGGCCTTCCCATGACGGCGTAGCCAACCGCCTGTCCCGGCGGACCGGTCGGATGATCCGGTTCGCCGCGAGCGGTGGAAAAGGCGGTGGTCAGATCGCGTGAGCGGCAGACTGGCCGCCATGACCGCAACGGATCCCAAGACCGACCTTCACCGCTATCTGCAGTCGGCTCGTGACGCCCTGATGTGGAAGCTCGAAGGTCTCTCGGAGTACGACATCCGCCGCCCGCTCACACCGACCGGCACCAACCTCCTCGGCCTGGTCAAACATGTGGCCACCATGGAGCTGGGATACCTCGGCGACACCTTCGGACGGCCGTCCGGTGAGCCGCTGCCCTGGCTCGAAGACGGCGCTGAGCCGAACGCGGACATGTGGGCCACTCCCGACGAGTCACGCGAGCACATCACGGGGCTCTACCGCCGGGCCTGGGCCCACGCGGACGCGACGATCGACGCGCTGGCGCTGGAAACCACCGGCAGAGTGCCGTGGTGGCCCACCGAAAGGAACGAGGTGACGTTGCACCATGCGGTGGTCCGCGTGATCGCTGACGCACAGCGGCACACGGGGCATGCCGACATCATCCGGGAGCTCATCGACGGCGCCGCCGGGATGGACGAGGGCAACGACAGCTTGGCGCCGGGCGATTCGGCATGGTGGGCGGAGTATCGGAGCAGGCTGGAGCGCGCGGCCCGGGAAGCCGGTCAAGACGCCTAGCCCCGGACCGGATCAGCCGGGACGAGGTCCGGTATCCAGCCTCCGGCGGGGGCGACACGGGTGGGCCGTGTGATCAGGCAGCCAGTCGACGTACCCCCAGAACCCTTCCACCATCCATCGCGGCGCATCCCACTGATCACGCTCCTCGAATGCCTCGCGCACTCCGCGCATGGCCCGTTCATAAGGAATCGATCCATGAGCAGCACCACCCCTGCCTTGCCGCCCGAGGTCGACCTGGGGCAGTTGCGCACCCAGGCCAAGGACCTGCGCCTGGCCGTCCGGCACGGCAAGCCCGGCGCCGCCGAACGCGCGGCCGAAAGCGGTCCGGTGGACCCCGGCCTGTTCTCCATACACGACGCTCAGCAAGTCATCGCACACGAACACGGCTTCGCCCGCTGGCAGGACGTCGTCAGCGCGTTCGGCAACCGCCAGCCGCGCGAACGCGATCTGCACCGCTGGTTCGCCGTCGAGCTCAACAACGCGCTCGGGGACCTGCTCTTCGACCTGACCCCCGGCACTCCGCGCGCCGAGCAGGACCGCGCCCTCTACCAGGCCTACGCGGCGTGCTACCACTGGCTGGAGGCAGGCACCCCCGCCAACCACGGCCGCGCCGAATACGCCATCGCCCAGACCGCCCTGGCCATCGGCCGCCCCCGGATCGCCGCCCATCACGCCCCGCGCTACGCGGAACTGATCGCCGAACACCCTGATGCCTTCACCGACTGGGACATCGCCTTCTCCGTCGAGATCCTGGCCCGGACGGCCGCGGCCACCGGCGCTCCGGACGCCGGGGAACTCAAAACCCGCGCGCAGCGCCTCACCGACCTGATCGCCGACTCCGAGGCGCGCGAGGTCGTACAGGATCGCCTGGACCGCGGGCCCTGGTTCGCTCTGGAACGGGAATTGGAACGGGAACGGGAATCCGACACCCCGAGCGCAGTGAGTTGACGCTCCGTCAGTCCCGGTCGGCCGACGACGCGGAGGCGTCCGGCCAAGCCCCTCTCCCCGCGAGGTCGAGGATCAGGGCGGCGATGTTCCACGCGTCGTCCTCGCCCCTGTGATGTCTGCCCTCCAGGGGCAGTTGCGCGAGGTGCAGGGCCTGTGCCATTCCGGGGGCGCTTGCGCAGTCCGTGAGCTGTGGTGAAGACCGCCTTGGCGTTGGCGTGCCGGTGGCCGAAGGGATACGGAGTCGCCGTGGCGGCACACTGACGGGTGAACTGGTGACGGTCGTAGTCGCCCCAACTCGCCCACGGAAGCTCTCCCGTACGGTGACGCGCGGCCAACTCACGGCAGGCCTCGGCGAATTCGAGCCCCTCCTCGACCTCGCCCCGGGTCAGCCCGGTCAGTTCCGTGCAGAAGGCGCTGACGGTGGACCGGGCGGGCCGGACCAGAAGGCGGTGCTTCTCCACCCGTACGCCCTTGTCCAGGTCGACGACGGTCAGACCGATCTCGATGATCTCGCTCACGGCTCCGGGCGGAGGCGGCCCGTCCCAGCAGGTCGCCTCGACATCGACGACGTTCAGGAGTCCCCCGGCGCTGTTCATGCGAGTGAGCGTAGGAGGTGGCGCGCTGCCGCGTCATCGGGTTTTCCGCTACGCGGCTTCGGCGCGGCGGCAGTTGGGGCTCCGGGTCACGGGCGCGGCCAGGGCCGTCCGCCGATGCGCTCGATGTCCGTGTTGAAGCGCCGCAGATAGGAGGCGAAGGCGGCGATGTCCGTCTCCGGCCAGTCCGCCATGACACGGTCCAGGGAACCGATGAGCCCCTGCCGTTCCTCGTCGAGGAGCCGCGCCCCCTCGTCCGTGATGCGGAACTTGCGGGCCATGCCGCCGTCGGGGTCGGGGATGCGCTCGACCAGCCCGGCGCGCTTCGCCGCGGCGGTCTGCCGGTTGAGGGTGGAGGCGTCGAGCCCGAAGGCGTCGCTCAGTTCACCGATCGACATCGGCCCCTGGACCCGGATCCGGCTGAGCAGGATGTAGGCACTGCGCTCCAGGACACCGTCCTTGGTCCGGCCGCCTCTGTGGTTCATCAGTCCATGGCGGCTGAGCAGCATCTGCTCGTACTCGACCTCGTGTGTGGGCCTGACCATCCGCCTGCCGCCTCCCGCTGTCACCTGAGCCGCGCGTCCCGCGCCTGTCGGTACGGCCCGGCTCCATGGTCCCACACCCGCGTGCACGAGCCACATCGCATGCATGAGCCACACCACATGCGCGATACATACAGCATGTACGATGCACATCCGTTGCCCGCAGACAGACCCAAGGAGTCCCTCATGGACGCCCCCCAGCCCAACGCCCGAGCAAGCGGCGTGGTCGCCACGCTCGCCTTCGCCGGCACCGTGGCGGCGATCATGCAGACGCTGGTCACTCCGCTCATCGCCGAGCTGCCCCAGATTCTGCACACCACGCCCGCGAACTCCGCCTGGGTGATCACCGTCACCCTGCTGGTCGCGTCCGTCTGCGTCCCGGTCTCCGGCCGTCTGGGCGACCTGCTGGGCAAGCGGCGGATGCTGCTCGCCTGCTCCGTCCCGCTCGTGGTCGGCTCCGTGGTGTGCGCGCTCTCCTCGTCCGTCGTCCCGATGATCGTCGGGCGGGGTCTGCAGGGAATGGGCATGGGCATGATCCCGCTGGGTATAGCCCTGCTGCGTGACGTGGTGCCGGCCGAGAAGCTGAGTTCCTCCATCGCGCTGGTCAGCGCCTCCATGGGCATCGGCGGCGGTCTCGGCCTGCCCATCTCCGCGGCGGTCGCCCAGTACACGAGCTGGCGCGTGCTGTTCTGGGGCTCCGCCGTGCTCGCCGTCGCGATCGGAGCGCTGATCTGGTTCCTCATCCCGGACGTGCCGGCCAGCGCCAAGGGTCAGCGCTTCGACGTCCTCGGCGCGCTCGGGCTCGGCGTCGGCCTGGTCTGCCTGCTCCTCGGCGTCTCCAAGGGCGCCGACTGGGGCTGGGGTTCCGCGACGACGCTCGGGCTGTTCGCCACCGCCGTGGTGGTCCTGCTCGCCTGGGGCGCCTGGGAGCTGCGCACCAAGGACCCGCTGGTCGACCTGCGCACCACGGCCCGCCCCCGGGTCCTGCTCACCAACGTCGCCTCGATCTTCGTCGGATTCGGCATGTACGCCAGCATGCTGATCATCCCGCAGCTGCTCCAGTTCCCCGACGCCACCGGATACGGCCTGGGCCAGTCGATGCTCGCGGCGGGCCTGTGGATGGCGCCCGGCGGCATCATGATGATGATCGTCTCCCCGTTCGGCGGGAAGCTGACGGACGCCCGCGGCCCGAAGTTCACGCTGATCTGCGGTGTCCTCGTCATCGCCCTCGGCTACGGACTGGCGCTGGCCCTCATGGGTACGCCCTGGGGTCTGATGCTGACCGGCATGGTCATCAACAGCGGCGTCGGCCTCGCCTACGGTTCGATGCCGGCCCTGATCATGAGCTCGGTCCCGCTCTCCGAGACCGCCGCCGCCAACGGCTTCAACAGCCTGATGCGTTCCCTGGGCACCTCGGTCGGCGCGGCGGTCGTCGGCGTCATCCTCGCCCAGATGACGAACACCGCGGCCGGCTACACCTTCACCTCCGAGGGCGGTTTCCGCACCGGCCTCATCGTCGGTGGCTGCGTCGCGCTGGTGGCCGCCGCCATCGCCGCCGTGATCCCGGCGGCCCGCGCCGCGGCCGGCGGCGACAAGACCGGCCCCGCCGCCACGCCGGAGACGACCGCGGCCGCGCACTGAGGTTCGCCTGCTCCCCCTGCCGGTTTCCGGCGGCCCACCGGCCGCCGGAAACCGGCAGGCCCACGCCCGCCACGCGCCGGCACCAGCGCATCCGCCCGGAGGAGGGGCCGGGACGCCCGGCCGCACGGGAACGGGGGCGCCCGCCCCCGAGGGACCCGGTGACCCTGCCCCTCGTACGGACCCGACGGACCCGACTGGCCCGTACGCCCGGCCTGCGCCGGAACAGGAGCGCGGCTCATGCCGGTTCCACCGGGCTCCCGTCACACCAGGTGCGTCGGCGGGCACCACCCCGCGCACCGCGGCTACGGACGCCGGGTATCTCCCGCCACGGGAACGGCCCGCGCCCGTTCGACGGGCGCCACCGCCTCCACCACCGTCGACCTGCCCAGATAGGTAAGCGGGCCAGGGT
Source organism: Streptomyces sp. NPDC042002 (assembly GCF_055588305.1). NCBI lineage: Bacteria > Bacillati > Actinomycetota > Actinomycetes > Kitasatosporales > Streptomycetaceae > Streptomyces > Streptomyces sp. NPDC042002. The sequence continues at coordinate 181,816 of NZ_JBVJCT010000002.1, read as the reverse complement.
CGGCGACGGGGATCTCATAGAAGCCGAGACGATCGTAGAACGCCCGCGCGGGCGTGTTGGCGGTGACCATGCCCAGGTGGACAGCGGGCACCCCGTGGTCGTGCAGTGCGGTGAGGAAGGTGTTCATCAGCGCTCTTCCGTAGCCGCGCCGCTGGAATTCCGGCAGCAGGTCGATGTGCAAGTGCGCCGGATAGTCGGCGAGTTCGGGCAGGGTCATGCGCTCAGGGGTGTGCAGCAGCCCGACCATCTCCTCACTGGGCGTGCGGGGCGGTGTCGTCGGGGCGGGATAGCGGTGCGCGACCCGCGGGATCCATGTGTCGCGGAACCGCGCGACGAACTCCGCGGTGTCCCCGGTCCCGACCACGTACCCGACCGCCCGGCCGCTCCCGTCGTCCAGGACGAAGGCCAGTCCGGGCTCCAGACGGCAGTAGGGCTCGGCGAAGATCGCCGGCATCAGCTCCTCGTCGGGATACCGGGCACGCGAATCCCCTCCCTCGTCCGCGGTGCTCACACATACGTCGGCGACCGCGGCACGGTCGGTGGGCCGGTAGGCGCGAATGATCGGCAAAGGGTTCATGTGCGGCATACTGGCGCCTTGGGAGCGCTCCCACAAGATGCCGACCCGACTGCCGCGCGAAACGAAGGCCACCGGACAGCGCGCAAAGTTCCGGAAGACCCGCTCGCGCCCGAGCCGCGTTGGCCGCGTTGGCCGCGTTGGCCGCGTTGGCCGCGTTGGCCGCGTTGGCCGCGTTGGCCGCGTTGGCCGCGTTGGCCGCGTTGGCCGCGTTGGCCGACCGAGGGTGCACCGTGGCCGTCCGGCCGGCCGGAGTCGGTCACCGGGCGGCCCCCGACGAGTGCGCCGCCGTTTCCGGGCGGGCAGACTCGGCGCACGGCGCCGCACGGTGCCATGCTGGAGTTCCGGATCATGGCGCGGAAGCGGGGACAAGTGGCGGCGTGAGGACAGTGGCACGGCCGAGTCGGGCGGGCATCTGGAACCGGTTCTCGGCATCCGATCCGGGTCTGCTGCGGCTCATGGCCGGACTGCGGACCGTCGGTGCCGTCGCCCTCGCGCTCGCCGTTCTCGGTCTGCTCGGAGCCGATGTCGGCCAGATGGTGCCCGGCGCCACGACCGCCATGGTCGCGACGTTCGCCATCAAGGAGAAACAGCGCCGGGAGCAGGCCCGCACGCTGGCGCTCGGCCTGCCCGTGGCGGTCGTCGCGATGTCGCTGGGCGCGCTGCTGAGCAGCCATGTGGTCGCGGGCGACATATGTTTCATCGCGCTCATCTTCGTGGCGGTGTACTGCCGCCGGTACGGTGACCGCGGTACGGCTCTCGGGCTGATCGGCTTCCAGATCTACTTCATCTCCCTGTTCCTCGGAGCCGGCCGCACCGAGCTTCCCGGGCTGTACGCCACCCTCGCCCTCGCCTTCGCCTGCAGCGCGGTGGCCCGCTTCGTCCTCGTCGCCGAGACGCCCGAGCGCGTCCTCGGACGGCTGCGGAAGGCGTTCCGGGCCCGCGTGGGCCAGTTGGTGTCCGCCCAGACCGAGCTGCTCGACGCCGATCCCGACGATGTCGAGGAGGCCCTGGACGACGTACGAGTGCACACCGCGCGGCTGCACGAGAGCGCCATGATGATCCAGAACCGTCTGGAGGAGGGAACCAGCGACAGCACGACCGCCTCGCTGCTCCAGCGGCGGATCGCCGATGCCGAGATCGCCGCCGAGCGGCTCGGTCTGCTCATCCTCACGGCGCGCAGCGCCGAGAGCGCCGACACGCTCGCCCTGCATCTGCCGAACGCGCCCCTGCCCGCACCCGGTGACCGGCTCCGGGCGCAGGACGAGACGACCGCGATCCTGCACCGTGATCTCGACGCACTGCGGCTGCTGGTCACCCGTCCGTCCTCCGCCGGGGACGGCGCCGGGATGGCGCAGGTGCGCAACCGGCTGCTCGGATACCGGGAGGAGGAGAATCTTCCCCGGGTCCCGGCGGTCGTGCAGGATGTCTTCCGCGGTATCGGAGAGACGGCGCGCGCCGCCCTGGGGCTGCGCCTGGCGCTCGACGGACCCGAGGACGAGTCCGACGACTCCCCCGAGACGACACGTTCCCGCGAGGAGCTGGACGCCGAGGACGTCGCCATCGTCGCCGAGGAGGAGCGGGACGAGCCGCGCCCCGCGGGGCTGGACCGGCCCACGACCCGGGCGGCGGTGCAGGTCTCGGTCGGCTCGGCGCTCGCCATCATCGGCGGTGAGCTGCTCTTCCCGCAGCGGTGGTACTGGGCGGTGCTGACCTGTTGGGTCGTCTTCCTGAACACCTCGTCGACCGGGGAGATCCTGGTCAAGGGCTATCGCCGGCTGCTGGGCACGGTCCTCGGCGTCATCGCGGGTGTGGGCATGGCAGGTGTGGTGGGCGACCACACCTGGACCGCGTTCGCGCTGGTGCTGCTGTTCATCTTCGCCATGTACTTCACCGGCCCACTGTCGTACGCCCTGCAGTCCTTCTTCGTCACGGCGATGCTGGGACTGCTGTACACGGTGCTCAACACGTACAGTCCCGCGGTACTCGTCCTGCGGATCGAGGAGACGGCGCTCGGCGCGGTCTGCGGGGTGATCGCGGCCGCACTGGTCCTCCCCGTACCGACCGACCGCCGTACGGACGAACTCCTCGCCACCGTGCTCACCCGGCTCGGTGACGCCAGTGGCGCGGCGGTGGAGCAGCTGAGCGGCGGGATCGCGCTCGATCTGCTGGACAAGGCCCGCGATCTGGACTCGGCGCTGGATGATCTGCGGGCCTCCACCAAACCGCTGACCCATCCGATCACTCCGTGGCGGAATCGCCGTCAGACCGCCCGCTACATCGTCGCCCTGCTGGAGACGTGTGCTTATCACGCGCGGTCGCTGGCGGCCACGGCCGAACTCGTTCCCTACAGCAGGACAGTCGGCGCGGACCCCCGGCTCAAGCTGGCGGGCCGTCGGATCGGCCACAACATCGAAGTCCTCGTCGCACGGGTCAAGGACGACGCGGGCGACGGAGTCGCGGAGACCGGTGCGAGCCTCGCCGCCATGCTGGAGCCGCAGACCCCGGACGCACCCCGCCACGACCGCGTCACGGGCCGGGTCCTGCGGCATCTCCAGCGCCTGGACGAAGGGGTGATCGGCCTGGCCCGCCCGCTGGGGGTGCCGGTCTCCACGCCCGACAAGCCCGACAAGAAGGCCTCGCGGAGCGTCGCGCGGTAGCCGCGGCGAGGTGCGCGCTCAGCCCACGTTCCACAGGAACCGGTGCGTGTGGATCCCGAAGTAGGGGAACGACTGCACCTGCCGGACGCCTTCGATCTGCCGTACGACGTCGTTGACGAAGTCCAGCAGATCGCGCGGGCCCGGGCAGACGACCTCGGCGAACAGGTCGAAGCCGCCCGAGGTCAGCACCGAGTAGACGACCTCGGCCCGTTCGGCCAGCGCGTCGGCGACCGCTCGTGGGTCGCCGTCGACGGCGATGCCGAGCAGGGCCATCGCCTGACCGCCCATGCCCATCGGGTCGGTGACCCCGACGACCTGGACCGCCTGCGAGTCGAGGAGGCGTTGCAGGCGCTGGCGGGCCGCCGACGCGGACAGCCCGACCTTGGGGCCGAGTTCGGCATAGGCGATACGGCCGTCGATCTGCAGTTCACGCAGGATGGCCCGGTCGATCTCGTCCACGCTGTTCCTCTCCGGCTGACCCGGTCCAAGGTTAACGGGGTCGTTCAGCCGACCAGTTCGGCCAGGGCGGCGGCGAAGACGTCGGTGTGCCGGTCCACGTCCTGCTCGGTGGTCGCCGGGCACATGAGCGCCATGTTGTGGAACGGGGTCAGCAGGATGCCCCGGTTGGCGAGATACAGGTGGAGGAAGTCCTCCAGCTCGGTGTCGGCCGCCGCGGCCGATTCCGTTCCGGTGCGCGGCGCGGGGTCCGCGAACCGGTATTCGGTACGGGCTCCGAGCCGGCTCACCGACCACGGCAGGGCCCATGCGTCGATACCCGCCCGCGCTCCGGCCTCGAAGCGTTCGGAGAGCTTCGCCATGGTGTCGAACGCCGTGTCGGTGAGGACGTGTTCCAGGGTCGCCCGCATCGCGGCCACGGACAGCGCGTTCCCGGCGAGGGTGCCGCCGACGCCGCCCATGTCGACCAGGTCCAGATCGGCACGGCCGAGCAGCTGGTCGGCGAGTTCGGCCGAGAGTCCGTACGCGCCGGCCGGGATTCCTCCGCCGATCGCCTTGCCGATGGTGAGCATGTCCGGCTCCAGGCCCCAGGCGGCGGTGCAGCCGCCGGGGCCCGCGGAGAAGGTGTGCGTCTCGTCGTTGATGAGCAGGGTTCCGTACCGGCGTGTGAGGGCGCGGACGCCTTCCAGGTAGCCCGGCTCGGGCAGCACGATGCCGATGTTGGTGAGCGCGGGTTCCATGAGGACGGCGGCGACGTCGCCGTGGGCGAGCTCGCGCTCCAGCTGCGCCAGGTCGTTGAACTCCGCGACGCGGCTGGTGAGGGTGACGTCGCAGGGGGCGCCGACGTTTCCGGGGCGGGCCGCACCGTGCCCGTCCGGGCCGACCACGATCAGCGACTCGTCGACGCTGCCGTGGTAGCTGTAGCTGTTGACCAGGATCTTCGGGCGGCCGGTGACCGCCCGCGCCAGTCGGATGGACCAGCGGTTGGCGTCGGTCGCGGTGAGCGAGAAGCTCCAGCGCGCGAGCCCGAAGCGGCGGGTCAGTTCGGCGCCCACCCACTCCGCGTCCTCGGTGGGAAGCATCGCGGTCGCGCCGCCGCTCTCGGCGAACCGGGTCCGCACCGCCTCGGCCACCACCTCCGGGGAGTGACCGGCCATCGCGCCCGTGTCGCCGAGGCAGAAGTCGATGTACTCGTGCCCGTCGATGTCGGTGATGCGGGCGCCGCGCGCGGTGTCCAGATAGCGCGGGAAGGCGCCCGCGTTCTTGTTCATCCAGGTCATCGGGACCCTGCCGAACAGGTGATCGGCGCGCTCGTACGCGGCCCTGGACCGCGGGTTGCGGCGCTCGGCCTCGGCGCTCTCACGAGCCAGGAGCTGCTGCAGGCGAGTGCGGTCCATCGAGGGACTCCTCTGTCGGTGAACTCCGGAGGTGAACTCGACCGGCGAGCTCAGTCGCCGATCTCCGCAGGTGTGCGGATTCAGCAAGAATACGAACGTAAACGCCGCCATTACAAGACCAGACGATTGATTCGGTTGTGTCAACAACTGAATCGTCTGTCGCGGTGGTGGATTCGACAGACACCCTCCCGAACCGAACCCGCCCCAGATGCATCACAACCGGTCGGAATGAGTCAACCAGTGATCGCCTTCGTATCTCTGGATCAGCGCGGAGTCGCCACCCGAATCAGCGCGCAGTCACCGAGGGGCGACCGGCGACAAGGATCGTCAAGGAGCGGGGCATGACAGGGAGTACGGGGGAATCGACCTGTGCGGGACAGAGCCCGACGGAGGTCGTCGCGTCCGGTGAAGGGGCGGTGTTCGTCGACGAGAGCGGGCGGCGGCGCTCCTGGCTGCGCAGCATGGGCTGGGTCGTCGCGGTCTCCTGCGTCTGCTTCGCCGCGGCACTCGCGGCCCTGGTGAGCGGGGGCGACTCGGCGGCGCCCTGGCTGCCCCTGCCGCACGGGGCGGGGAAGGCGCACAAGGACGTCTCGGCCGCCGACGGCGCGTCGCGCGTCCAGGAGCGGCCCACGGTCACCCCGTCCCCGTCACCCGTGGGGCCCGGAGGCGCATCCGCGAGTCCGGGCGGGAAGTCCGTCGGGAACGTGGCCCCGCCGGCCGAGGGCCCGGCCGCCGCCCAGCGGGTCGGCGCCGCCAGGTCCGCGGATCAGCCCTCTCGCCGTGGCGCGAGCGCGGCGCCCTCCCCGTCGGCGGTCTCGCCGAGCGGTCGGGCCAGTGAGACACCCCCGCACGTCACTCCGGCCACCCCGGCCGTTCAGGCGTCCGGGTCCCCGTCCCCCTCTCCGAGCGGCACGCCCGGTCCGGCCACGTCGTCGCCGTCGCCGGACCCGAGCGGCCCGGCGACCGCCGAAACGGCCTCGGCCGGAAACCCGCCGGTACGCATTCGGGTCACGGGTCTGCCGGCTTTCGGATGACCGGCAACGGGGTCGGTCTCCGGCAGCCGGACCACCGGTCGGGCCGCCCGAATGTCTGAATCGGCTACCGGGAGACCTCCGGGGCCCACACCCGGTCGGCGTAGTCCAGGAAGTTCCTGCCGAGGATCTTCTCGATGCGCTCGGAGGAGTACCCACGCTGTTCCAGGAGGCGGACGAGGTCCCGGAACTGGTCCACTCCGCGCAGGTCGAGCACGAAGGGAAGCGTGTCGTCACGCTCCCCCGCCGCGCCGACACCGGCCTCGCGGCGCAGGGCCACGTGCTCGGCGAGATGCGCGCGGTAGGCGTCGAGGTCGTCGATGGACGTGACGGTCCCGTCGGTGCCGATGCCGACGTGGTCCTCGCCGCACACGTTGACCGCGTGGACGATGTGCTCCACGACGTCCGCGGCCGTCGCATGGCCCGACACGTTCAGGAAGGGCATGAAGTAGATGCCCACGAAGCCACCGCGCGAGGCCACCAGGCGCAGTTCCTCGTCCGTCTTGTTGCGGGGGAGGTCGGCGAGCGCCCGGCAACCGGTGTGGTTGATCGACACCGGACGCCGCGCCGTCTTGGCGGCCTCCAGGCAGGTGCGCTCACCGCTGTGGGAGAGGTCGACCATGAGGTGGTGCTCGTCGAGTGCCTCGACGACGCTCCGGCCGAAGTCGGTCAGCCCCCGGTTGGCGGGCGCCATCGAGCCGTCGCCGATGTGGTTGGCCTGGTTGTACGTGAGCTGGACGACCCGCACGCCGAGGTCGGCGAAGGTGGCGATGCGCCCGGTGTCCTCGCCGACCGCGACGGCGTTCTGGAAGCCGTAGATGACGCCGATCCGGCCCTCCTCCCTGGCCCGGTGGAGGTCGGCGACCGTACGGACCTTGAGGAGGTCGGCCGCGTTGTCGCGGATGATCCCGTCCCAGACGGCGATCTCGTGCAAGGTGTGCTCGTAGGGCGGCAGATCACCCATCGTGTAGCCGAGCGTGATGTTGACGGCGGTGAGGCCCGAGGCGTGGGCGTCGGCCAACGTCCGGGCGTCGACGGTCAGTTGCTCGCTGGAGGGGTTGAGCTGTGCGGCGGCCTCGGCCGACTGGGGGGCGTTCGGATTGTCGAGCTGCCCGAGCGCGTTGACGATCATGGGGAGGGCGGTCATCGGGTCTCCTCGACGGGGTGGATCGCTGCGGGCTCTTCGGCCTCGGGGGTATGGACGCGGTCGGGCCGTCCGGCGCCGGGGGCGGCGCCCTCGAACTCCCGCCGCTCGAAGCGCCGGCCGCGCTTGACGGTGAGGGTGACGCCGCGCAGATGCTCGATGTCCCGCAGCGGATCGTCCTCCAGGACAACGAAGTTGGCGAGCTTGCCCGCTTCGACGCTGCCCATGACGTCCTCGGCGCCGGCGCTCCGGGCGCCGATCAGCGTGGCCGAGCGCAGCACCTGCGCGGGTGACATCCCGCAGCGGCGCACGAGGAACGCCAACTCCTCGTACAGCGCCGGGAAGGGGTCCTCGGGGTCGGTCTCGTAGTCCGTGCCGGTCGCGATGTCCACACCGGCGCGATGGGCCTGGGCGGTGAGCACCGCGGCGAGTTCGGTGTTGGCCGCCGCGCGCGCCGCGTCCTCGGGACCCTCGCCCGCGAGGGCCTCGCTCGCCCACATGCCCGCGGTCGCGTCGAGGACGGTGCCCTTCTGCCGCATCAGGGCGAAGAGTTCCTCGATACGGCGGTCGTCGCCGGCGGCGAACCGCTCGTACTCGACCCGCGGCTTGTTCTTGTAGCTGATCAGCGGTGCGTCCGTGCCCTCGAAGGCGAGCAGGGTGACGTGCGAGACGCTGTCCGCGCCGGCCGTGACGATCTGGCCGGGCGTCGCCGGGAAGACGGTGGCGTGGGCCCAGACGGGGATGCCCTGGCAGTGCGCCTCGGCGGTGATCGCGGCGACGGTGGTGTGGTCGAGATCCGCGTACACCTTGATCGCGGAAGCGTGGGTTCCGCGTGCCAGGGCGACGGCCAGCCGCAGGTCGGTGTCCTTCGTGATCGCCTGCATCCACGGCACGGCGCCGGGTGTCTCGCCCTGGGACACCTGGTGGGTGCGCGGGTCGTCGAAGAAGCCGGGGCCCGCCATCAGCGCGGCGTAGCGGATGTCGGGGCCGGGGATCTCGCCGACGAGCGTGGCCCTCGCCAGGTCGCCGACCTGGCGCAGGTCGTCGGCCATGTCGCGGATGGCCGTGACCCCGCTGTAGACGAGCCGGCGCAGCACCGCCTCGGCGACGGGCCGGTCGGGCGGCGTCGCGATGTGCTGGTGCGCGTCGATCAGGCCGGGGACGACGAATCGGCCGTCGAGGTCGAAGACCTGGGCGTCGGCGGGCAGGTTCTCGGCGATCACGGCGTCGTCCCCGACGGCGCGGATGACCTGGCCGTCGACCACGATCGACGTCGAGCCCCGGGCCGGCCGCCCGGTTCCGTCGAACAGCGTCGCGCCGCGGTACACCGCGACGGCCCCCTTCACCGCGGGTGCGTGCGGGGCCGGTGCGCCCGAAGCCTCGTCCGTCATCTTCACCTCAGTAGTCGCTCTGTCCGGACCGGTCAGTAGTCCGATCCGATCTTGTTACGCTCTACGTAACAAACGTATCGTCTCTTGCAACGTGCGCTACCGTACGCTCGCATCTCATGACGCCACAAGGAGGGGTCGGAAGTGCCCGAAGCACCCCGTACGGCGGTGGACAAGGCCCTGGACCTGGTCGAGGCCGTGGCCCGCGCGTCCCAGCCCCCGCGCCTCACCGACCTGGCCGAGGAGGTCGGCCTGCATCGCGCGACCGCCTATCGCGTGCTCGTCGACCTGGTCCGGCGTGGCTGGGTGCTGCGCGCCGGCGACCGCTATCTGCCCGGCACGGCGGTCCTGCAACTGTCGTCCTCCGCGGCCAGGAACTCGCTCGGAGCGCTCGCCCGACCGGTTCTCGCGGCGCTGTCCGAACGCACCGGGATGATGGTCAACCTTCAGGTGCCCGAGGTCGACCGCTCGCGCGTGATCGATGTCGTACGCCCGGACCGCCTGACGATGATCAGCAGTCTGACCGGCGAGGCCCTGCCCGTTCACCGGTTCGCCGGCCCGCTCGCCCTCGTCGCCGCCCTCGCCCCGGCCGACCGGGTCCCCTACCTGCGCGCCGCGGAGGAGACCGGGTACCCGCTGTCCGGACCCGCCGGGCTGCTGGCCGACATCGAGCGCGCCGAACGGACCGGATTCGCCGTCGAGTACGGGCGCAACGAACAGCCGGTCGCCTCGGTCGCCCGAGCGGTGGTCACGCGCGCGGGCGCGCCCGTCTGCGCCCTGACCCTGGTGGGCCTGGGCTCGGAGTTCGACGAGGCCCGACTGCCTCACCTGCTGGAACAGCTTCGCGAGGCGACGGACGAACTCGGGCGGATCCTCTCCGGCTCCGGAACCTCCGGAGCCTCCGAGGTCTTGAGAACCCCCGACGTATCCGACGTATCCAAGGGGTCCGAGGGGTCCGAAGGGTCTGAAGGGGCCGGGATCTCCGGACATGCCTCCTCCCATCCCGCGTCCTCGTCCCGGCCCCCGGCCACACCCACGTCACCGCCCCCACCTCCACCTCCACCCCCGTCCCCGTCCCCGTCCCCGTCCACCGAAGGTCCGGCATGAGCGAGATCCTCTTCCTCGACGGGGCGCAGACGCGCGCCGCGCTCGAGCCGCATCGCGTCCTGGACGCCGTGGCGACGGCACTCGTCGCCATCGGCCGTGACGAGGTCTCCGTGCCGCCGCGGATCGCGGCGCACGCCCCGGGCGGCCTGCTCGGCGCGATGCCCGGCCATGTGCCCGGTCTCGGACTCGCGGCCAAGCTCGTCTCCGTGTTCGCCGACCCGGCACGGCCCGGTCGCAGCAGTCACCGGGGCATCGTCGCGCTCTTCGACGCGGCGGACGGCCGCCCGCTGGCCCTGATGGACGCCGAGCCCCTCACCGAGATCCGTACCGCGGCGACCGCGACACTGAGCGCTCGAGCCCTGGCCCGTGCGGACGCCACCCGGGTCGCCGTCATCGGTACCGGTGCCCAGGCGCGTGCCCAGATCTCCCTGCTCGCGGCCCTGGATCCCGAGACCCCCGTGTCCGTCGCGGGCCGCGATCCCCTGCGTGCCGAGAGCGCCGCCGCACTCCACCCCGCCGGGCGGGTCGCGGCCGGCATCGAGGAGGCGGTGCGCGGGGCCGACACGGTGTTCTGCTGCACCGGCGCCGTTCGGCCGGTGATCCGTCGCGCGTGGCTCGCCCCCGGCACGCACATCAGCTCGGTGGGTGGCTCCCACGGACCCGAGCTGGACGCCGACACCGTCCGGGACGCCACCCTCTTCGCCGAATGGCACGGCGCCGCCACGACCCGGCCCCCCTCGGGCGCCCACGAGTTGCAGGACCTCCCGCCCGAGCGGCCCGTGACGCTCCTCGGCCAGGTCCTGGGAGGCGAACACCCGGGTCGGCGCCACAACTCCGAACTCACCCTGTTCAAATCGACCGGCCACGCCGCCCTGGACGTCGCGGCCGCCCACGTCACCCACGCCGTCGCCCGCGCGAAGGCATGGGGCACCCGCCTGGCCATGTGAGCCGTATCCGTGACGCCGAGCGTGTACCGACGGGCGCCGCCGTCGCGGGGCACCGTCCACCCGTGGACTTTCGTCCCTGGGTTCGGCCATGCTGAAGGGTGCTTCCGCCGGTGCGCACGCGGCCCGGGACCACGGTCGCGGACCGCATCCGCCGGACCCCGCGGCGGCGAATCCACCGCGGGCGGCCCACCGTGTGACGTGGGCCGACCCGCCAGGTCGACCTGGCCGGTGCCGGACAGGTCGCGGGCCCGACGGAGCACGACGCGGAGGGAGGTCATCGCCCCATGAGACTCACCGGAGCGGACGGCGGCGGAGTGCGGGAACGGCTGGGCAGCGCTCTGTTCACCCGGGTCGCGGGCCCGGAGGGACCGAAGAACCGCGCCCGTATCCACGGCACGCCCGGACCCCGCTGGTTCGGCCCGGACCGCCCCATCCGCACCGTGCACGGGGACGCGTCGATGTTCATCGGCGGGCTCTCCGCGCTGCTGCTCCAGTCGCTCCACCCGCTCGCCATGGCCGCCGTGTCAGCGCACTCGGGCTTCCGCGGGGACCCCTGGGGAAGACTCCAGCGTACGAGCACCTTCCTGGCGGTGACGACGTACGGGACGGCCGACAGCGCCCAGGAGGCCTGCGACCGGGTACGGGCGGTCCATGAGCGGGTGCGCGGGGTGAGCTCGGAGGGAACGGCGTATCACGCGGCCGATCCGCACCTCCTCGGCTGGGTCCACGTCGCGGAGGTCGACAGCTTCCTGCGCGCGCATCAGCGGTACGGCGCGCGTCCGCTGTCCGGCGCCGGCTACGACGCGTACGTGGCGGACACCGCCCGCGTCGCCGCCGCTCTCGGCGTCCTGGACCCACCGACGAACCGTGCCGAGCTCGCCGAGCGGCTGACCGCGTACCGCGGCGAGGTGCGGGCGACACCGGAGGCACGCGATGCCGCGCGGTTCCTCCTGCTGAGCCCTCCGGTGCCACTCGTCGCCCGCCTCCCGTACGGGGTGCTCGCCGCGAACGCTGTGTCCCTGTTGCCCACCTGGGCCGCTGCCGAACTGCGGCTGCCCCGGCCGCAGTTGGTGGACAGCGTATGCGTACGTCCGCTCGGCTGCGCGTTCACATCGGCCGTTCGCTGGGCGATGGCACCGCAGCGCGCACGAGCCGTCACCCCCATCGCGTGACGGGCGACGACTCCGGCGCGCCCGTCCGACCGCCCCTCCCCCGCCCCCGCACAGACCCGGGCCCGAGTCGGCGAAGTCGGCACGCCGGGGGAACCGAGGCCGCCGGTCTTCGGCCCATGGGACAACCGCCGGCCCGGCGCGGGAAGTGGACCTCCCGCGGGCCCGGCCCGGCCCCACCCGGGGAAAGCGGGGCGAACCCGGCGGCGCGACGGGTCGGTTCGCTGCATCCGCTGGGCGGCCCCGCGCCGAAGCAGGGGTGAGCCCGGCGGACCGGCCGGTCCCGGACGGCTCCGGAATCGAGGCGATGCCCCGTCATGATCTGCCGCCGTCGTACGCCGGGCCCCACCGCCCCGGGGTGGGGCGCCCCTTCAACCGGAACGTCGTCCGCTGTTCCGCCGGGAGTCGCCCCGTGGAGCTGAACACCCCGGAGGAGGCGGAGCCCGCCGACGTGGGAGTGACCACCGGCTTCCTGGCACGGAAGCTCGGGGTCTCCCCTACGACGCTGCGCTCCTGGGACCGCCGGTACGGGCTGGGGCCGGCGGTGAGGGCGGACGGTCGGCACCGCCGGTGGGCTCCCGATGACGTGGCCATGGTCCAGGAGATGTGCCGGCTGACCGCCGTCGGCCTGCCTCCCGCCGAGGCCGCCCGCGCCGCGAAGGAGGCGGCTCGCGGCCGTGTCGCGGTATCTCCGGTCCTCGCCGCCCGGACGCGGGCCGGCGTCCGGATCCCGGAGCGGTCGGCGATGACGGCCCCTGAATCAGGAACGGCAGGGCCGCCGTCGGGTGACGTGGGCCGGGACTGCCGGGGACTCACGCGTGCCGCCGTCCGTCTGGACGCCCTCGCCGTCCAGGAACAACTGGCGGCCGCCGTCCGGACCCACGGCCTCACCAAGGCATGGGAGGAGGTGATGGTGCCGACCCTGCTGGCGGTGGGCCGCAAATGGGAGTCCTCGGGGGACCGTTACGTCGAGGTCGAGCACCTGTTGTCCTGGCACGTCTCCGCCACCCTGCGGCATGTCTATGTGTCCACGGCGGGGCACGAACCTCACGCCATGACCTCGCCCGTGCTCCTGGCCTGCCTTCCGGACGAACAGCACACCCTGCCGCTGGAGGCGCTCACCGCGGCGCTGGCGGAACGGCGGGTACCCGTCCTGCCGCTCGGTGCCGCCGTCCCGCCCGAGGCGCTCATGGCGGCGGTGGAGCGCGTCGGTCCTCCGGCGGTGGTCCTGTGGTCCCAGTCGCGGTCCACGGCGAACCTTCCGCTCGCCCGTCACATCGCCGCGACGCGCTGGGGTGTTCGGGGAGCACGAACCCGAAGCCGGGTCCTGTTGTGCGGACCGGGCTGGGACGGGCAGCCGGGCCCGGGGCTGCTCCGCCCGCGTCATCTGGCCGAGGCGCTCCGTCTGATCACCGCGCCGGACCCTGGCCCCGCGACGGCACAACGCTCGTGACCCGGCGACCGTATTGCGCGCGCCCCGCCCGGCCGACCCTGGCCCGGCACAACCCCGCCCAGGGCCTGACGCCCCCTGCCCCTACGACTTCAGGAAAGCGGCCAGGCCCTCCAGCAGCCGTTCGACATCGGCCTTGTCGTTGTACGGCGAGAGTCCGACGCGAAGGCCACCGGTGTCGCCGAGGCCGAGGTGCCGGGACGCCTCCACCGCGTAGAACGATCCGGCGGGCGCGTGCACACCGCGCGCCGCCAGGAACGCGTAGGCGTCGGCCGCGTCGCGGTCGTCGAACGTCAGCAGCAGGGTCGGCGTGCGGTCGGCCGCGCGGGAGCGGACCGTGACGCCGGGCAGCTCGGCCAGGCCCTCCTCCAACCGCTCGCGCAGCGCCCCCTCATGCCGCTCGATCGCCGCGAAGGCCGACCGCAGCCGGTCTCTGCGCCCGCCCGTCGCAACGGTGCCGAGCCCGGCGAGGACATCGATCGCGGCGGTGGTGCCGGCGAGCGACTCGTAAGGCAGCGTGCCCAGTTCGAAGCGCTCGGGAACCGTGTCCGTGGACGGGAGCAGCTTGTCGGGCCGCAACCCCTCCAGCAGCTCCGGGGAGGCGGTCAGGACACCGTGGTGCGGGCCGAGGAACTTGTAGGGCGAGCACACGAAGAAGTCGGCACCGAGCCGCTCCAGATCGACGAAGGCGTGCGCCGCGTAGTGCACCCCGTCCACGTAGAGCAGCGCCCGCGAGTTCCCGTGGACCAGGCGGGAGATCCCGGCGATGTCGGGCACGGTCCCGATCAGGTTCGAGGCGGCGGTGACCGCGACCAGCCGGGTGCGCTCGGTCAGCAGGTCACCCACCGCCGACGGCGGGAGTTCGCCCGTCCGCGGATCGAAGTCCGCCCAGCGCACGAGGGCACCGGCCCGTTCCGCCGCCTGGATCCAGGGCCGGATGTTGGCGTCGTGGTCGAGTCGGCTGACGACGACCTCGTCACCGGGGGCCCAGTCCTTCGCGAGCGTGTGGGAGAAGTCGTACGTGAGCTGGGTGGCGCTGCGGCCGAAGACGACCCCGGAGGGACGGCCGCCCACCAGGTCGGCCACCGCCTGCCGGAACCCCTGGACGAGTCCCTCCGCGTTCGCCTCTCCGGGTGTCAGGCGCCCTCGGATCGACAGCGGGCCGGTGAGCACGTCCGAGATCGCCCCCGCGACCCGCGCCGGGGTCTGTGTTCCGCCCGGACCGTCGAAGTGCGCGACACCGGACAGCAGGGCGGGGATCTCGGCGCGCAATGCGTCGACGTCGTACGTCACTGGGGCTCCTCACAGACGGCGGCGTCGCGGCCCGAACCGGTCGGCCCGGAACGGGGTCCGATGGGCAGGAGCAGGTGACCGGGCGGCCGCACACGTTCTCAGGTGATCATGGCAGGACGTCCGCCGCGGTGGTAACGCGACGCAAGGTCCTGGGCGCACCCCCAGACGTCCCGGGACGCCGGAGGAATGCTGGACCGCGGGACTGCTGCTCCCAACCCGCGGCCTGGCGCAACCGGTACCCCTCGTCGGGGGACACACTCCGAAATGTGCGCCGCGTTCACTGGGCGGGCCTCCGACGGACGGCTCACGGCCTGGGGGGGGGGGGGGGAGGGGGGGGGAGGGGGGGGGGAGGTGGGGGGGGGGGGGGGGGGGGGGCGCGTTCGCTCGCTGAGTCCGAGGGCGACGGGCCGCACGGAGAGTCCCGTGCGGCCCGTCCTCA
>NZ_JBVJCT010000002.1:68232-166751 GCF_055588305.1 Streptomyces sp. NPDC042002 | reverse complement strand
TTTCTCTCCTCCTCTTCTTCTTCTCCCTTCCTCCCCCCCCACCCCCCCCCCCTCCCCCCCCCCCCCCCCCCCCCCCCCCCCCCCCCCCCCCCCCCCAGGCCGTGGGTCATGACGCGCCGAACGGGCCCTCAGACCCTTTAGGCGTGACGGTGCGACCGGCGGTTACCGGTCAGCACCCGGTACAGAACCAGAAGGATCAGCGATCCGACGATGGCCGCGATCCAGGTCGACACGTCGAAGAACCCGTCGATCGAGTCGACGTGGAAGATGACCTTGCCCAGCCAGCCGCCCAGCAGGCCTCCCGCGATACCGATGAGCATGGTGATGATGATCCCGCCCGGGTCCTTGCCCGGCAGGAGCAGCTTGGCGATGGCACCGGCAAGCAACCCGATCAGAATCCAAGCGATGATGCCCACAGTTCCTCCACCGTTCGTCCGTACAAGATGTGACTTCCTCACTCCGTGTGCGCCGTCCCGGCCGGAACAAACCTGCGTGTCTTAAACTGTTGCCCGATTCCTCGCCGCCGCGGCCCCGTTCAGTTCGGCGGTGAACTGCGCGCCGGCCAGCAGGGCGAGGTTGGACAGCCACAGCCACACGAGGAAGACGACGGGGCCGGCGAGAGAGCCGTAGAGCCTGCTGTAGGCGCCGAAGCCGGAGGCGTACAGCGCGAATCCGGCGGAGACGGCCAGCCAGAGGAACGCTGCCAGAATGCCGCCGGGCAGGCTGTACCGGCGCCGCCTGGCGGGCGGCGGACCCGTGTGGAAGACGACGAGGACCAGCAGGGCGACCAGGCACATCAGCACGGGCCAGCGGAGCAGGTTCCAGGCCACGGCCACCGGGCCGTCCAGCCCGAAGGCGCGGCCGGCGGCCTCGGCCACGGGGCCGGTGAGCAGCAGGACGAGCGCGCTCACCACGAGCAGGCCGAGCAGTGCCAGCGCGGTCAGCACCAGCCGGTGCGCGGTGCGCCAGGCCGAGCGGCGGTCCGCCACGTCGTGCATGCGATGCAGGGCCCTGCGGAACACGGCGAGGTAGCTCGAGGCCGACCAGAGCGCGCTCGCCGCACCGGCGACCAGGAGTGTCCAGGCGGCGGATCGCTGCCGCAGCATCTCCCCCAGCGCCTGGTGCAGTTCCGCCCCCGACTGTGCCGGCGCGTACGCCGTGACGTGTGCGATGAACTGCTGGGCGGTGTCCGGACTGATCAGGCCGAAGGCGATGACCATGACCAGCATGGCCGGCAGCACCGCCAGGATCGCGTAGTACGTCAGCGCGGCCGCCCAGTCGGCGACGTCGTCGTTCCACATCGAGACGGGAGTGCGGCGCAGCGCGGGCCACCAGAGGGCGGGCAGCCGTGGCCCGTACCGGCGGAACCGTGCCGCCCGTACCGCCTCGATGGCGCCGTTCGGCCGGGATTCAGCGGACATGCGCGGTCCGGAACATTCCGACGATTCGTCTGCTCATCCCTCACCTCTCGGCGCCGGTCCGGCCGGCGTTCCCGGCCCCATTCTGGCGAGGCCGGTCGAGGCTCTCCTTCCACGCGCGAGTTCCCCTACGCCTCCTCAGCGTCGCCCTCAGGGAACCGGTCGTACGCGCGGGACGCCGTCAGCGGACTCGTGCGAAGCTCCCGCTCGTCCATCGGCGAGACACGACGGGGAGTGGCCGGAACGGACGCGTGTCCCGGCCACTCCCCCTTTTCCTGCCCGCCAACAGGAAACTCCCTCCGGCCCCGCGGCTGTCGACCGCGGGGCCGGAGCATTTCGTCGCGTCAGCTCTTGGGCATCAGGACGGTGTCGATGATGTACACATTCGCGTTGGCGGTCTTCACATTGCCGCACACCACCTTGGCGGAGTCGTTCACCGTGTACGACTCCCCCGAACCACTCGTCATCAGCCTGCTTTTCTCCAGCGTCTCGAACGAACCGTTCTCCAACTGCTTCGGTGTCAGCTTCTGGCCCACGACGTGATAGGTCAGAATCTTCGTCAACTGGGCCTTGTCCGCCAGCACCTTGTCGAGCGTCGCCTTCGGAATCTTCGCGAACGCCTCATTCGTCGGCGCGAACACGGTGATGTTCTCGGCGTTGTTCAGTGTGTCCACCAGACCCGCCTTCTTCACCGCCGCCACCAGCGTCGACAACGCCGGGTTGTTCGACGCCGCCGTCGCCACCGGGTCCTTGGCCATCCCGTCGAACGACCCGGCCCCGTCCTTCGGCACCGACGCGCACCCCGGGCCGAACGGCTCGTCGGCGCTCCCCGCCATCTCCGTCGAACCGGTCGACTTCCCGTCCGAGACAGGAGTGGACGCCGATGCCTTCGCCGAATTCGACGCGCCACTGTCCTTGCCGCCGTCGGAACAAGCCGTCAGTACGATCGGCAGCACGGCGGCGGTGGCGACAGCCACCGCGACACGGCGGATACGCATGTTCATGAGGTTCTCCTGTCGGAACGAAGCGGCATTCGAGGCGCGGACCAGAAAATGCCGTGGTTTTCGAGCGGAAATTCCGTGGAGAACGAACGGTCGGACCTCTGCGAGGCGCCGACGGAGGACCCGGGGGCACGCGTCGAACTCTTCGAATCTCGGCTCACACGGGGAATCCGAGACAGGGGCCGTCCTGGATTGGTCGGCGGATCAGCAATAACCGATTCGAGGGAACTTCAGGCCGGGACCAATCCGGGAAGCGCGCGGCTTCGGACCAGAAGCCCGCGACTGTCTCCGCTCCGGCATTCCGACGCAGCGAAGCCACGGCGCGAAGGCCGTGGCTCGGGAACCGGCATCACCTGCCGGAGAAGGGCAGTTGAGGCGGTTGCCCCTGGTCAGGCGTCATGAGCCGCGCTCGGGCGCCGACCGCCGTGCTCGGGCACCGACCGTCGCACTCGGGCCGACGGACGACGCCCCAGGTCGCCTCACGACGGCTCAGACGGGCTGCCTCGGCGGCAGGCTCCGGTAGTAGCTTCCGACGCTCGACAGGTACGCGGGGTCCAGGGTCTCGCGGTCGGTCCTGAACACGGGCGCCGATTTGATCTCCTCGCGGGTGCACTCGACGGTGATCTTCCGCGACTCCGCGTCGATGCCGGCGACGACGCCCACAGGCACCAGCACGCTCTTCCCGAACACCCAGACGCCGGTGTCGACGATCAGGTGCCGCATCCCGGAGTCGTCCACCTGCCGGTCGACGTGCCCTATGGTCCCGTCGGTCGCCTCGACGCTGTAGCCGGCCAGTTCGTGCATCTCGGGGTGGTTGAACTCCGGTGCGTACGACCAGATTCCGTCGACCGTCATGTTTTCCTCCGTCAGCTCACCGGTTCGTCCTGCCGACAACCCACCCAGGGCGGGGACGCGGCAGGGAGAGGCCACGGGGGGAATCCACGGGGGAATCCGCCTCCGTGCCGCCTCAGGACTGCGCATACCCTGCTGTCCCGCCCGCACTCGGCGGGATCGCCGGGCCCGTCAGCGACGGCGGCTGCGCGTCGACCAGCCGGCACCGACACCGGAGAGGTGAAGCGCGAGCAGGGCGAGTCCTATGAGCATGACGTTGGTCGACGTGAACACGTGATTGGTCGAAACGTCACCGGCGTTGATCAGGAACGCGATGAACAGCAGTACCGCGGCAGCGATGCCGAGCATGGGATCTCCCTTGTCGATGGTTGACGCGTGAAAGGCGATGTCGAAACGATGGGATCCGAATGCCCCGGGAAAGCCGCCCGACACTACGACGCGTGACGAATCCGCCGCATCAGCCGGGCACGCCCGCCACGTTCCCGCCGGGAAGGTGGTGTGGCCGGCGGATCTCTCGCCCAGCGGACGGGGCCGAACCGGCAGACGGCTCGGCGGACGACAAAGGGCGCCTGCCAGGGTGGTCACCCTGACAGGCGCCCGCTCAGGCACCCTGGCAAGCGCGCCCTCGGACCACCGTCCTAGGAAACGCTCCCGGCCGAGGCACGTACGCGCTCACGCGCCACCGTGCCCTCCACCGCGCCGGTCACACGCCACACGCTCTCGTGGTCCTCGGCCAGCCCGAGTTCGGCCAGGCCCTTCAGGTGCCCGAGCACGGTGGAGCGCTGGAAGCCCACGGCCGCACTGAGCTCGGCGACCTCGACGCCGCCGGAGCCGGCTTCCGCCAACCGCTCCCACGTACGCACCGCGTGGCGGCTCAGACCGCCCTCGCTCACCTTCCTGGACACGAAGCCGACCCGTTCCCCGTCCATGTTCTGCCCGGGAATCGCGGACTCGGCCCGTACCACCCGGGGCTCACGCGTGCTCACCTGCTCCCGCACGGCGCGCGGTGATCTCCTCGGTCCGACCGGACGCGGCGTCATGTTCACCTTGCGGTGCCTACGGCCCTTGCGGTGTCGGCTCATCGACTCCTCATCTCCGCCTCGACGATGCTCACAGGAGGAGAACGAGCAAGAGCCGACAAGGTAGTTCAGCCGTTCGAAGGATAGGGGCGCGACGGGACACCCGGGGCGAAACCCCTGCCTGGCCGCCTAGAAACCCCTTTCACGGCGGCTCCCCGGCAGGATGAGCGGCCATCGCGTGAACGTCGCCGACGGCCGGGAGCCGGATCGATCCGTGCCACGGTGCCACGGGTGCGCCCGCCGGATTTCCTCGCACACAGATCCAGCCGTTCCGAGCCGGGATCCATTTGCCGATCTTCCGGCCATCATTGAGCCCTCGCCACCTGAGCGCGGCCGCCGTCGGGACGGGTCCGTCGTCGCGCGCCCCGGCGGCCGGCAGCTCGTCGAAAGCGGAAAGCAATGGCCAACACCTGGTCCCCATGGGCCTGTTCCTCTGTCGGAGCCGTGTCATGACGGCGGCCCGAATCCCAGGACTGATTCTGCCCGTCCTCTTCCTGTGCACCTTCGTCGCGGGTCTGGTCTGGTACTGGCGACATCGTGGCGATTGAAGCGCTCTCCCGGCTGAGGCCGGGAGATTCCTGCTCACCTTGCGGCAGCGGGCTTGACGCGCTTCGCGCGCGCCTGACGACTGCCCTTCCGGCAGCCGGGACGAGCGCGAGGCCCGTCCGGTACAGGCGCAGGATGTTCCGGGCCGCGTTGTGGTCGGCGTTGCCCGACCAGCCGCAGTCCGGGTTCTTGCACACGAACACGGCCTGGGTCTCCCGACTGCCGGACGTAATCAAGCCGCACGCGGAACGACGCCGGGATGCGTTCGGGGCCGGGACCTTGTGCAGAGTGCCGCCGAACCGGGCCGTCTTGTACGCCGGCATGGTGACCGTACGGCCCCACGCCTCCCCGCTGATGGAGCGGCTCAGCCCCGCCCTGAACGACGGAGCACTGCGCATGATCAGAGGCAGAGGCATGGGGTGGGGGGGGGGGGGGGGGGGGGGGGGGGGGACCCCCCCCCCCCCCCCCCCCCCCCCCCCCCACTCTCCCTCGCCCGCCCGCCTCCGGGCAGGGCTCTGTCACCAGTAGACGACGACCTTGTCGCCCGTCCGTACCTGTGCGAACAGCGCCGCTACCTTGCCCTCGTCCCGCACGTTGACGCAGCCGTGCGAGGCGCCGTAGTAGCCGCGGGCTGCGAAGTCCGAGGAATAGTGCACCGCTTGGCCGCCGCTGAAGAACATCGCGTACGGCATCGACGTGTGGTAGATCGTCGACACATGGTGGCGCGACTTGAAGTAGACGCTGAACACACCGTCGCGCGTCGGCGTGTACTGCGAGCCGAACCGCACGTCCATCTCCGAGACCGTCCTGCCGTCGATCATCCAACGCAGCGTGCGGCTCGCCTTGCTGACGCACAGCACACGGCCCGTCATACAGCGCGGGTCGGGCTTCGCGGCCGGCTGCCCGCCGTAGGGGTACAGCTCCCAGGCCGCCGGTTCGTGCGTCATCCCCCGCAGCCGCTGCCAGGTGACGGTGTCCAGTTCACCGGTGCGCGGCAGTCCCCGCTTGCCCTGGAACCCCTTCACGGCCTCGACCGTCCGTGCGTCGTACGTCCCCGTCGGCGGGGTGATCAGCCAGGCGACCTGGTGCAGCCGGGCCTGTGCCCCGCGGACGTCGTCGCCCCGGTCGCCGCTGGACCAGAGGACTTTGGCGGGGGCGGCGGAGGGTTTGCCGTCCTTCCCCGCCCCGGTGGAGCCGGACGGGTCGTCCTCCCCCTTCGAGGGGGCGGCGGGCTTGTCGTCCTCCCCCTTCGCGCCGGAGGCCGGGGCGAGCGAACCGTCGATCCGTACCGGCGCCTTCTTCCCCCGCGCGTCCACGGCGTGCGCCGTGCAGCCGCTCACCGCGGCGAACGCCGCGAGCGCGGCCAGTGATCTCTTCAAGCCAGTCGTACGCATCCGGACCCCTGTTCCACCCGTCCTGTCATGCACATCAGGCCCCCGTCCCCGCCGCCATGTCACCTGGGATGCTCCCCGCGGGTGACCGGTCGCGAACCAGGCGGCATGGTGGAAGGGAACCATGGAACCGGCCCGCGGACGGGTCGGTGAGCCAAGTCCCGGCGCGGGTCCCTCCGCCTCGTGCGCCTGGGCCCTACAGTCCGTGGCCGAGGTCGATTCCTGTCACGGGCCGCTTCACGGGAGGCACAGCAATGGCGCGCGAATCCGAGTCCGGACTGCCCATCGAACCGGTCTACGGCCCCGAGGCCCTGGACGGCTGGGACCCGGCCGAGAAACTGGGCGCGCCGGGCGCGTACCCCTTCACCCGTGGTGTGTACCCGTCGATGTACACGGGCCGCCCGTGGACCATGCGGCAGTACGCGGGGTTCGGCACGGCCGTCGAGTCCAACGCCCGCTACAAGCAGCTGATCGCCAACGGCACGATGGGCCTGTCGGTCGCCTTCGACCTGCCCACCCAGATGGGCCACGACTCGGACGCCCCCCTCGCGCACGGCGAGGTCGGCAAGGTCGGCGTGGCGATCGACTCCATCGACGACATGCGCGTCCTGTTCGGCGGGATCCCGCTGGACAGGGTCTCCACCTCGATGACGATCAACGCGCCCGCCGCGCTGCTGCTGTTGATGTACCAGCTGGTCGGCGAGGAACAGGGCGTCCCGGCGGACCGGTTGACGGGCACGATCCAGAACGACGTCCTCAAGGAGTACATCGCCCGCGGGACGTACATCTTCCCGCCCAAACCGTCCCTGCGGCTGATCGCGGACATCTTCAAGTACTGCCGGGCCGAGATCCCGAAGTGGAACACCATCTCGATCTCGGGCTACCACATGGCCGAGGCGGGAGCGACTCCCGCGCAGGAGATCGCGTTCACGCTCGCCGACGGCATCGAGTACGTCCGTACCGCCGTCGCCGCCGGCATGGACGTCGACGACTTCGCGCCCCGCCTCTCCTTCTTCTTCGTCGCCCGTACGACGATCCTGGAGGAGGTCGCCAAGTTCCGTGCCGCCAGGCGCATCTGGGCCCGGGTGATGAGGGACGAGTTCGGCGCGCGGAACCCCAAGTCGCTGATGCTGCGCTTCCACACGCAGACCGCGGGCGTCCAACTCACCGCGCAGCAGCCGGAGGTGAACCTCGTCCGGGTCGCGGTCCAGGGCCTCGGCGCGGTCCTCGGAGGCACCCAGTCGCTGCACACCAACTCCTTCGACGAGGCCATCGCGCTGCCCACCGACAAGTCCGCGCGACTGGCCCTGCGCACCCAGCAGGTCCTGGCCTACGAGACGGACGTGACGGCGACGGTCGACCCCTTCGCGGGCTCGTACGTCATCGAGCGGATGACCGACGACGTCGAGGCGGCCGCCGTCGACCTCATGACGAGGGTCGAGGACCTCGGCGGCGCGGTCGAGGCCATCGAGCACGGCTTCCAGAAGGGCGAGATCGAGCGCTCCGCGTACCGCGTCGCCCAGGAGACCGACTCCGGCGAGCGCGTGGTGGTCGGCGTCAACCGCTTCCGGCTCGACGCGGAGGAGCCCTACGAGCCGCTCCGCGTCGACCCGGCCATCGAGGCCCAGCAGGCCGAACGCCTCGCCCGCCTCCGCGCCGAGCGCGACCAGGCGGCCGTCGACACCGCCCTCGCCGCCCTGAAGAAGGCCGCCGAGGGCACGGACAACGTCCTCCACCCCATGAAGGACGCCCTGCGCGCCCGCGCCACGGTCGGCGAGGTCTGCAACGCACTCCGCGAGATCTGGGGCGCCTACGTCCCGACGGACGCCTTCTGACCTGGGCGGTTCCTTCGTACGGGTGACCGGGGGCGGAAGCGGCACGCCCCCGGTCACACTCATGGAGAGTGAGTCCTGAGAGGGAGGTTGCCGTGGCCGTACCGCGGCACGAACTGACGTTGAGCCAAGCCGCCGACCTGCTCTCCCGCGTACTGCCCGCGCACCGCGTGGAGCTTCTCCGGGGCAGGCTCACCGCGACACCACCGCCGGACGGCTCGCATGCGCTGTCGTTGACGAAGCTGGGCAGGGCTTTCGACCGGGCCGGGATCGTGGAGGCGGGGCGTGAGTACGTCCAAGGCGTCGGTCTCTGGCTGCCCACGCTGCGCGACGACTACGCGATCCCCGACTTCTCCATCGTCGACGAGGACTTCCGGGACGCCCTCGTCCAGAAGAACTGCTACGCCCCGAACGTCTTCCGCCTGGTCGTCGAGGTGACCTCGTCGAACTGGTCCGACGACCTCGGCCCCGAGGCCGAGTGCTACGCCGAGGCCGGGATCCCCGTCTACATCGTGGCCGACCGCAAGCACGACGAGGTCCTGCTCTACCGGGACCCGGCCGACGGCGAGTACGCGGCCCCCGAGCGTTACAAGCGGGGCCAGAGCGTCCCGGTCCCCGAGTCCGTCGGTGTCGCCCTCGGCCTTTCCGTGGACACCCTCCTCGACGGTGACTGACCTGCGGGACGCCTCCGCTCGCTGTCGTAGCCGCGTGCGACACTCGCTCTCATGCTTGGTGTCATCGATCTCCCCACCTATCTCGCGGGTCTCGTCCTGATCGTCCTGTTGCCGGGGCCGAACTCGCTGTACGTGCTGTCCGTCGCCGCCCGCAGGGGTGTCCGTACGGGCTATACCGCCGCCGCGGGTGTGTGGTGCGGGGACACCGTGCTGATGACACTGTCGGCGGCCGGTGTGGCGTCGCTGCTGCAGGCGAACGCCGTGCTGTTCGGGATCGTGAAGTACGCCGGGGCCGGTTATCTGACGTGGCTGGCGGTCGGGATGCTGCGGGCCGCGTGGGCGATGTGGCGGGCCCGGCGGGAGCCGGTCGCGGAGAGCGCGGAGCCCGAGGCGGTGGCCGGGGAGCGGCCGTTCCGGCGGGCGCTGGTGATCAGTCTGTTCAACCCGAAGGCGATCCTCTTTTTCGTCGCCTTCTTCGTGCAGTTCGTCGACCCCGGGTACGCCTACCCGGCGCTCTCCTTCGTTGTGCTCGGCGCCTTCGCCCAGCTCGCGAGCTTCCTCTACCTGACCGCGCTGATCTTCAGCGGTACGCGCCTCGCGGAGGCCTTCCGCCGGCGCAAGCGCCTCTCGGCGGGCGCCACGACCGCCGCCGGCGCCCTCTTCCTGGGCTTCGCGGTGAAGCTCACGCTCGCCAGCGCCTAGTCAGCCGACGCTCAGGCCCACCCGGGCCGCGTACTCCGCCAGGCCCCGCGCGTCGGTGCCCGCCCATCCCACGTACCCGTCGGGGCGGACGAGGAAGACCCCGGTCCCGTACCGCTCGTACGACCCGATCCGCGCCGTACGGACTCCGGGGAGCACCGGTGCCTCCGCGTCCGTGCCGACCGTCAGCAGGGTCCAGTGCGGTCCCCGGAACACGTCGAAGAGGCGTACGCCCTCCACGGTTCCGTCGGGGGCACGGTCGCCCGCGCGAAGGGCCTCGTCCGACAGGCCCGTACGGGTCTCCACCGCGAGGGAGGAGCCGCGGTAGCCGAGACCGAGCTGGCGGGTCGCCTCGCCGCGGCGGGCCTCGCCTCGGTGGACCCGGGTGGACAGGCCGAGCATGTCGGCGGCTACGGGGAGCCGTTCCTCCTCGTAGGTGTCGAGGAGGGACCCGGGAGCCGTGCCGCGCAGGACCGCGCCGAGCTTCCAGCCCAGGTTGTAGGCGTCCTGCACGCTGGTGTTGAGCCCTTGGCCGCCGGCCGGTGAGTGGAGGTGCGCCGCGTCCCCGGCGAGGAGGACCCGCCCGGCGCGGAACCGGTCCGCCAGGGCCGTGCGCGGCCGGAAGTCCGAGGCCCAGCGCACCTCGGTCACGGCCTCGGGGGAGAGGTGGGAGCGCTCGGCGACGGTCCTGCGGATGCCGTCGAGGGAGAGGTCGACGTCCGTGCCCTCCGGGAACTGCGCCACGGCCTGGAAGTCCTCCGTGCCGGCCAGCGGGCAGATCGCGAGGAAGCCGCCGGTGTCCTCGCGGGGCGGGAAGACATGCCAGTTGTCGCGGTCGAGGCCGGTGATCCGTACGTCCGCGACGAGCATCGGGTCCGGGTCGACGGTCTCCCCGGCCATGGCGATGCCGAGCGCGCGGCGCACCGCGGAGCGGCCACCGTCGGCGGCGACGACGTACCGTGCGCGGACCGGCGCGCCGGAAGCGAACTCCACGGTCGCGGCGTCCTCGTCCTGGGCGACGGCGACCACCTCGCGGCCGAGGTCGACCCGGCCCCCGAGCTCCTCCAGCCGCGCGCGGAGGATGTCCTGCGTACGCCACTGCGGCACCATCCACGGCGCGTCGTACGGCGAGTCCTCGGTCGGCTCGGCCGGGTCGAACATCCGGTGCTCACCGACCCTGCGGCCGTCCCGCCAGATCATCCCGACCGGGTAGTCGCCGCCCGCCGCGCGGATCGCGTCGAGGACGCCGAGGTCGTCGAAGACCTCCATCGTGCGGGGCTGGATCCCCTTGCCGCGGGAGCCGGGGAACAGCGCGTCGGCCCGCTCCACGACGAGGGCGTCCACCCCGCGCCGGGCGAGATCGGCCCCGAGGGCGAGACCGGTGGGACCGGCCCCGACGACAAGGACGTCCACGTCGACCTTCACTTCCCCCTCGACGTCCACGGCCACAGCCACGTCCGCACGCGTGCCGACACCCAAATCCACACCCATCTCCTTAACGCCGTTAAGTTCCATGCGTCGAGCCTGCCCTTAACGGCGTTAAACTGTCAAGCGTGGTTACCCAGAGACCCCAGCGATCCCCCAAGCTGGACAAGAAGCAGGTCGTCGAGACCGCACTGCGGCTGCTCAACGAGACGGGCCTCGACGGCCTCACCCTGCGGGCCATCGCCAAGGAGCTGGACGTCCAGGCGCCCGCGCTCTACTGGCACTTCAAGAACAAGCAGGAACTGCTCGACGAGATGGCGACGGAGATGTACCGCCGGATGGTCGAGGACGCGGGGGCGGCGCCGGACGCCGGCTGGCGGGAGCGGCTGCTCGCCGCGAACCGCGGACTGCGCGCCGCCCTGCTGAGCTACCGCGACGGGGCGAAGGTCTTCAGCGGTTCACGCTTCACCGGCACGCTGCACGCCGTCGAGATGGAGCGGTCGCTGACGCTCTTCACCGAGGCGGGGTTCACCCTCACCCAGGCGGTCCGCGCGACGTCCACCACGTACCTGTACACGATCGGGTTCGTCACCGAGGAGCAGGGCGTCCAACCCCTCCCGGGCGAGCGCCGCGAGGGCTACGACGTGACGGAACGCGCCCGCCGCATGGCCGACTTCCCCCTGTCGGCAGCGGCGGGCGCGGAGATCTTCGAGGACTACGAACGGCACTTCGAGGAAGGGCTCGCTCTGATCGTCGCGGGCATCGGGGCGCGCTACGGCATCGGCTGAGCGGAGGCGCGGCTACGGGCGCGGCTTCGACAGGGCTGTGCGGAGCTTCGGGGCGAGCCACTTCTCCACGTACTGGTTGAGCAGCCAGGCGAGCAGCAGCATGGTGGCGACCGTGGCCAGGAAGGCGCCGTACGACGGGAGGTGCAGGGTCTGGTGGTAGGCCTTGATGGCGACCCAGCCCAGGTGTTCGTGGACCAGGTAGAAGGGGTACGTCAGCGCGCCCGCGACCGTCAGCCAGCGCCAGTTCGCCCAGTGCAGCCAGCCCAGCGCGATCGCGGCGACGGCGACGTAGCCGAAGGTGACGACCAGGATGATGCCGAAGGACGAGCGGGTGGAGAAGAACTCCGGGTTCGGGGCGTGCCACAGCCGCTGGACGGCGTAGTGCTGGCCGATCAGCCAGCTCACGCCGACGATGCCCCAGGCGTGCGCGTCACGGCGGTTGCGGTGGACGAGGTAGAGGCCGACACCCCCGATGAAGTACGGGGCGTACTCCGGCATCAGGACCATGTTGAGGAGTGGCTCGTTGACACCCTGCGCGATGGCCGCGGCCAGTGTCCAGCCGGCGCAGAACAGGATCACGCGCTGCCGGTTCGCCCCCGGCAGCACGATGCACAGCGCGAAGAGGGCGTAGAAGCGGACCTCCGCCCACAGGGTCCAGCACACGCCCAGTACCCGGTCGACGCCCAGCGGCTGCTGGAGCATGGTGAGGTTGAGCAGGGCGTCGCTCGGGGAGACCGCCTTGTACGCGACGAACGGCAGGGTGAACACCGCCGTCACGATGATGATCGCGGCCCAGTACGCGGGCAGCAGTCGGGAGGCGCGCGAGGCGAAGAAGGAGCGCAGCGGCCGGCCCCAGCCGCTCATGCAGATGACGAAGCCGCTGATCACGAAGAAGACCTGCACACCCAGGCAGCCGTAGGCGAACAGGGTGTGCAGGGTGGGGAACTGATGCCTCGGCGAGCTGCCCCAGGCCTGTACGACCTCGCCGTCCCGGCCGCCGTAGTGGTACCCGGCCACCATCAGGGCCGCGATGAGCCGTAGCCCGTCGAGGGCGCGCAGCCGGTTCTCCCGGCGCGCCGCGGGCTTGGGCGCGGGAGACGTCTCGGCAGGTGGCAGGACGGTACGGACCACGGTGCCGGTTGCCGTCCCGCGGGCCTCCTCGGGCGTGTCGATCACAAGGTTCCCCTCAATGGGACTCAGCTGGCCCACAGCACGTTAGTCCGATAGTCGGGGATGTTTACGCCTTGGCGAGGCCGGTTTGTCGTCTCGCCCACGGGAGTTCATCTATGTGATGCCCCTACGTTGAGAACTCTTCCGAATCGTCACAAATCGACGAGGTTCCGTACGGGCCCGTACGGGGTCCTGGTGTGTTCTCGAACGGGTGTCGCGGGCGTGTCGCGGGGGGTGTTGCGGGCGTGAGGGCGCGCAGGGGTGCTCACTGGCGCACGTCGTGAGCGTCCCGAACGACCGGGAATCCGGGCAGCCCGAGCGGCGATTCGGGCAGCCCGAGGGAGCGGGGCCCGGTCGTATGCGACCCGGCCCCGCTCCCTGGTCCTTCGCTGCCGGAGCGTTCCGCCCTCGCGGACGCTCCTGTCCCGGTCGCCGCCTCAGCGGCCCACCGCCCGCTTCAGGGAGCGCGCCCTCCGGGCGACCCGCCGTACGGTCGCGTTGCGCGGGATGAACGCGAGCTGGGCCGGCACCGCGCCGGGCAGCGCCAGCGAGGTGAGGCGCTTGCGCTTGAAGTAGCGCCAGGTGTGCTGGGTCAGCTGGTGCGTCAGATAGCTCTCGGCCGCCGGGCGCAGGTCCGGATAGATCTTCGGCTGCATCGCGAAGCCCACGGCTCTCAGGAGCTTCGTCAGGTCCGCCACGTCCATGCCGGGGCGCTGTTCGGTGACCGCCGCGCTGTCCGACAGTTCGGGCAGCAGCGCGTCGACGATGGTCACCGGGACGCGGTTGCTGTTCTCGTACGGGGTGAGACGGTCCAGCAGCGAGCCGGTTCCGACGCGGGCGACCGGCAGGCCGTACAGCGCGGACGCCGTGAGCAGCGCCGTGGAGAAGCAGCCGACGACCAGAGCGGGACGCATCCGCTGGTAGAGCACCTCGGCGAGGACCGGGGTGTCAAGGACGGTGAGGTCGGCGCCGAGTCTCTCGGCCTCCTTCTCCAGGATCCGCGACCAGCGCGCCGGCGCCGAGGGGTGCGGCTTGAACACCACGCGGGTGTGACCGAGCGCGAGGGCGCCCTTCAGCATCCGTACGTGAAGCTGCTCCTCCTCCTCGGCGGTGAGGATCTCCAGCGCGGAGAGGTACTGGCCGAGCAGCAGGGCAGGCTCGTCGATCGACGGCGACTCGTCACCGGTGTCGACGAGTTCGGCGAGCACCTTCACGAACGCGTCCGTGGGCACGATCTCCGGCTCGACGTCGAACTCGGTGAGCAGCAGCGGCTTCAGACCGGGGACCAGGTCCAGATGGAGGAGCCGGGTCACCCGGGTCCCGACCAGCGGGTCGATCTTGTTGCGGGTGGGGCCGTAGCTCATCAGGCCGTCGGCGTACACCGTGACGGGCGCGCCCATGAAGATCTGGGAGACGCCGAGCGCCGGGTTGACCTGGATCGACTCCACGGCCAGTTCGACGTCGTCGTCGCCGAGGTTCCAGGCGAGCCGCAGATGCCGCTCCCACAGGGGTACGTCGTCCGGCCGCGGCGCCCAGCCGCCCGGGTGGAAGGGCGAGATGGTCTCGTTCCACGAGATGACGTCGTCGAAGCGGCCGCGCAGCTGCTCGAAGCCGGGCATCTCGTCCACGGAGGACGTCGTCTCGGGTGTCGCCGCGTTGTTGGAGACGAGCAGGATGCGCCGGCCGGCGGGTCCGAAGCTGTCGGTGTCGAGGGCCGCGGCGAGCGTGGCCGTGCCGTACAGCGTGGACGCCATGAAGATCTGGGTGGTCACGCCGCCACCCCCGCGGCGGGCGCGGGCCGTCGGCGCAGCCGGCGCAGCCGGGTGGCGCGCTGGACGTCCATCGAGTCGAGGGCCTCGTCGAGCACGTCCTGTGGCATACGGCGCAGCGCGACGGCACTCATGGACTTCAGTTTCCGTGCCACTGCTGGCTCGAACCTTTCGATGGATCCCAGGTGATGGGAAATGATCGCGCAATATGTACGCACGGCTTTGGGCAGGAGTTTTTCCGCGTCCCGGTCCTCGGCCGTTTCCGCTACGACCTGGTCGAACGCGCGAATGAAATCGAGTTGGCGTACGTCCCCGATCTGGGTGAGGGAGGAGGCGACGCCACGCCGGTAGAACACGCCGAGCAGCCCCACCGTGGCGAAGGATTCGGCCTCCCGGTGCAGCTTCCAGATCCACGGCCGGTCCTCGGCCGTGCGCAGCCCGTCGGTGAAGTGGAGCAGCCCGCGGTCGACCAGCCGGCGGTGGTAGATGCCCGCCCAGGCGTAGGCGTAGTCGACGGAGGTGGAACGGTCGGAGGGAAGAATGGCGTCACGGGGATCGAGGACGACTCCGCGGCGGCCGTGCGGTACACGGTGGATGGTGCGGGCCCGCGCGGTGCACTGGACATGGTCCGTACGGACGAAGTCGCAGCCCAGGTCCTCGATGGAGGAGACGAGTTGCTCGTAGTATCCGGGGGCGAGCCAGTCGTCCCCGTCGAGGAACGTGAGGTACTCGCCACGCGCTCTGTCGATCCCGGTGTTGCGTGCGGTGGCCAGTCCTCCGTTCTTCTCGTGTCTGACATACACCGCACCCGGGAGCTCGCGCTCCGCGCGCGCGAGGATGTCCGGTGTCTCGTCGCGCGAGCAGTCGTCGACGAGAATGAATTCGAAGTCCTGCCGTGCGTTCGCACGCAGGCTCTTCAGGGTGTCGGGCGCATATTGCTGCACGTTGTAGAACGGCACGATGACGGAGAGCTTGACCACCCGAGTGACGTTAAGGGGCGGCCCGGCATTCGTCTTGACCGTTGGTGGGATACGAGGTGAACGACACGTGGCGGAACCGTGAACCACGTCGTTTTCTCAGCCGATCCCGGCCTGATTCCCCATTCGTCGATGTGCTGTTAACCGTTTGTTGTATTCGGGTTGGGCCGCTCCTCGAAAAGGGTTCCTAGCGTCTAGGACGTGCCAGCAAGTACCCCGAAGTCCCTGCGGGTGGCCGTCCTCGCGGATTCCGACACCCGGTGGAAATGGGGTTCGCTCACCGCGAACCGCGTCTCTCCGGCCGAATCGGACATCCGCCTCGACGGGTTCCTCCTGCGCGGCCGAGCCACCCCGACCGCCCGCCAGCTCGAAGAGGTCGGCGTCCGCGCGGACTCCCTCCGCGAGGTCACCGCCGTCGAGTTCCTGCGCGAGCTGGGCAAGGAGGACCGCGTCTACGACGTGGTCGTCCTCGCCCTGGTCGGCGGTGCCGTCCAGGCGGTCCTGCACGGCCTGGCCCACGCCTGGGACGGGCGGACGAAGCGGCCCCTGGTCGTCACCGGCTATGTCGGTGTCGTCTACGAGAAGCTCGCCGACGGACTGCTCCTGCGGCACGGCGCGGACCTGGTCCTCGCCAACTCCCGCCAGGACGCGGACCGGTTCCGGGCCGTGTACGAGGGGGTCGGCGCGGACGCCGGGTCGGTGACCGAGGTCGCGCTGCCCTTCCTCGGCGGGGCGGCCTACCAGGAGAACGACCCGTACACGGTCGTCTTCGCCGCCCAGCCCTCCGTACCGGAGAGCCGCAAGGACCGTACGTACCTGCTGGACCGGCTGATCCGGCACGCGCGGCTGCACCCGGACCGCGAGGTCCTGCTCAAGCTGCGCTCCAGGCCGGGCGAGCACACCACGCACATCGAGGAGCTGCCGTACCAGAAGCTGGTGCAGAAGGCGGACCCGCCGGCCAACTTCCGGCTGGTGTACGGGCACATGGGTGAGGTCCTCGACCGCACCGACCTGCTGGTCACCATCAGCTCCACCGCCGCCCTGGAGTCCCTGCACCGCCGTATCCCCACCGTCGTCCTCAGCGACCTCGGGGTGCGCGAGGCGCTCGGCAACCACCACTTCGTGGGCTCCGGCTGCCTCGCCTCCTGGGACCAGCTCGACGCCGGGTACCGGCCGGTGCCGGACGCCGCCTGGGTGGCACGGCAGGGCGTCGCCGCCGACGGCTCGTACGAGACGGCCTTCGACGTGGCGCGCCGGCGCATCACCGGGCTGCTGGCCGCGGACAAGCTGCCGTCCCTCGCTCCCTACTACACCCCCTTCACCGCGCCCGGCTATCTGCCCGGCATCCTCGCCCGCCACCACCTCGGCCCGGACGGCAGCCCGCTGCCCGGTGCCCCCGCGGCGGACCGGGAACCCAGTCAGGTACGGCAGATCGTGCGCCGGGCCGCCCGCGGCGCCTACCGCCACGGCGTCCAGCGCGTGGCACCGGTGATCCGGCGGATGGGCGACCTGTGAGCGCCCCGACAGCGGCCGGCCCGCGGTCCTCCGCCCCCCATACCTTCCTCGCCTTCCTCGCCTCCCTCGTCAAGGAGCACAGCGCATGACCAACTCGGAAGCGGGCCAAGCCGCGCCGGTGCGCCGCGTACTCGCGGTGATCCCCGCGCGCGGTGGCTCCAAGGGCGTGCCCGCGAAGAACCTCCTCCCCGTCGGCGGAGTGCCGCTGGTGGCCCGCGCGGTGCGCGAGTGCCGCGCCGCCCGCCTCGTGACGGACGTGGTCGTCTCCACCGACGACCAGGCCATCGCGGCCGCCGCCCGCCAGGCCGGCGCCGAGGTCGTGCTGCGCCCCGCCGCCATCGCCGGGGACACCGCCACCTCCGAGGCCGCCGTCCTGCACGCCATGGACACCCATGAGGCGCTGCACGGCTCCCCGGTCGACGTGGTCCTGCTCGTGCAGTGCACCAGCCCGTTCATCATCCGCGAGGACGTGGACGGCGTCGTGGACGCGATCGTCGCGAACGGCGCGGACACGGCGCTGACCGTGGCCCCCTTCCACGGCTTCGTGTGGCGCGACGGGGACGACGAGGCCACCGCCGCGGTGGCCGTCGAGACCGAGCGCGCCGCCGTCGACGGCGGCAGCGACGTCCTGGTCACGGACACCGCCACCAGCGGCGGCTACGGCGTCAACCACGACAAGTCCTTCCGCCCGCGCCGCCAGGACCGTCCCCAGGACCTCCTGGAGACCGGTGCCGTCTACGCCATGGAGGCCGCCGGCTTCCGTGAGGCCAAGCACCGCTTCTTCGGCCGCACCGAACTCGTGCGCACCGACCCGGCCCGCGTGCTGGAGATCGACGACCCGCACGACCTCGCCCGCGCCCGTGCCCTCGCGCCGCTCTTCGACGCGACGAGGCCCGGCTCCCTCCCGACCGCCGATGACATCGACGCGGTCGTCCTCGACTTCGACGGCACCCAGACCGACGACAGGGTGCTGATCGACTCCGACGGACGGGAGTTCGTCTCCGTGCACCGCGGGGACGGACTCGGCATCGCCGCCCTGCGCAAAAGCGGGCTGACGATGCTGATCCTGTCCACGGAACAGAACCCGGTCGTCGCCGCCAGAGCCCGGAAGCTCAAGATTCCGGTCCTGCACGGCATCGACCGGAAAGACCTCGCGCTGAAGCAGTGGTGCGAGGAGCAGGGCATCGCGCCGGAGCGCGTGCTCTACGTCGGCAACGACGTCAACGACCTCCCGTGCTTCGCCCTCGTGGGCTGGCCGGTGGCGGTCGCGAGCGCCCACGACGTCGTGCGCGGCGCCGCACGCGCGGTCACCACCGTTCCCGGTGGCGACGGCGCGATCCGAGAGATCGCCAGCTGGATCCTCGGCCCCTCTCTCGACTCCCTCGACAAGTAAGGAACTTCCCCGCCATGAGCACCAACTCCCGTCTGCGCAGCTTCGGTTCGAAGACCGCCGGCCCCGGCCACCCCGTCTACGTCGTCGGTGAGATCGGCATCAACCACAACGGTGAGCTGGAGAACGCCTTCAAGCTGATCGACGCCGCCGCCGAGGCCGGCTGCGACGCCGTCAAGTTCCAGAAGCGCACCCCGGAGATCTGCACCCCGCGCGACCAGTGGGACATCGAGCGCGACACCCCCTGGGGCCGCATGACCTACATCGACTACCGCCACCGGGTGGAGTTCGGTGAGGACGAGTACCGCCAGATCGACGAGTACGCCAAGAGCAGGAACATCGACTGGTTCGCCTCCCCGTGGGACACCGAGGCCGTCGCCTTCCTGGAGAAGTTCGACGTCCCGGCCCACAAGGTCGCCTCCGCCTCGCTGACCGACGACGAGCTGCTCCGCGCGCTGCGCGCCACCGGCCGCACGGTCATCCTCTCCACCGGCATGTCGACGCCGAAGCAGATCCGCCACGCGGTCGAGGTCCTCGGCAGCGACAACATCCTGATGTGCCACGCCACGTCGACCTACCCGGCGCAGGCCGAGGAGCTCAACCTCCGCGTCATCAACACCCTCCAGGCCGAGTACCCGAACGTTCCGATCGGCTACTCCGGCCACGAGACGGGCCTGCAGACCACGCTCGCCGCGGTCGCCCTCGGCGCCGCCTTCGTCGAGCGTCACATCACCCTGGACCGCGCGATGTGGGGCTCCGACCAGGCCGCCTCCGTCGAGCCGCAGGGCCTGACCCGCCTCGTCCGCGACATCCGCACCATCGAGGCCTCCCTCGGTGACGGTGTCAAGAAGGTCTACGAGTCCGAGCTCGGCCCGATGAAGAAGCTGCGCCGCGTCACGGGCGTCGTCGCCGAGGCCGAGATCGCCGCGGCCGCGGGCGAGCCCGTCTCGGTCTGAACGCCCTGAATTCCTTACGACGGGACGGTCGTACGTCGATGAGCCCACGCGCCGGTTCCGCCGGCTCCCACACTCTCGCCTTCGTCGAGAGTCCGGTACAGCTCCTGAACGTGCTGGAATGGGCGCACGCACATGCCCACAACGGTGCGGCGCCCGGCGCGGGGCTCACCCTCGTCGTCCTGTCTCCCAACGACCCGATGACCCGCGGCCAGCTCCGCCGGATGGCGGAACTGGCCCGCGACGAGGGCCACGCGGTCCGCTGGGAGGAGGCGCGCGGCGGCACCACGGCCCCCTTCCACACGATCGGGGGACTGGCTCCGCTGCTCCGCCGGGCCCGGCGGATCGTCATGGGGGACCCGTTCTCCCGCTATGTGCAGCTGTTGCTGACCATCACCCGGGCGCAGGACCTGGTCGTGGTCGACGACGGCACGGCGACGATGGAGTTCGTCGCCCAGCTCGCCCGCGGTGAACGCCTGGTGCGCTGGCACCGGCGCGGTGGCCGCCCCGGCCCGCGGGACGTGCTCTTCGCTCCCGTGTCCGCCGCGGCCCGCCGCCGGCTGACGCCCAGTGACCGCCGTACGGTCGAGGTCTTCTCCTCGATGCCGATCGAGTCGGCACCGGACGGCGTCCGGATCACCGCCAACGACTTCTCCTGGACCCGGGCCCGGTTCGGCCCGCCGCGCATCACCAAGACCGCGGACATGGTCGGCACCTCGCTCGTCGAGACGGGCGTGGTCGACCCGGACCGCTATCGGGAGGCGGTCCGCGCGCTCGCCAAGGCGCACGGCGCGACCCGCTACTTCGCGCACCGCCGCGAGAGCGCCGACAAACTGCACCGGTTGGCCGCCGAGACGGGTCTGGAAATCGTCCGTCCCGACCTGCCGCTCGAACTGATCGCCCGGCGCGGCCCCATCGGCCGGACGATCCTGAGCTTCCCGTCGACGGTCGTGCACACGCTGCCGCTCGCCCTGGTCGGCACCGATGTGCGCGTCGCGGTCTGCGACATCGACCCGAGCTGGCTGACCGAGAACGCCTCGCCCCGGGCCCAGGGCTTCCTGTCCGGGGTCACCGGGACGGCCCGGGGCGTGCACCGGCTGTCGGCGGTCTCGACCGTCTGAAACAAGCCACATTCTCTCGACGTTCAGGGCCCGGCGCACCGCGCCGGGCCCTGCTCGTTCACCCGCCACATGATCTACGCGCATCATCCGAGCCGTCTGCGCGCATCCTCCACGATCACCGCACCGAACAGTCGTGCGCTGTTCACCAGTTCTCCACGATGTGCGCGTTGGACCGACACGATCCGGCCATTGAATCGCAGCGCGCGGTACCGATCGGCGACCGCGCGGGGATTCCGTTTCCGGAATGGGGGGGACAAGCACGTGGCGTCCGCGCAAGAGGAGTCCGACAGACCGGAGTCCGGAAGATCCGAGTCCGGAGAACCGGCGTCCGGCATACCGGGGACCGAGATATCGGAGTCCGACAGGCCGGAGGCCGAAGAACTCACTCCCCGGCGGCTCAACGCGGCCCGCGGCCTCGGTGACCGCGTCTTCCGGTACCAGCTCACGGCCACCGGCATCGCCGTCCTCGCCGTCATGGCGGGGGTCGGCCTCTTCCTCCTCCTGAGGGCCGGTCAGGCGCTGCGCGCCCGGGGCTTCGCCTTCCTCACCACCTCCGCATGGCAGCCGGACGTCCACAACTTCGGCATCGCGGCCGTCATGACCGGCACCGTCCTGATCGCCTTGGTCGCGGTGACGATCTCCGTGCCGCTCGCCGTCGGAACCGCCCTGTTCATCACCGACGTGGCTCCGCCCAAACTGCGCCGCACCCTCGTGTCGATGGTCGACCTGATGGCGGCCGTCCCCTCGGTGGTGTACGGGCTGTGGGGGCTGTTCTTCTTCCAGCAGCACGTGATCGGCCTGTCGCGCTGGCTGTCCACCTGGTTCGGCTGGATCCCCCTGTTCACGGTGGACGGCGCCCAGCCGGGCGAGCCGCTGGCCACCGACAGCGTGTACACGGCCTCCACCTTCATCGCCGGGCTCGTCGTCGCCCTGATGGTCGCGCCGATTCAGTGCTCGGTGATGCGCGAGGTCTTCTCGCAGGCGCCGCCCGGCGAACGCGAGGGCGCCTACGCGCTCGGCGCCACCCGCTGGGGCATGATCCGCAGCGTCGTCCTGCCGTACGGCAAGGGCGGCATGATCGGCGGCACCATGCTCGGGCTCGGCCGGGCGCTCGGCGAGACCATCGCGGTCTACATGATCATCTCGCCGGTCTTCGTCATCCAGCCGCACATCCTGCAGACCGGCTCGAACTCGGTGTCCTCGCTGATCGCACTGCACTACGGCGACGCCTCCGAGTTCGGCATGTCGGCGCTGATGGCGGCGGGCCTGGCGCTGTTCCTGCTCACCCTGGCGGTCAACTTCACCGCCTCCTCCGTGGTGGCCCGCAGCCGTTCCGGCGCGCAGAGCGAGGCATGAGATGACCGTCATCGAAGAAACGTCCCTGTCCGGCGTGCGCGACGCCGAGCCCGCGCCGGCCCCCGTGCCCGCCGCGGTCGAGCACGCGCCGCAACCCCTCCGGCCGCGCCGCATCGGCGGTGTCAGCCGCACCGGGGTGCTGTCCCTGTGCGGCGCCGCCGCCTCCGGACTCTGCGCCACCGTCCTGCTGTTCGGTCAACTCGCCCCGTTCTCAGGCGCGTTGGGCTTCACCGTCACCGCCTACCTCGTCTTCCTGGCGATCTACGCGGTGCTGACCGGGCTCGACGAGGACGGCCAGGCCGTACGCGACCGGGTGATGACGGTCGTACTGTGGACGGCGGCCACGCTGCTGTTCTCCGGCCTCTTCATGGTCGTCGGCTTCACCGGCTGGCGCGGCAAGGACGCCCTGCCGCACGGCAACTTCTTCACCCAGGACATGCAGGCCGCGGGCCCGCTCGACCCGCTCACCCACGGCGGCATCGCCCACGCGATGCTCGGCACGCTCACCATGATCGCCATCGCGCTCGCGATCACCGTGCCGCTCGGTCTCGCCTGCGCCGTCTACCTGAACCAGATCCCGGGCCGGTTCTCCCGGTTCGTGCGGACGATCGTCGAGGCGATGACCGCGCTGCCCTCGATCGTCGCCGGTCTGATGGTGTACGCCACCTGGATCCTCGGCCTCGGCATGCAGAAGTCGGGCCTCGCGGCCGGCTTCGCGATCAGCGTGATGATGCTGCCGATCGTGATCCGGGCCTCCGACGTGGTGCTGCGCCTGGTGCCTGGCAACCTCACCGAGGCGGCCGAAGCGCTCGGCGCGCCGCGCTGGCGCACGGTGTGGCACGTCGTGCTGCCCACCGCCCGCTCCGGCCTCGCCACCGCCGTCATCCTCGGCACCGCCCGCGGAATCGGCGAGACCTCGCCCGTCCTGCTCACCGCCGGTTTCACGGCCGCGCTCAACGCGGACCCGACGAGCGGGCCGATGGTCTCGCTGCCGCTCGCGGTCTTCAACTTCGTCAAGTCGCCCGAGCCCACGATGATCGCCCGCGGTTTCGGCGCCGCCGCCGTCCTGATGGCCCTCGTCCTGGTGCTGTTCGTGATCGCCCGGGTGATCGGCGGGCGCGGCCCCGGCCACCAGACCAAGCGCCAGGCCCGCCGTACCGCCCGCGCCTCACGGCAGGACGTACGGCGCTTCGAGGACCTGCACGCGCCCGGCCTGTCCCTGTTCGAGAGCCCCGGGGGATCGCACCCCGCGGGAACCGCCTTGTCCGCCCCCGCCACCGGAGAGACCGACTGATGCGCAGCCACCTCCACACCGCCCTCGGGCGCCTTCGGGCACTCGGGACGCTCGGCGCGCTGCTCGGCGTGATCGCCGCGCTGCTGGCCGGTCCGCTGGCGGCCCCCGCCGCCGCCGACAGCTACACGCCGATATCCGGCGCCGGCTCCACCTGGGCCGAGAACGCCGTCGACGAATGGCGCCGCGCCGTCAACCAGTACGGCATGCGGATCAGCTACGCCGGCACCGGATCCTCCGACGGACGCCGTCAGTTCCTCAGCGGCACCGTCGACTTCGCCGTCTCGGACATCCCGTTCCAGACCCACCCGACCGACGGCTCGGCCGCCGAACGGCCCGCGTCCGGGTCGTACGCCTACATGCCGATCGTGGCCGGCGGCACCGTCTTCATGTACCACCTGACGGTCAACGGCAAGCGGGTCACCAACCTGCGCCTGTCCGGCGACGTGGTCACCAAGATCTTCACCGGCGTCATCAAGACCTGGGACGACCCGGTCATCAAGGCCGACAACCCGGGGCTCCAGCTCCCGCACCGCGCCATCGTCCCCGTCGTACGCTCCGACGGCTCGGGCTCCACGGCCCAGTTCACGATGTGGATGGCCAACCAGCACAAGTCGCTCTGGCAGTCCTACTGCCAGAAGGTCGGCCGCTCCGGAGCCTGCGGGCAGACCTCGTACTACCCGACCGTCTCCGGCATGATCGCCCAGTCCGGCGACCTCGGCGTCGCGGGCTACGTCGCCCAGAACTACGGCGAGGGCGCGATCGGGTACGTCAACTACTCGTACGCACTGAACGCGCACTATCCGGTCGCCAAGGTCCTCAACCACGCGGGCTACTACACCGAGCCGACCCCGCAGAACGTCGCGGTCTCGCTGCTCAAGGCGAAGATCAACACCGACAAGAGCTCCGCGGACTACCTCACCCAGAAGCTCGACGGCGTCTACAACGACTCCGACCGGCGCAACTACCCGCTGTCCAGCTACTCGTACATGATCCTGCCCCTGAAGGTGCAGGGCACCTTCACCAGGACCAAGGGCAAGACGCTCGGCGCGTTCTCGTACTACTTCATGTGCCAGGGCCAGCAACAGGCGCCCTCGCTCGGCTACTCGCCCCTGCCGATCAACCTGGTGAAGGCGGGCTTCGACCAGATCCGCCGCATCCCGGGCGTGCAGGCCCAGAGCGTCAACCTCAAGGGCTGCAACAACCCGACCTTCTCCAGCGACGGGCACAACAAGCTCGCCGAGACCGCTCCCTACCCGGCCGCCTGCGACAAGAAGGGCGCCCCGGCCTGCACCACAGGCAGCGGTGGCGCCAAGGCGGGCAGCGGCTCGGGCGGTTCGGGCTCCACGGGCGGCACGAGCGGCGGTTCCACCTCGGGCGGCTCCACCAGTGGCGGCACCAACGGCGGTACCACCGGCGGGAGTTCGGGCGGCGGTGGCACGGCCGCGGGAGGCGGGACCGGTGGCAGCTCCGCACCGGTCGTCGACCCGGACACCGGCCAGACGCTCTCGCCCGGCACGGGCGGCGGCTCGGGGGCCGGTTCCTCGGGCGGCAGCGGCGGAGGAACCGGCGGCACCGGCGCGCCGAACGACACCATCGCGCTCGCCCAGCCGGTCTCCGTGGCCGGCACCCAGGGCTGGACCAGCGCCCAGACGCTGATGCTGATCGCGGGCTTCCTGGTCCTCGGACTCGTCCTGCTGCCCTCCGTGGTGTCCCGGGCGATCGCCGGGCGCGGCACCGGCAAGGACGCCGGAGAGGGGCAGAAGCGATGAACTCCCGCATCACAGGACCCCGTGGCACAGAGCCCCGCGGCGCGAGACCGGCGGCCACGAGCCCGCGACCGCGCGGGAGAGCGGTGCTCCGCGTACGACGGCTCCTCCTGCGCG
Organism: Streptomyces sp. NPDC042002; assembly: GCF_055588305.1. NCBI lineage: Bacteria > Bacillati > Actinomycetota > Actinomycetes > Kitasatosporales > Streptomycetaceae > Streptomyces > Streptomyces sp. NPDC042002. The sequence continues at coordinate 141,618 of NZ_JBVJCT010000002.1, read as the reverse complement.
TCGTCGCCGGAGCCGCCGTGGGCGCCCTCGCCGGTCTCGGCGTGGCCCAGGCCGCCGCCCCCGCGTCCGCGGCGGGCGCCGCGGACGCCACCTCCTCGGCCGTCACGGTCTCCGGCCGCGGCGAGTTCAAGGACATGAAGTTCACCGTCGGCCAGACCACCCACCTGACCAGTCAGGCGGTCACGGTCTCCTGGTCAGGCGGCACCCCGTCCACCTTCGCCGGTACGTCGTTCAACACCGACTTCGTGCAGATCATGCAGTGCTGGGGCGACGACGACGGCACGGTGGCGTCCAACCCGGGCCCCGCGCGCACCCAGTGCCAGTACGGCGCCTCTCCGACCACCGACCGGGGCGGCTGGCCGGGCAACGACTACGACGACACCCGCAAGGTGTTCTACAGCGCCGATCCCACCAACTACGGCCAGGACAACCGGTACGGGGCGGCCAACCCCAACGCCCCGGGCGAGGTGCCCTTCAAGTCCGTCGACGGCACGGTGATCACCTCCGGCACCCAGAACAACGCCTTCTTCAACCGCAACACCACCAACGAGGTCGACTTCGCCCGTACCGGCGCCGACGGCTCCGGCAAGGAGTACTTCGAGGTCCAGACCGCCAACGAGGCCCCGCACCTGGGCTGCGGTCTGCCGGTCACCGCCAACGGCGGTACCAAACCCCGCTCCTGCTGGCTCGTCATCGTCCCGCAGGGTCACCTCGACCTGGACGGCAGCCCGTACGCCGACCACAGCCAGGTCAACGCCGGATCCCCGGTCTCCTCCACCAACTGGAAGAACCGCGTCGCGATCCCGCTCGGCTTCAACCCGGTCGGCGCCAACTGCGCGCTCGGCGCCGAGGAACGCGCCACCACCGGCAGCGAACTCGCCGCGGACGCGATGACCAGCTGGCAGGCGGCCCTGTGCCCGACCGGCACGGTGTACGGCTACACCGAGCTGGGCGAACCGGACACCCGTGCCCGCCTCACCGACGACGGCTCCTCCGGCCTCGCCTTCACCACCCGCGCCCTCGGAGCCGACACCGGGACCACGGCACCCTCCGACCCGACCGTGTACGCGCCCGTCGCGCTCTCCGGAACCGTCATCGGCTTCACCGTCGAACGCAGACCCAAGGCGGGCGCACCGGACTCCGTCCGCCAACTCGCGGGCACCAAGGTAGAGTCCGTCGACCTCACCCCGCGCCTGGTCGCCAAGCTGCTCACCGAGTCGTACCGCAACTCGCCCTGGGGAGCGGTGCTCGCCGACAACGCGGCCACCGGCTACGGCTGGGCGAAGACCAACCCCGCCGGCCTGGCAAGCGACCCCGAATTCATCTCCCTCAACCCCGAGTTCGCGGACCTCTCGGTCTCCGAGACCCCGTCCACCGACACCGACCTGATCACCGCGCTCGGGCACAGCGACTCCGCCCGCGCGCTGTGGCAGTGGATCCTCTCCGACAAGGACGCCCGCGGCTTCCTGGCCGGTGCCGCCGACGACTGGGGCACCCGGGTCAACCCGTACTACAGCACCGACGCGGACCTGAACCCGACCGGCGTCGCCTTCGACCCCGCGAGCTCCGACGACTACCCCAAGAGCGACCCCTGGTGCACGATCCCGCCGGGCTCCGACGCCACGGTCAAGCAGTGCATGACCGACTTCCACCCGTACGTGGAGGACATGCACTCCGGCGCCCTGCACACCCGGCGTGCCGACACCCTCTGGAAGTCCAGCTGGGACGCGCTCGCCAACCCGCCGGCCTTCAAGAGCCCGGGACCCCAGACGGTCGGCTCCCGCTTCGTGATCACCGTCACCGACGCGGCCTCCGCCGCCCGTTACGGCCTCCAGACCGCCCGGCTGCGCAACACCGCCGGCAAGTTCGTGGGCCCCTCCGCGGCGTCCCTGACCGCGGCGGCCACCGGCGCCACCGGCACCGGAGCCCCCGAGATCACCCCGGCGACGGCCGGCGCGGAGGGCGCCTACCCGCTCGCCCAGCTCGTCTACGCGGCCGTCCGCCCGGCCAAGGTCGACGCGGCCGCCCGCAAGGACTACGCGGCCCTGCTGCGGTACGCCACCGGTGACGGACAGACCAACGGCGCCGACCCGGGCCTGCTCCCGGTCGGCTACGCCCCGCTCTCCGCCGCCCTGCGCACCAAGGCGGCCAAGGCCGCAGACGCCCTCGTCCACTACACCGCACCCAGCTCGACGCCCTCCGGCGGCTCGGGTTCCGCCGGCGGATCGAGCGGCGGCTCCACGGGCGGCGGCTCCACCGGCGGCAGCGACTCCCTCGGCTCCGGCGGCGGATCGGGCGGCACCGTCTCCGGCGGCTCCACGGGCGGCGGCAGCGGCGGCAACGGCGCCGCGCCGAGCGCCGGCGCGAGCACGAAGCCGAGCGCCGCACCGTCCTACGACGGCGGCAAGGCCGTAGAGACCACAGCGCTGGGCACCACGCCCGACGACCCGGCCGACTCCCTGCGGTACGCCGTCCCGGTCGGTGCCGCGCTCGGCGCCTTCGCCGGGATCGGCGCGCCGTTCGCCGGCGGCGGCAGGCTCCGGCTTCCGCTGCGGATCCCGCTGCCCGGCGGCCGTGGAGTGACCGTCCCCGCGTTCACCCCGCCCGAATGGCTGCGCAAGCGGCTGCCCTCCGGCCGGGGCTGAGCCCGCGGAGCGCGGGCCCGCCGGGCCCGCGCTCCCCACAGACGGCCGTCCGCCCCGAAAGGCAGTCGGGGCGGACGGCCCGTACCACCCTGCCAGATCCTCCCGACGTCACGTCGCACACCCTCTGGAGACTCTCAATGCGCACGATGCGCCTTTCGGCGGCCATGGTCGCCGCCGCCGTGGTGTCCGGCACGCTGGCTCTGGCGAGCCCGGCGTCCGCCGACCCCACCCCCGCCGGCACCTTCCGCAAGCTGGTCGGCGTGGGCTCGGACACCACCCAGGACGTGCTCAACGCCCTGGCCGGCGACACCGTCAACAACAACAGCTACGCCACCACCGCCGTGAAGTCGGCGAGCGGCGCGGGCGTCGCCTCCTACGACGCGATCGAGCCCGTCACCGGCTCCACCACCTCGAACATCACCACCCGCACGGGCGGCCCGTCCTTCCTGCGCCCCAACGGCTCCGGCAAGGGCCGCCTCGCCCTCAGCATGGCGCTGACCGGTGACAAGTTCCCCGACAGCTCGGGTGTCTCCATCAAGGGCCAGGTCGACTTCGCCCGCTCCTCCAGCGGTCCGAGCACCTCCGGAACCGCCTTCACCTACATCCCGTTCGCGCGTGACGCGGTCGGCGTGGCGGTCCGCGGCTCGGCCCTGAACACGCTGACCGTCGACCAGCTCCACGACATCTACTCGGGCACGCTGACCGAGGTGAACGGCCAGACCGTGCACCCGAAGATCCCGCAGTCCGGCTCCGGCACCCGCAAGTTCTTCCTCGGCGCCATCGGCCTCACCGACGCCACGCTCTCCCCGAACGTCGCGACCGTCCAGGAGAACCAGGCCGACGGCGCCCTCGACGCGGACGGCGCGCTCGTCCCGTTCTCGGTGGGCAGCTGGATCGCCCAGAACAACGGTATCTCCCCGGACTTCAGCACCGCCGCGGCCGCCGCCGGCGCCCACCTGGCCGCCGTACAGCTTCCCGGTGACACCGGTGCCACCACCCCGGTCGCCACCGTGAACGGCAAGCTCGCCCCGGTCGGCGCCTACTACGAGAACGCCACCTTCGGCCGCGACGTCTACAACGTCGTCCCGACCCGGGCGATCGACCCGACCGGCATCTTCTTCGACAAGGACCTCTACGACGTCTTCGTCACCAGCGGCGCCCACGAGGCGGCCCTCGCCTCCGACGCCGCCGAGGGCGTCATCGCCGAGTTCGGCTTCGTGAACGAGTCCTACAACGGCTCGGTCAACCCGGCCAAGCACGCCAGGCTCGGCGGCCTGGAGGAGTCCGGCGTCGACGCCTCCACCCCGGCCGCGCCAGCCCTGAGCGGCACCCGCGGCGACGCGAGCGTCAAGCTCAACTGGACCGCCCCGTCCGCCACCGGCCTCCCGCTCACCGACTACCGCGTGACCCTGACCGGTTCGGACGGCGCCGTCGTGGCCGTCAAGGACGTCCCGGCCACCACCACGTCGTACACCTTCGGCGGTCTGGCCCTCGGCCACTACACGGCCGAGGTCTCCGCCGCCAACCTCAACGGCAGCGGTGCCGTCGCCTCCTGGACCGGCGACATCAAGTACACGACCAGCACGAAGGCGACCACCGCGACGACCGCGTACGGCAAGGCCCCGAAGGTCGCCGTCGCCGTCGCCGACACGCACGGCGTCGTCGCGACCGGCACGGTCACCGTGAAGGAGGGCACCACCACCCTCGGCACGGGCACCCTGGACAGCACGGGCAAGGTCTCCGTCAGCCTGTCCAGCCACCTGAAGGTCGCCAAGCACAGCCTCACGGTGTCCTACGCGGGCAACAGCAAGCTCCTGACGTCCAACGGGACCGTCTCGCTGACCGTCTCGAAGGCGGCCCCGAGCCTCGCCACCACGGCGCCGGCCTCGATCAGCCACCTCGCGCAGGCCAAGGTCACCGCCAAGGTCTCCGCGACCGGCACCACGCCGACCGGCACGGTCCGCGTCTACGAGGGTTCGCGCGTCATCGCCACCGGCACCCTGAGCGGCGGCAAGGTGACCATCAAGCTGCCGAAGCTGTCCCGCGGCACCCACACCCTGCACGCCTGGTACGTGGGTTCCACCACGGTGAACTCGAAGACCGGCACCACGTTCAAGATCAAGTCCAGCTGATCCGCGGCCTGTTGAACCACCCTCTCGCCGGGGACGCCCAGCAGGGCGCTCCCGGCGGGACCCCTTCCGCCTTCCGCCCCACCCGTTCCATGAGTTGAGTGAAGGAGACGTGCCGCCGTGACGGTCGCCGTACAGACCACGCTCGCAACGCCCGCGCCGCGGCTGGGTGTTCGGAGCGTCACCGCCGTCCGGCATCTCGCCCGCGGCGGCCTGCTCACCCTCGCGGCCCTGCTGCTCGGCCTCACCGCGCAGCTGCTGTTCCTCAGCGGCTTCCAGGAACGAGCGGCGCAGCACGCCGCGTACGACTCCCTGCGGGCCCAACTGGCCCTGGGCACCGCCCCGGTGGCCCAGACCGACCAGCAGGGCGCGCTGCTCGCCCCCGGCACCCCGGTCGCGATCGTCGACATCCCCGCCCTCCACGTCCACCAGGTGGTCCTGGAGGGCACCGACTCCGGCGTCATGACCGACGGCCCCGGCCACCGCCGGGACACCCCGATGCCGGGGCAGGCCGGCACCAGCGTGCTGATGGGGCGCGCCGCCGCGTACGGCGGTCCCTTCGAGCACCTCGGCGACCTCGCCGCAGGCGACACGTTCAGCGTGACCACCGGCCAGGGCAAGGCGAAGTACCAGGTCTTCGGCATCCGGCGCGCCGGTGATCCGGCGCCCGCCCCGCTCGACGCGGGCAAGGGCCGCATGGTCCTCCTCACGGCCACCGGACCGGACTTCATGCCGGGCGGAGTGCTGCGCGTCGACGCCGAGCTGGTCTCCGCACCCGCGCGGACCCCGGCCGCGGTCATCCGCTCCGGCACGCTTCCCGAGGCCGAACAGCCGCTGGCCCGCCCCGGCGGGATGCCGTGGCCGCTGGTGATGTGGCTCCAGGCACTGGTGGCCGTGGCGGTCGCCGCGGTGTGGGCCTGGCACCGCTGGGGCCGCCACCAGACCTGGATCGTGTTCGCGCCGGTCGTCGCCCTTCTCGGCCTCCAGGTCGCGACCCGAGCCACCGAACTGCTCCCGAACCTACTGTGACCGCGCCGAGCGGCCCCGTCCCCGTGACCCGGCCGAGCCCGACCCGATCCGCGATGTGGCCGGCCGCCTCGACCTCGTGCCGAGCCCGACCCGACCCGTGCCGAGCTTGACTCGACCCCGTGCCGAGCCTGCCTCGACCCCGACCCGACCCGACCCGTGACACAGCCGAGCCCGACCCGTGCCGAGCCCGACCTGACGACTCGACCCCGCGTGACCCAGCCGAGCCCGACCCGATCCCGCCATGAGGTGCCCGACGTGACCGATGCGACCGCCGCGCGTGACAGTGCCGCGACCGAGACCGCCCCGACCGACAGCGTGCCGGCCGCCACCGCCGGGACCGGCCGTGCGCCCGCCGCCACCGCCGTCATCGACCCGGGGACCGCCGTGGCCGACACCGTCGCGCTGCCGCCCGTCCCGTCGGACAGGACGCTCCCGGCCCGGCCGACGGCCGCCCCCGCGGAGCTCGAAGCGCGCGAGGTGTCGGCCTGGTTCGGCAGCCACCTGGTGCTGGAGCGTGTCTCCCTGACCATGCCCGCCGGACAGGTCACCGCCCTGATCGGCCCCTCCGGCTGCGGCAAGTCGACCTTCCTGCGCACCCTCAACCGGATGCACGAGCTGATCCCCTCGGCCGCGATGGCCGGCGAGGTGCTCTTCGACGGCGAGGACATCTACGCCCCCGAGCGGCGGCTGACCGAGGCCCGGCGCCGGATCGGCATGGTCTTCCAGAAGCCGAACCCGTTCCCGGCCATGTCGATCTACGACAACGTGGTCGCGGGCCTGCGCCTGACCGGCACCCGCGCGGGCCGCCGGGAGAAGGACGAGCTGGTGGAGGAGAGCCTGACCAGGGCCGGTCTGTGGAAGGAAGTACGGGACCGACTCCGCCAGCCCGGCGGCGCGCTCTCCGGCGGCCAGCAGCAGCGTCTGTGCATCGCCCGCGCCCTGGCCGTACGGCCCCGGGTGCTGCTGATGGACGAGCCGTGCTCGGCGCTCGACCCGACCTCGACGCGCCGCGTCGAGGAGACCATCCACGAGCTCGCCGGCGAGGTGACCGTCGTGATCGTCACCCACAACATGCAGCAGGCGGCCCGCGTCTCCCAGCGGTGCGCCTTCTTCCTCGCCGAGCAGGGAACCCCGGGCGGCATCGTCGAGCACGGCCCCACCACCGACATCTTCGGCACCCCCAAGGACCACCGCACGGCGGACTACGTAGCGGGCCGCTTCGGCTGAGCCCCCCCCGCCGGGTGCGGGCCGGACCACCCGCGCCGGGTCCGCCCGTGCTGCGCCGACCCGTGCCGGGCCCGCCCCCGCCGGGTCCGTCCTGGGCGGGCCCCCGCTCGTCCGGCCGTCCTCGCGGGCCCACCCGGGCCAACCCCGGCCCCACCCATCGCCGGGGGCCGCCCCCGGCCCCGCGGATCACAGAACGTGACCCGCCCGTCGCGCGACGGTGACGGTTACGGAATCCGGTTGCGGTGTTGTGAGACTGTGGAGGCCGGATAGGGGAATGCGCCCGGTATACCGGGCGTTCCCTCGTGCACATCGGCGGGCGATCCCCGGCCGAGTCGGATCACAGCCGGTCACCCGGCCCGCTCAAGATCCAAACGCCCGAAGAGCCGGGCGAGTTTACCCATCCTCGTAGCCGGTCATGCGCCGCGCGGTCAGATTTTCTTCCCCTAACGGGCTGAACTTTTGTTGATCGTGGGTCAGTTGGCCGCCCGATCGTCCTACCCTTCAAAGGGTGAACCAACTGATGTCCCGAGAGTCCGAGGCCGATCTCCCCGGGGAGCCGTTGCTCCCCGGCGCGCTGCCCGAGGCGCTGCGCGCCGAACTCGTGGCGTTCCGTCGCGACCTGCACATGCACCCGGAGCTCGGCAACCAGGAGTTCCGCACCACCGCGGCGATCAAGGCGCGCCTGGAACGGGCGGGCCTGAAGCCGCGTGTCCTCTCCATCGGGACCGGCCTCATCTGTGACATCGGTGACGCGGACGACGTACGTCCCATGCTGGCGCTGCGCGCCGACATCGACGCGCTGCCCATCCCGGACACGAAGAGTGACTGCGCGTACCGCTCGACGGTGCCCGACCGAGCCCACGCCTGCGGCCACGACGTCCATACGACGGTCGTGCTCGGCGCCGGTCTCGTCCTCGCCGACCTGCACGCCCAGGGTCTGCTGCCCCGGCGCGTCCGGCTGATCTTCCAGCCCGCGGAGGAGGTCCTGCCCGGCGGCGCCCCGGACGCGATCGAGTCGGGCGTGCTCGAAGGAGTCGGGCGGATCGTCGGCGTGCACTGCGACCCGAGGGTCGACGCGGGGCGCATCGGACTGCGGCACGGCGCCATCACCTCGGCGTGCGACCGGCTGGAAGTGTCCCTGGACGGCGCGGGCGGCCACACCGCGCGCCCCCACCTCACCACCGACCTCGTCACCGCCGCCGCGCGGGTCGTGACCGACGTGCCGGCGCTCGTCGCCCGGCGGGTGGACGCCCGCAGCGGGCTCGCGGTGACCTGGGGGCGCATCGAGTCGGGGCACGCCTGCAACGTGATCCCGCAGCACGCCGAGCTGTCCGGCACGATCCGCTGCCTGGACCTCGACGCCTGGCGGGCCGCGCCCGACCTCGTCCACGCTGCCATCGACGAGATCGCGAACCTCTACCGCGCCAAGTCCGAGATCAACTACATCCGGGGCGTCCCGCCGGTCGTCAACGACCCCGCCGTCACCGACCTGCTCCGCGACGCGATGACCGCCCGGCGCGGCGCGCACTCCATCGAGGACACCGAGCAGAGCCTCGGCGGCGAGGACTTCTCCTGGTACCTGGAGCACGTGCCCGGCGCGATGGCCCGCCTCGGGGTGCGCCCGCCGGGCGACCGCACCATCCGTGATCTGCACCGGGGCGACTTCGACGCGGACGAGCACGCGATCACGGTCGGCGTCGAGATGTTCACCGCCGCGGCCCTGCTGGTCCAGGACCCGTCCGACCGGGTCTGAAGGCGTCGGGCGCGGCCGGTGATTCCGGTCGCGCCCCCAGATCCCTCGCAGTAGCGTGGTCCCCAGTCGTTCGTCATCAGTCACTCTGTGGAGCAGAAGCCACCCGCTCCGTCACGTGGACTCCGTTATCCGGACACACCGCGTGGTGGTCGTGGAGGGTGCTGCATCCCCAAACGCGCCTTTCGGTCCGGTGGTTCACAAGGACGTAACCGGCCATCGGCACGAATGGATAACGGCCAGGCGGAACCCCGTTCCCTGGACGGTCTACGCGCGTTAATGTGCGCCGAACTCAGCACCCACTGCGGGGCTTTGGAGAATGGGGAGCTTCAGATGCGTCGGATAGCCAGCCTGACCCGCGTCGCGGTGGGGGTCGCGTCGCTCGCACTCGCCGCCACGGCCTGCGGCGGCACCAGCAGCGACAGCAACAGCAGTAGCAGCAGTTCGAGCGGCGGTGCCAAGGGCCTCGCCATCGCCTACGACGTCGGCGGCAAGGGCGACCAGTCCTTCAACGACGCCGCGTTCGCCGGTCTGGAGAAGGCGAAGAAGGAGTTCGGCTACAAGACGGCCGACGTCGAGCCCACCGACAACGAGACGGACGCCGACAAGCAGCAGCGCCTGGAGTCGCTGGCCAGGCAGGGCTACAACCCCGTCATCGGCATCGGCTTCGCCTACGGCCCCGCGCTGGAGAAGGCCGCCGCGAAGTTCCCGAAGACCAGCTTCGGCATCGTGGACTCGGTCGTGGCGGGCAAGAACGTGGCCTCCCTGGTCTTCGCCGAGCAGGAGTCCTCGTACCTCGCCGGTGTCGCGGCCGCCAAGGCCACCAAGAGCAACACCGTGGGCTTCGTGGGCGGTGTGGACGTTCCGCTGATCCACAAGTTCGAGGCCGGCTACACGCAGGGCGTCAAGGACACCAAGCCCGGCGTGAAGGTCCTCTCGCAGTACCTGACGCAGACCGCGGCGGAGGGTGGCTTCTCCAGCCCCGACAAGGGCAAGGCCGCCGCCGAGGGCCAGATCGAGAAGGGCGCCGACGTCCTCTACGCCGCGGCCGGTCTGTCCGGCCAGGGTGTCATCGAGGCCGCCGCCAAGGCGAACGTGTGGGCGATCGGCGTCGACTCCGACCAGTACAAGCAGCAGGCGCTGGCCCAGTACAAGGACCACATCCTGACCTCCGCGCTCAAGGACGTCGGCGGCGCGGTCTACACGCTGTCCAAGTCGGTCCACGACGGCAAGCCGCTGACCGGTACGCAGACCTTCGACCTCAAGGTCAACGGTGTCGGCCTCGCCGACAGCAACCCGAAGATGGGTGAGATCGCCGGTCTCACCGACGCCGTGGCCAAGGCCAAGGCGGCCATCGTCGACGGCAGCATCAAGGTCAAGACCAGCTAGTCGCCGCGAGCGGCGGGTGACGCGGCGGGCCGGTCCCGCCACCTCCCCGTCGTACGGGCGAACACGGTCGAAGCGCAGCGGAACGGGCGGGCACCCCAGGTGCCCGCCCGTTCCGCTGTCCGTTTCCGGGGTCACCCACCGCCACTTTCCCTTTGCGATCGGCAAGTCCCGGTCGCGTGGACAAGTGGCGTCGGGCACAGCCGGATAACAAGGTGGACAGAAGGGGTTTTCTAGTTGGTCTACGCGCGTTAATCTGCGGCGAAGCCAGCGCCGAAGCTGAACCGTCAGGCGCTGAACGACAGGAGCACACGTAATGCGCCGGGTTACCCGCATCGCGCTCGCAGGTACTGCGACCGCCTCTCTCGCCCTCGCTCTGTCCGCCTGTGGCGGCACCTCGACCTCCGCCTCGTCCTCGACGGACGCGAAGGGTCACAAGGGCCTCGCCATCGCGTACGACGTCGGCGGCAAGGGCGACCAGTCCTTCAACGACGCCGCGTTCGAGGGTCTGAAGAAGGCCAAGAGCGAGTTCAAGTACGCCACCGCCGACGTCGAGCCCACCGACGGTGAGACGGATGCGGACAAGACGCAGCGTCTGGTCTCGCTGGCCAAGCAGGGCTACAACCCGGTCATCGGCATCGGCTACTCCTACGGCCCGGCCGTCAAGGCCGCCGCGGCGAAGCTCCCGAACACCACCTTCGGCATCGTCGACGACTCCACCGTCACGGCGAAGAACGTCGCGGACCTGGTCTTCTCCGAGCAGGAGGCCTCCTACCTCGCCGGCGTCACCGCCGCCCTGTCCACCAAGACCGACACCGTCGGCTTCGTGGGCGGCGTGGACGTTCCGCTGATCCACAAGTTCGAGGCGGGCTTCGAGCAGGGTGTCAAGGACACCAAGCCCGGCGTCAAGGTCCTCTCGCAGTACCTGACGCAGACCGCCCAGGAGGGTGGCTTCGCCAGCCCCGACAAGGGCAAGACGGCCGCCGAGGGCCAGATCGAGAAGAAGGCCGACGTCGTCTACGCCGCGGCCGGTCTGTCCGGTCAGGGCGTCATCGAGGCCGCCTCCGCCAAGAAGGTCCTGGCCATCGGTGTCGACTCCGACCAGTACCTCCAGCAGGCGCTGGCCCAGTACAAGGACTCGATCCTGACCTCCGCCACGAAGGACGTCGCCAAGGCGGTGTACAACCTGGCGAAGTCGGTCGAGGACGGCAAGCCCGAGAGCGGTATCGTTCGGGGCGATCTGAAGTCCGGTGAGGTCGGCCTGGCCGATTCCAACCCGGCGTTCAAGAACAACACCGCGATCCAGGACGCCGTCAAGGCCGCCCAGGAGAAGATCATCAGCGGTGCGATCAAGGTCAAGACCAGCTGACGAGAAGTACCTCAGGAGCAGCCAATGCGGTCCCGGGGAAGTTCGGGTGCGTCTCTGTGCCGTCCGGCACGGGGAGGCGCCCGCTCCGCCCCGGAGTCGCTTGGTAACCGCGGGGTTACGTCCGCTCAACGGGATGCGGGGAGTCTTGCTCCCCGCGTCCCGTTCTCGCGGCGCGTGGCCCCTTTCGTTGCCGTAGGGGCGCTACGCGCGTAGACGACCCCCTTTCCCTCAGGAGAGTGCGCCATCAACGCGTCCAGCAGCCCTCCGGCCGGCGCGGTCAACGGTCAGGCGACCGCTGTCGAACTCGCCGGGATCACCAAGCGATTCCCTGGCGTCGTGGCCAACCACGACATCCACCTCAGCGTCCGCAAGGGCACCGTGCACGCCCTCGTCGGCGAGAACGGCGCCGGCAAGTCGACGCTGATGAAGATTCTCTACGGCATGCAGAAGCCGGACGAGGGCACCATCGCCGTCGACGGTGAACAGGTCACCTTCTCGTCGCCCGCGGACGCCATCGCCCGCGGCATCGGCATGGTCCACCAGCACTTCATGCTGGCCGACAACCTCACCGTCCTGGAGAACGTCGTCCTGGGCAGCGAGAAGCTGTACGGGATCGGCGGCAAGGCCCGCCGCAAGATCGTGGAGCTCTCCGAGCGCTACGGCCTCGGGGTCCGCCCCGACGTCCTCGTCGAGGAGCTCGGCGTCGCCGAGCGGCAGCGCGTGGAGATCCTCAAGGTCCTCTACCGCGGTGCCCGCATCCTGATCCTGGACGAGCCCACCGCCGTCCTGGTGCCGCAGGAGGTCGACGCGCTCTTCGACAACCTGCGCGAACTCAAGGCCGAGGGCCTGTCGGTCATCTTCATCTCGCACAAGCTGGGCGAGGTCCTCTCGGTCGCCGACGACATCACGGTCATCCGGCGCGGTACGACGGTCGGCACCGCCGTGCCGTCCGAGACGACCCCGCGTCAGCTCGCCGAGCTGATGGTCGGCAGCGAACTGCCGACGCCCGAGACCTCCGAGTCGACGGTCACCGACCGGGCCGTGATCGAGGTCGAGGACCTGGTGGTCTTCGCCAAGGGCTCGGTGTCGATGGGCAAGGGCTCGGCGGCCCTGCTCATGGACGAGGTGGAGCGCGGCACCGTGCGGCTCGTGCTCGACCATGTCTCCTTCACCATCCACGCCGGTGAGGTGATGGGTATCGCCGGTGTCGAGGGCAACGGCCAGACCGAACTCATCGACGCGCTGATCGGCCTCAAGGGCGCCGACTCCGGTGTCATCCGCTTCGCGGGCGAGGACATCACCGGCCTGTCGACGCGCAAGCGCCGCGAGAGCGGCATCGGCTACATCCCCGAGGACCGCCACCGGCACGGCCTCCTGCTGGAAGCACCCCTCTGGGAGAACCGCATCCTCGGCCATGTCACCGAGAAGCCCAACGCCAAGGGCGTCTGGATCGACATCAAGGGCGCCCAGCAGGACACCCGGCGCATCGTCGAGGAGTACGACGTCCGTACCCCCGGCATCGACGTCACCGCGGCCTCCCTGTCCGGCGGCAACCAGCAGAAGCTGATCGTCGGCCGAGAGATGAGCCACCGGCCGAAGTTCCTGATCGCCGCCCACCCCACTCGCGGTGTGGACGTCGGAGCGCAGGCGCAGATCTGGGACCAGATCCGCGCGGCGCGCCGCGAAGGACTCGCCGTCCTGCTGATCTCCGCGGACCTGGACGAGCTGATCGGCCTGTCCGACACGCTCCGGGTGATCTACAACGGCAAGCTGGTCGCGGACGCCGACCCGGCCACCATCACCCCGGAGGAACTCGGCTCGGCCATGACCGGCGCCGCCTCCGGACATCTGGAGAACGAGGAGCTCGCCGACCAGGCCGAGCTCGAAGAGCCCGCCGAGACCCCGGCAGACGCCCCGGAAGACGAGGCCTGATGATGAAGAAGTTCGACAAGGAGCGCCTGCTCCTCGGGGTGGCCGGACCGGTCATCGCGCTCGTCGTCGCCGTGGCGCTGACCTCGGTCGTGCTGATCGCCTCGGGCAAGAACCCGATCGAGCCGTACACGATCATGTTCCAGCAGGCGACGTACTCCGACATCCAGGTCCTGATCATCAACCAGGCCTCGCTGTACTACATCGCGGCGCTGGCGGTGGCCATCGGCTTCCGGATGAACCTGTTCAACATCGGTGTCGACGGCCAGTACCAGCTCGCCGCCATGATGGCCGCGATCGTCGGCGCGCACGTCGCGCTGCCGGCCGTGCTCCAGGTCCCGCTGCTGATGGTGACCGCCATCTGCACCGGCGCGTTCTGGGCCGGTATCGCCGGTGTCCTCAAGGTCACCCGCGGGGTCAGCGAGGTCGTCGCGACGATCATGCTCAACGCCATCGCGACCTCCGTCATCGCCTACCTCTGGCTGCCCGACGTCTTCGGCGTCAAGCTCGGCAACAACAACACCACCGGCGAGATGCACAAGTCCGGCTGGATCCCCGGCTTCAACATGGGTGACGCGGGCGAGATCTACGGCCTGGTCATCCTCGCGGTGCTCCTCGGCATCGGCTACTGGATCGTCCTCAACCGCACCCGCTTCGGCTTCGACCTGCGCGCCTCCGGCGCCTCCGAGTCCGCCGCCGCGGCCAGCGGTGTCGACCCCAAGCGCATGGTGCTCACCGCGATGCTGCTCTCCGGCGGCATCGCCGGTCTCGCGGGTCTGCCGATCCTGCTCGGCGACACCCACACGTACAGCCTGAACTTCCCGGTCGGCATCGGCTTCCTCGGTATCGGCATCGCCCTGCTCGGCCGCAACAGCCCCGTCGGCATCGCCTTCGCCGCCCTGCTGTGGGCCTGGCTGGACAAGGCCTCGCCCGAGCTCGACTTCCACGGGTACGACAAGGAAATCGCGGTCATCATGCAGGGCCTGATCGTGATCGCGGTCGTCGTCTCGTACGAGTCCGTGCGCGAGTGGGGTCTGCGCCGCCAGCAGCGCCGCGTCGGCGCGGAAATCGCCGCGGGCCACGTCCTCGGCGCCACCGACAACACCCAGAAGGAGGTGGCTGGCCAGTGACCACCGCAACCGACGTCAACCAGCCCACGCTGCAGCCCGCGGCTCCCGGCGGCCGCCGGATGTCGCTTCCCGTCCTCCTGCTGGTGATCGCGGGCGCCCTGGCGCTGACCTCGATCGTCCGCATCATCACCGGCGCCGACGGCATCACCAACGTCAGCCAGATGTCGACCGCGCTCGAACTGGCCGTCCCGATCGGCCTGGCCGGTCTCGGCGGTCTGTGGGCCGAGCGCTCCGGCGTCGTCAACATCGGCCTCGAAGGCATGATGATCCTCGGCACCTGGTTCGGCGCCTGGGCCGGCTACCAGTGGGGCCCGTGGACCGGTGTCCTGATCGGCGTCCTCGGCGGCGCCGTCGGCGGTCTGCTGCACGCGATCATCACGGTCACGTTCAACGTCAACCACATCGTCTCCGGTGTGGCCATCAACATCCTGGCGCTCGGCGTCACCCGCTACCTCGCCCCGATCGCCTTCGAAGGCGTCCAGGGAGGCTCGGCCAAGCAGTCCCCGCCGGTCGACTCGCTCGGCCAGTTCACCGTGCCAGGGCTCTCCGACTGGCTCACCACCCTGAACTCCAAGGGCTGGTTCTTCGTCTCGGACCTCGCGGGTCTGCTCGGCGGTCTGGTCACCGACGTCTCCTGGCTGACCCTGATCGCCATCGCGCTGGTCCCCGCCACCTGGTGGATCCTGTGGCGCACCTCGTTCGGTCTGCGGCTGCGCTCCTGCGGCGAGAACCCGATCGCGTCCGAGTCGCTCGGCGTGAACGTCTACAAGTACAAGTACATCGCCGTGATCATCTCCGGCGGTCTGGCCGGCCTCGGCGGAGTCTTCCTCTCCATCGTCGCCAACCCCTTCTACCTGGAGGGTCAGACCAGCGGCCGCGGTTACATCGGTCTCGCGGCGATGATCTTCGGCAACTGGATGCCCGGCGGCCTCGCGCTCGGCGCCGGACTGTTCGGCTACACCGACAGCCTCAACCTGCGCGGCGGCTCGGAGAACGTCCACGCCCTGCTGCTGCTCGGCGCCATCCTGCTCGTCATCGGCGCGATCTGGCTCGCGGTCAAGAAGAAGTACGTGTCCGCCGTCATCACCCTGGTCGTCGGCGTCCTCGTGTACCTCTGGTACGCCACGACCAACGAGGTGCCCAACCAGATCGTCTCCGCCACCCCGTACGTCATCACGCTGCTCGTCCTCTCGCTGTCGGCCCAGCGCCTGCGCATGCCGAAGGCGGACGGTCTGCCGTACCGGAAGGGACAGGGGAAGTGACCCCCGCCGGCGTGGCGTCCGCGGACGTCGACTGGGAGGAGCTGCGGGAGGTGGCCCGTACGGCGATGTCCCGCGCGTACGCCCCCTACTCGGACTACCAGGTCGGCGCCGCCGCCCGCGTCGACGACGGCCGGATCATCTCCGGCTGCAACGTCGAGAACGCCTCCTACGGCCTCGGCCTGTGCGCCGAGTGCGGTCTCGTCTCGGAGCTGCACACCACCGGCGGCGGCCGGCTGACGCACTTCACGTGCGTCGACGGGCGGGGCGAGATCCTCGTCCCGTGCGGACGCTGCCGGCAGCTGCTGTTCGAGTTCGGCGGGGACGAACTGATCCTGGAGACACCGGAGGGGCTCGTGCCCCTCTCCGAGATGCTGCCGCAGGCCTTCGGGCCGGCCCATCTCACCAAGTAATGCCCCGCGGCCCCTCCTGATCCACCGATCCCAGGGAGGGGCCGCTCATCTTTCGGAAGGAACGCCATGGCCATGGACGCCGTCTCCGTCATCCGCACCAAGCGGGACCGCGCCGAACTCAGCGATCCGCAGATCGACTGGGTCATCGACGCGTACACCCGCGGCGAGGTCGCCGACTACCAGATGGCCGCCCTCAACATGGCGATCCTGCTCAACGGCATGAACCGTCGTGAGATCGCCCGCTGGACGGCCGCGATGATCGCCTCGGGCGAGCGCATGGAGTTCTCCTCCCTGTCCCGCCCGACCGCCGACAAGCACTCCACGGGCGGCGTCGGCGACAAGATCACCCTCCCGCTGGCCCCGCTGGTCGCCGCCTGCGGTGCCGCCGTGCCGCAGCTCTCCGGGCGCGGCCTCGGCCACACCGGCGGCACCCTGGACAAGCTGGAGTCGATCCCCGGCTGGCGCGCGCTGCTGTCCAACGAGGAGATGCTGCACGTCCTCGACACCACGGGCGCGGTCATCTGCGCGGCCGGCGACGGCCTCGCCCCGGCCGACAAGAAGCTCTACGCGCTCCGCGACGTCACCGGCACGGTCGAGGCCATCCCGCTCATCGCCTCCTCCATCATGTCCAAGAAGATCGCCGAGGGCACGGGCTCGCTCGTCCTGGACGTGAAGGTCGGCTCCGGCGCCTTCATGAAGACCATCGAGGACGCCCGCGAGCTGGCCTCCACGATGGTGGGCCTCGGCACCGACCACGGTGTGAAGACGGTCGCGCTGCTCACCGACATGTCGACGCCGCTCGGCCTGACCGCGGGCAACGCCCTGGAGGTCCGCGAGTCGGTGGAGGTCCTCGCCGGCGGCGGCCCGGCCGACGTCGTCGAGCTCACCATCGCCCTGGCGCGCGAGATGCTCGACGCGGCCGGAGTGAAGGACGCCGACCCGGCGAAGGCGCTCGCCGACGGCTCCGCGATGGACGTCTGGCGCCGCATGATCGCCGCTCAGGGCGGTGACCCGGACGCCGCGCTGCCCGTCGCCCGCGAGCAGCACGTCGTGACCGCCCCGGCCTCCGGTGTGCTGACCCGCCTCGACGCGTACGACATCGGCATCGCCGCCTGGCGCCTCGGCGCCGGCCGCGCCCGCAAGGAGGACCCGGTGCAGGCCGGCGCGGGTGTCGAGCTGCACGCCAAGCCGGGCGACACGGTGACGGCGGGCCAGCCCCTCATGACCCTCCACACGGACACCCCGGACCGCTTCGAGTACGCGCTCCAGGGAGTCGAGGGCTCCTACGACATCGCGCCGGCGGGCACGGACTTCAAGGCCACGCCGATCGTGCTGGACCGTATCGCCTGATCGGCACGTCCACTCCGCTCCACGACGGGGACCGGCGCGCTCGCGCCGGTCCCCGTTCGCGTCTCACCCGAGCACGGCCGCGATCACCACGAGCACCGGCACGGCCAGAATCGTCGAGAGCAGGATCGACTCGCGGGCCAGGGACTCGCCGGCCCGGTAGCGCGAGGCGTACGTGAACAGGTTCTGCGCGGCGGGCAGCGCCGAGGTGACCACCACGTCGAGCAGCGGCGCGCCGCCGAGGCCGAACACGCCGACGGCCAGTGCCCAGGCGGCCAGCGGCTGCCCCACCGCCTTCAGCGCGACGGACAGCAGCACCGGACCCCGGTCCGCGCCGCGGCCGGGCAGACTGCTGCCGCACAGCGAGATCCCGAACGCCAGCAGCACCGCGGGTACCGACATACCGCCGATCAGCCGGAGCGGATCCAGGATCGGGCCCGGCACGGTCAGACCGGTCGCCGACACCGCGACCCCGCTCAGCGAACCGACCGCGATCGGATTGCGCAGCGGTGTGATCAGCCGCCGCCACAGCGGACCCTTCTCGCCCGCCCCGGACAGGTCGAGCACGGTCAGGGCGATCGGTGTGACCATGATCTGCTGGAACAGCAGCACCGGCGCCACCAGCGACGCATCGCCCAGCACATACACGGCGATCGGGATACCGAGGTTGCCGGAGTTGACGTAACTGGAGCAGAGCGCGCCGATCGTCGTCCTGCCGAGGCCCCAGCGGCGTACGGCCCCCACCGCGACGAACACCCCGGCCGCCGCGGCCGTGCTCACCGCCGTGACCAGCAGCCGGCTGGAGAAGATGACCGACAGATCGGCCTGCGCGAGCGTCGTGAACAGCAGCGCGGGCGACGCCACGTGGAAGGCGAGCTTCGTCAGCACCTCCCGCCCGTTGTCCCCGAGATGGCCGCGCCGTCCGATGACGTACCCGACGCCGATGACCACCGCGATGACCGCGAAGCCCGTCAACACCCCTTGCACGGCGCCCCCTCGGCGGGGAGAGGGCCGTCGGGTATCGCGGGCGGAACCGATTCGTGGGGCACGCATCCAACTCAACGGGGAGGAGCCGACGCGGGTCAATGTGATCTTCCGCGCCGCCCGCGATGAGTTCCGTCCCCCCGGACGGTCTACTGACTGTGGATTCCGCGACACCGGCCGTACTCGTGCTGCCAGGACTCGTCACCCGGGACGAGGTGCCCCGGCTCTGCGAGGCCGTCCGAGCCCACCTCGGGATGGCCGGGGGTGGGGTCGTGGTCTGCGATGTCGCGGGCCTCGGACCGCCCGGCCTCGCCGCCGTCGAGGCGCTGGCGCGCATGCAGCTGGCGGCCCGCCGGGCGGGGGGCCGGATCCGCCTGCACGGCCCGGACCCGGCGCTGCGCGCCCTACTCGACCTGGTCGGCCTCCGCTTCGAGACCTCCGACAGCTCCGGTCCCGCCGGCTCCCCGGGTTCTGAGGGCCTCAGCACCCTCGGGTCCGTCGAGATGGAGAGGGAGCCCGAAGAGCGGGAACCAGCGGGCCGTGTCCAGGAAGCAGTGGAACCCGGTGACGCGGCCCTTTGAGATCTCCAGCGCCTGCACCGCCCAGGGCGTGTAGCCGCCCCCTTCCTCGTCCGGTTTGTACTGCGCGAAGCCCGGCAGACCGTTGACCTCGACCGGGATCAGATGCGAGCCGGCGCAGGCGGCACCCAGCGTGGTCATGAAGCCGGTGATGTCCTCCGGGCCGCGCAGCCACAGGTCGAACGGCGGCATCGTCATGATCGCGTCCTCGTGGAGGAGTGCCGTCAGAGCCGTCATGTCGTACCCCTCGAACGCCGCCACATAGCGCTCCAGGAGCTTCTGCTGCTCCTCGTCGAGCGGGTCGGAGGTGGCGGCGTCCGCGCCCGCCCCGTCGTTCTCCGCGAGGGTGGCGCGGGCCCGCTGGAGCGCGCTGTTGACCGACGCGACCGTGGTGCCGAGCAGCTCGGCTACCTCGCTCGCCTTCCACGCGAGGACCTCGCGCAGGATGAGGACCGCGCGCTGCTTGGGCGGCAGGTGCTGGAGAGCCGCCATGAAGGCGAGGCGCACCGACTCCTTGGCGACCGCCGCCTCCGCCGGATCACCGGCCGAGGGCAGCACGCGGGCGTCCGGCACCGGCTCCAGCCAGGTGTTGTCCGGGCGCGGGGTGAGCGCCGCCTGTGCGAGCGGCGAGGGAGCCGAGAGATCCATGGGACGAGCCCTTCGGTTGCCCGCGTTGAGCATGTCCAGGCAGACGTTCGTCGCGATCCGGTACAGCCAGGACCGCATCGAGGACCGGCCCTCGAACTTGTCGTAACTGCGCCAGGCCCGGACCATCGTGTCCTGCACCGCGTCCTCGGCCTCGAAGGACGAGCCGAGCATCCGGTAGCAGTACCCGGTCAGCTCGACCCGGTGCTTCTCCAGCCGGACGTCCAGGTCCGCGGTCGTCGCCGTACCCTCGCTCATGGCCAACCCACCCCTGTGGCTGTTTCCGTTCGGCGCGTCATTGCGCCGGCACTTCGGAAGCTACCGCAGCCCACTGACAATGGCGTGCGGAGCGGCGAAAGGTGCAGGTCAAAGGGGGTGTATCGGAGGGTTCCGTGGAATCAGTGGGCGAGTGCCGGCTCGCGGCGGGAGGCGGTGCGGGCCGCGTGGGAGCCGAACAGGGTGATGGAGACGACGCCCAGCACCGCGAACAGCCCCATGGCCACCGTGCCCGCCCAGCCCCCCGCGTGGAAGGCGACCGCGCCGAGCGTGCTGCCGGCGCTGGAGCCGATGTAGTACGCGGACTGGTAGAGGGCCGACGCCTGCGCCCGCCCCTTCCTCGCCGTGTGGCTCACCGACGACGACGCCACCGCGTGGCCCGCGAAGAAGCCCGCGGTGATCAGGACCAGACCGGGCAGGACCAGCGCCACCGAGTCGCCGAGGGTCAGGAGCAGACCGGCGGCCGTGGTGCCGCCCGCCAGATAGAGGGAGCCGCGGCGGCCGACGCGGCCGGCCAGCCGACCCGCCGTCGAGGCCGACACCGTACCGACGAGATAGACCAGGAAGACCGAGCCGACGATGCCCTGGGGGAGCGAGAAGGGCGCCTCGCCGAGGCGGTAGCCGATGACCGTGTAGACCCCGCCGAACACCATCATGAACAGCGCGCCGATCGCGTACAGCCGGCACAGCAGCGGGTTCCCGAGATGGTCGCGCACCGTACGGGCCAGCACCCGGGGCCGCAGCGAACCCCGCGCGAAGTGCCGTGGCGCCGGAAGCAGCAGCCGGAAGGCCACCGCGCAGACCACGGCGATCAGCCCGATCGTGCCGACGGCCACCCGCCAGCCCCACTCCTGCGCGACCCAGCCGGTGATGACCCGGCCGCTCATCCCGCCGACGCTGTTGCCCGCGACGAACAGACCGATCGCGGTGATCAGCGCCTTGGGACGGACCTCCTCCGCCAGATACGCAGTCGCCGACGCGGGAAGCCCCGCGAGCGCCGCGCCCTGCACCGCCCGCAGCGCCACCAGCGCGCCGATCGACGGCGCGAAGGGGACCAGGAGACCGACGGTGACCGCCACCGCCAGGGACGCCGTCATCAACGTACGCCGTCCGAAGCGCTCCGACAGCGCGCTCATCGGGAGGACGAACAGTGCCAGCCCGCCCGTCGCGGCCGACACCGTCCAGCTCGCCTCGCTCGCGCTCACCCCGAAGTCCGCGGAGACCAGCGGGAGCAGGGCCTGGGTGGAGTAGAGGAGCGCGAAGGTCGCGACGCCCGCGAGGAAGAGCGCGAAGCTCATCCGGCGGTAGCCGGGCCCGCCGGGGGCCATACGGGAGTCGGTGACAGGGACGGAGCCGGCCACGGAGAGGGGAGCGGCGACGGGGAGGGAAGCGGCGGAGGCGGCGGCGCCCACGGTGGTGGACGCCCCGGTACTGGCGGAAGGCATGCCTCGAACGTAGGGACCCGCCGTTCATCCGTCCAATGCATGGAATCGCCATAATCGATCCCATGGCGCATCAGCAGAGGTCAGAGGCTCACCTGTCACCGTTCAGTGACACAGAAGACGGCGCGCG
This sequence comes from Streptomyces sp. NPDC042002, assembly GCF_055588305.1. Lineage (NCBI taxonomy): Bacteria > Bacillati > Actinomycetota > Actinomycetes > Kitasatosporales > Streptomycetaceae > Streptomyces > Streptomyces sp. NPDC042002. The sequence continues at coordinate 119,950 of NZ_JBVJCT010000002.1, read as the reverse complement.
CTTTTCGAGGCTGCTCGCCCCCCGCCTCGCGTACTTCGCCGGCGTCGCCCGCACCGAGCACGTCACCCGGGCCGCGGAGCAGATGGGCGTCCCGCAGTCGACGCTGTCCCGGGCCATGGTCCGGCTCGAACAGGACCTGGGCGTCGACCTGTTCGCGCGGCGCGGCCGGACGGTGTCGCTGACCCCCGCCGGCCGCACCTTCCTCTCCTCCGTGGAGCGCGCCCTCGCCGAGGTCGAGCGAGCCGCCGACGAGGTGCGCGCGGACGCCGACCCGGCCACCGGCAAGGTCGCGTTCGGCTTTCTGCACACGATGGGCTCGGAGACGGTGCCGGGGCTGATCCGGGCGTTCCGCGCCGACCATCCCCGGGTCCGCTTCAGCCTCGTGCAGAACTACGGGGAGGCGATGCTGGAGCGGCTGCGCTCGGGCGAACTGGACCTGTGTCTCACCTCGCCGGTCCCGGACGCGCCCGACCTGGTGGGGCGCCGGCTCGACGAGCAGAAGCTGCGCCTGGTCGTGCCCGCCGACCACCCGCTGGCTTCCCGCAAGCGCATCCGCCTCGCCGAGGCCGCCGACGAGACCTTCGTGACCCTGGAACCCGGCTACGGGATGCGCCGCATCACCGACGACCTCTGCCAGGAGGCGGGGTTCCGGCCGCGCATCGCCTTCGAGGGGGAGGAGGCGGAGACGCTCCGGGGCCTTGTCGCCGCCGGACTCGGGGTCGCTCTGCTGCCGCCACCGGCCGTCGCCCGCCCGGGAGTTGTCGAACTCACGGTCACCGCCCCGCGCGCCGTGCGCGAGATCGGCGTCGCCTGGCTCGACGGCCACCCGGACACCCCGCCGGTGGCCGCCTTCAAGAGGTTCCTGCTGTCCCGCCGCGGCCACCTGCTGCCCGACTGACCGGCCGGGCGGCCCTTCCTCGGGGCGCCGCCGCGCCTTGCCCGGGTGGCTGCCGCCCGCCGCTTCCCGTCCGCTGCCTGCCCCGGCCCGCCGTCGGCTGACCCGGCGGAACCGCCACCGGCCTCGGAGTCCGAAGCGCGGCGGACCCGCTACCGCCGCAGCGACTGCCCGAAGCCCGCCGCGAGGGGCATCCGCAGGCCCAGGGGCGGCGGCGCCGCGAAGGCGTCCTCGACCGGGCGGGAGAAGGAGTGCCCGAACAGCGCGCCCAGTACGAAGTCCTCCGCGAGGGCGAGGATTTCGTGCCGGTGCTGGTGCAGCGCGTGCCCGTCCGAGTGGACCTCGAAGCGGCAGATGCCGCGGTTGGCCTTCTTCGCGCGCGCCGCGAACCGGAACGACAACTCGGGGTCGGTGCGCTGGTCGTTGGTGCCGTGCACGATCAGCACGCGCCGCCCGGCCAGCTGTTTCACCGGTTCGGGTGGCGCGGCGACATCGTCCTCGGGCAGCCAGGGTGCCAGCGCCAGCACGGAGTTGACGGCCGGGTGCCCGCCGGCGCGCAGCGCCGCCCGGCCGCCCATGTCGATGCCGGCCAGGCACACGGGGACGTCGCCGTAGCGGCGGACGACCTCGTCCGCGGCCCAGGACGCGTCGGCCGCGAGACGGGCCTCGCTGCCGTTCCAGCCGCGGACGCGATAGTGCACCACGTGGGTGACCAGGCCTTCCGCGCGTCCGGCCCGGGTCAGCCGACGTCCCAACGCGCGTACGGAGGCGGTCGCCATCATGGGGGAGGGTCTTCGGGCCGAGGTCTCCTCGCCGCCCGGCAGGAGCAGAACAACTCCGCTGACCGCCGTCGGCTCCGGGCCGAGCGCCCTCCCCAGCCGGGCCCTGCGAACCGGCGTCGCTTGCTGTGCCATCTCTCTCCTTGCGTGGGATCCCGGTCCCTGGGCCCGGGCGGGAAACGCACCGTGTGTGCCGGAGACGCCACGTGGCGCAGTACGCCTGGCGTCTGCCTTCGGCAGCGGTCAGGGCTTGGCCGTCATGAGACTCCTTGGAGTCGAGTGAGAAGCCCCCGCGAGGGGGAGGAGTCACGACAGAACAGTGTCAGAAGCAAGGGTGTACGCCACCCGTCCGCGCGGTCACCGTTACGTATCGACGGATTCGTACAACAGGAGATCTACGCGCGTAGGGGCTAGAGTGCGGAAATGACGAGCCAGATCCGGAACACCCCGAGCTCGGAGCAGATCCGCCGGGCGCCCAAGGTCCTGCTGCACGATCACCTCGACGGGGGACTGCGCCCCGGCACGATCGTCGAACTCGCCCGGGAGACGGGATACGCCGACCTCCCCGAGACCGATCCCGGCAAGCTCGGGCTCTGGTTCCGTGAGGCCGCCGACTCCGGTTCGCTGGAGCGGTACCTGGAGACCTTCGCCCACACCTGCGCCGTCATGCAGACCCGCGAGGCCCTGGTGCGGGTCGCCGCCGAGTGCGCCGAGGACCTCGCCGAGGACGGGGTCGTCTACGCCGAGGTGCGGTACGCGCCCGAACAGCATCTGGAGGGCGGCCTCAGCCTCGAAGAGGTCGTCGAGGCGGTCAACGAGGGCTTCCGGGAAGGGGAACGGCTGGCCCGGGAGAACGGCCACCGCATCCGCGTCGGCGCCCTGCTCACCGCGATGCGGCACGCGGCCCGCGCCCTGGAGATCGCCGAACTCGCGAACCGCTACCGCGACTTGGGTGTCGTCGGCTTCGACATCGCGGGCGCCGAGGCCGGCTTCCCGCCCACCCGGCATCTCGACGCCTTCGAATACCTCAAGCGCGAGAACAACCACTTCACGATCCACGCCGGCGAGGCCTTCGGTCTGCCGTCCATCTGGCAGGCCCTCCAGTGGTGCGGCGCCGACCGGCTCGGGCACGGCGTCCGCATCATCGACGACATCCAGGTGAACGAGGACGGCTCGGTGCGGCTCGGGCGGCTCGCGTCGTACGTCCGGGACAAGCGCATCCCGCTGGAGCTGTGCCCCAGTTCCAATCTCCAGACCGGTGCCGCCGACTCGTACGCGGCCCACCCCATCGGGCTGCTGCGCCGACTGCATTTCCGCGCCACGGTCAATACCGACAATCGCCTGATGTCGGGTACGAGCATGAGCCGGGAATTCGAGCACCTTGTCGAAGCGTTCGGTTATTCGCTCGACGACATGCAGTGGTTCTCGGTCAATGCTATGAAGTCAGCATTCATTCCTTTCGATGAACGACTGGCCATGATCAATGACGTGATCAAGCCCGGATATGCAGAACTGAAATCCGAGTGGCTGTTCCGGCAGACCGCTTCCACCAGCGGTTCTGTAGGAGATCAGGCCTGATCGGGGTGGGTGGAAATCGGCCGGGTCTTCACTTCTTCTCCATGACTTGGCCGCTTTTCGATGTTTGCGGAGGGCGGGTTCGCGTGTTTACGGTTTTGGACCGCTCACATCCCCGTCTCACCCATCCCAAGGACGCACTCACGATGAAGCAGTCTGCTGCCAAGACCCTCGGTGTCGCCGCTCTCGGCGCCGCTTTCGCCGCTGTCGGCGCGGGCGCCGCGAACGCCGCCCCGGCCGTGCCGGACGCCTCCTCGGCCCTGGACACCGTCACCAGGACGCTGCCCGCCGAGAACGTCACCTCGGCGCTGCCCGCCGCCGGTCAGGCGCTCGCCCAGAGCCAGAGCGCCGTCGGTACCGGCATGGCCGCCGCGCAGCCCGCCGCCGCGCGTCTGCTCGCCGACAGGTCGGCCGCGCCCGTGACCGGACTGCTCGGAGGGATGCCGGTGCAGGGGCTGCCCACGCACGGTCTGCCCGTGAACGGGATTCCGCTGGGCTGACGCTCTCCGCCCTCGGCTCTCCGTCGCACGGAGGTCCCCCGCCTGTCCGAGCCCGGGGACTTCCGGCTGCACGGAACGAACGCACTCCGGCTGTACGAACGCCGGTGGGGCGCACCCTCGTCGGGCGCGCCCCACCGGCGTTCGCCGTGTGTCCGCCGGGTACGTGCCCGGATCACCAGGCGGTGCGGGAGGCGTCGTCCTCGGAGGGGAAGAGGATCCACAGCACTATGTAGAGCAGGAACTGCGGGCCGGGAAGCAGGCAGGACAGGACGAAGACGACACGCATCGTCGTCGCGGAGGTGCCGAAGCGCCGTGCCAGCGCAGCACAGACTCCGCCGATCATGCGGCCGTTCGTGGGGCGGGCAAGGGCGGTCATGGTGGCTCCTTCGCGAACCGTCGTCGAGTGCCGGCGGGGCCGGTTTCGTCGTCCTCATCGGTGCTTTCACCGATGTCTTCAACGTTACGGGGACGAAGCGGGCGAAGCCTCGCTCTACGGAGCGATCCCGACCCTGGGAATCGTCGGGGTCCGACCCTGAGCGGGGTCCTCCCGAAGGACGGCCGCGCGGCGCCGCGTCTCCGCCCAGCGGCGGAACCGGGCCCTGGCGGCGGGCACGATCGCGAGGTGCGCGAGGGCCACGCCGAGCGTGTTCAGCATGATCGAGTCGATGTCCACGACCTGGCCCGGGACACCGGTCTGGAGCAGCTCTATGCCCAGCGACAGCAGCACCCCGGCGGCGGTCGTCCGCAGGAGGGAGCCGAGGGGGGAGACGGCGAGCCTGCCCCCCGCCATCGGGAGCAGGACGCCCAGCGGGGCGAGCAGGCCGAGGCCCGCGGCGATCCGGCGGGCCGCCACCGCGGGGCCCAGCGCGAGGTCGGCTCTGATACCCGCGAAGGGCCGCAGATTGGCGGCGCTCACCCAGGGGACGTCCAGCGGGCGCAGCGTGATCCAGGCGACGAGCGCCAGGTGTGCGACAAGGAGGACACCTCCTGCCACACGGACGCGGGTGACGGCGCTGTCGCCGTCTGAACCTTGACGCTGCACGCCCCCCAAGACGCGGGGTCCGGCACGATCGGTTCCGTGGCGGGGGTTTTCGCCCCCGTCACGTCATGAACCCTGGACCGCCGTCGACGCCGGGGACTCGTCGCCCGGGGCGGCGCGCACCTCGGGGGTGCACTCGTAACTGCGCAGGGGAGAGGGGGCGGGACCGCCCAGGACGACGCTGCCGTCGTCCCGCGCGGCGGCCGAGTCCGAGAAGGTGCAGACGATCTGGGCGAGGGCCGTCGAGGTGAGGTCCTCCGGCGAGGTGCTCAGCCGGAGCGTGTCCTCGGGGTCCCCGCCGTGGGGCCCGCCGACCGTCATGCCGCCGCGTACGTCCGTCGTGTATCCGGCCTGCTCCTCGGGCGTCGAGGGTGCCTCCGCGAGCTCGTCCAGCAGCGCCTGGGCCACCAGGACCCGGCGCGCGGCCTCCGCCGTACCGTCCGGGATCCGCACCGACCGGTCGACGGTCACCAGCTGCGCCGAGCAGAGCAGGAAGACCTGGACCGGCACCCCGTGCGAGGCCTGGGTGGAGATGTCGGGGCCGGAGAGGGCACACGGCACCCGCGAGGGCGCCGGACCGAAGTCGGTCGGCACCTGCGTGGAGCGGATACCGCACCCCGTGAGCAGCACGGCGAGCAGCGGAACGGCCAGCCAGGGCCGCACCCTCGGCAGCCGGAACGGGCGTCCTGGCCGTACGGAGTCCGTGGTCCGCGGGATCGGGGTGACCACGGGGCCGGTGGGGTGGGTGGTGGTCATCCGGCGGTGCCTTCCGTGCCGTTCCCGCGCGGAGGGCCGTTTCGGCCCTGCGGGTCGTCGGCGAGCAGTTCCGAGGCGTCCTGGGGCAGGCGCAGTGTGAAGACCGCCCCGCCCTTGGGCGCGTTCGCCGCGATGATCTCGCCACCGTGGATGTGCGCGTTCTCCAGGGCGATGGAGAGGCCGAGGCCGCTGCCCTCGGAACGCGGGCGGGACGCGCTGGCCTTGTAGAAACGGTCGAAGACGTGCGGCAGGACGTCCTCGGGGATACCGGGGCCGTGGTCCTGCACCTCGATGACCAGCTCCTCGCCCTCCAGCCGCACCGACACCCGGACCGGCGAACCGCCGTGCTTGAGCGCGTTGCCGATCAGGTTCGCGAGGATCACGTCGAGACGGCGCGGGTCGAGCCGGGTCGTCATGCCGCGCTCGGCGTCCAGGTCGACGGCGTCCAGCCAGGCGCGCGCGTCGATGCACGCGGTGATCTGGTCGGCGATGTCCACGTCGTCGAGGATGAGCCGGGCGGTGCCCGCGTCGAAGCGGGTCACCTCCATCAGGTTCTCCACCAGGTCGCCCAGGCGCCGCGTCTCGCTGACCACCAGCCGTACGGCCGGCTCGATCATCGGGTCGACGCTGCCGGTCTCCGCGTCCAGTTCCTCTTCGAGGATCTCGGTGACGGCGGTGATCGCGGTGAGCGGCGTACGGAGTTCGTGGGACATGTCGGCGACGAAGCGCCGCGACGCCTCGTCCCGCGCGCTCATGTCCGCGACCCGTTTCTCCAGGGCCTCCGCCGTCCGGTTGAACGTCCGTGACAGATCGGCGAGTTCGTCCGTTCCGGACACCCGCAGCCGGGTGTCCAGCTTGCCCTCGCCGAGCCGGCGGGCCGCGATGCCCAGCCGGTGGACCGGCTTGAGGACCGTGGTCGCCGCGGCCTGCGCGAGCAGCGCCGAACCGATCAGCGCGAGCCCCGTCGCGATCCCCAGTGACCAGGCGAGGGAGTTGAGATCCTTGGCCTCCGGCTCCAGGGACTTGAGCATGTAGCCGGTCGTGCTGCCGTCGATCACCCGCGCGCCGCCCACGAGATACGGCTTGTCGTGTTCGGTGATCCGCTGCCAGTACAGGTGGTACGCCGACGTGTTGGTCGAGGTCAGCGGCTGCTGCTTGTTCACCGCCTTCTGGAGGGACTTGGGTACGTCCTCCAGCGTGAAGGTGTCCAGCTCGGAGTTGCCGGTGATGGTCTTGCCGTTCACGTCCTCGGCGGTCAGCAGCACACTGAAACGCTGGCTGCTGTTCGCCATCTGCCCGGCCGTGCGCTGGAGTTCGTCCTGCGCGGGGTGCACCGGCAGCATGCTCGCGTGGTTGCGCATCTCCTGCTGGAAGTCGCGCAGCACCGCGTCCTGGGTGCGCGTCAGCACGGCCTCGCGGTTGAGCCAGTACGCGATGCCCGACGCGGACACGGCGGCGGTGAGCGCGACGAGCCCGAACACCACGACCAGGCGCAGCCGCAGACTGGTGAAGCGCACGGACAGCAACGCCTTGCGCGCCGCGGCCCAGCCGCGGAGCTTGTCCTGCGGTTTGGTCACTGAGGATTGTCCAGCCGATAGCCGACGCCGCGCACGGTACGGATCAGGGTCGGCGAGGACGGCACGTCCTCCACCTTGGCACGCAGCCGCTGCACACAGGCGTCGACCAGGCGCGAGTCGCCCAGGTAGTCGTGCTCCCACACCAGACGCAGCAACTGCTGCCGGGACAGGGCCTGTCCGGGCCGGCGGCTCAGCTCCAGGAGCAACCGCAGCTCGGTGGGCGTCAGTTGCAGATCCTCGCCGTTCTTGGTGACCGTCATCGCGGCACGGTCGATGACCAGCGAGCCGAACGCCGCCGAGTCGTTGGCCTCCCGCTCGCCGCGGCGCAGCACGGCACGGATCCGGGCGTCGAGCACCCGGCCCTGCACCGGCTTGACGACATAGTCGTCCGCGCCGGACTCAAGGCCGACCACGACGTCGATGTCGTCGCTCCGGGCCGTCAGCAGAATGATCGGCAGCTGGTCGGTGCGCCGGATGCGCCGGCACACCTCGAATCCGTCGATGCCGGGCAGCATCACATCCAGCACGATCAGGTCCGGCCGCTGCTCGCGCAACAGCTTCAGACCGTCCTCGCCGGTGGCAGCGGTGGCCACGCGGTGTCCCTGGCGCGTCAAAGAGAGCTCCAGGGCCGTACGGATGGCGTCGTCGTCCTCGATCAGCAACAGGGAAGGCACGGACGTCATTCTGGCCCATGTCATGCTCGGGTATCGACCGTTGGAGCGCTCCCACTCGTCTCCCGCACGCAACGAACGCCCTCGCGGGCTGCGGCCGGGGCTCAAGTGGCCATCTGCGTAGTCGTACCGCTCTTCTCTGTGATCGCGCTGTGCCGCGCCCGGGAACGGCCCCTGTGACAGGTCTGTGACAGTCGGCGGACACGGCCATGAAGTGGGCCCGGCAAGCTTTTCGACACAAGGCAGGACGCACGACGGAACGAACCGAAGAACCGGGACTCCACGACGGGGGGCGCGAGATGAACACGCTGCACAGCACCAACACTGGCGCAGTAGTCACGCGGCTCCATGACGTCAACAGGGCCACGGAGAAGTCCGGCGCCGTGATCGGGCGGGGGTGCGATCGCGGCGCCGGGCGTCAGCACACCACGTACATGACGGTGGTTGACGCCTGCACGGGGGAGAACACCACGGCGGCCGACGCCGTGGGTACGGCCGGGGGGAAGGCTCACGGGGGAGCCGCGTACGGGGAGGTCACGGGGGAGCGTCACTCCGGGGCGGGGACGGTGGAGGCCGAAGCGGCTTTCACCGCCTACGTCCAGGAGCGCCGCGCCTCCCTGTACGCAACCGCCTATCACCTGACCGGTGACCGCTTCGAGGCCGAGGACCTGCTGCAGAGCGCGCTGTTCTCGACGTACCGGGCCTGGGACCGGATCAGTGACAAGGCCGCGGTCGGGGGCTACCTCCGCCGCACCATGACCAATCTGCACATCAGCGCGTGGCGCCGCCGCAAGCTGAACGAGTACCCGACCGAGGAACTGCCGGAGACGCCCGGTGACACGGACGCGATGCGCGGCACCGAGCTGCGCGCGGTCCTGTGGCAGGCGCTGGCCCGGCTGCCCGAACTCCAGCGCACGATGCTGGTCCTCCGTTACTACGAGGGCCGCACCGACCCGGAGATCGCGGAGATCCTCGACATCAGTGTCGGCACGGTGAAGTCCAGCATCTGGCGGTCGCTCCGCCGGATGCGCGAGGACGAGGTCCTCAGCTTCGGCCGTGACGAGGAGGAGTCCTTCGGGGAGCTTGTCGCCTGAAGGTCTGGGGGGGGAGCGGTAACAGGTAAGACGGGGAGTCGGTTCCGGGGGGAGCCGGCGCACAACGGGGTCACGGGGAAACGGGTCACGGGGAGACAACCGTGTCACGGGGGACCACGGGGGAAACGGAAGAAGGTCCAGGCGGACAGGGGTTCGCCTGGACCTCTTTTCGTTTGCCCGCTTGCCCGCTTGCCCGCTTGCCCGGGAGCCGACGGGCGCGGTCCCGAAGGGAGTTGGGCGGTCGGTTCGCGCGCCGGAGCGGTGTCCGCCCGGTGCGGGGCCTCGGCTACGCGGCTGTCGTGCGGGCGGACACCCGTTGTCCGGCCGCCGCGGCCGTCAGCCGGCCGAGTGCCTCGTCCCGGTCGCAGGGGTGGGCGCCCAGCGCCGCCTGACGGGCCACGATCGAGCGCTCGGCACGCATCAGCCGCCAGCCGCGCCGCAGCAGGAAGGGCACCGACTTGCGGCCCTCCTTCAGATCCCGCACGAAGCGCCGCCGGAACGTGGTGACCGCGCCGCGGGACAGGCACAGCGCGTCGGCGAGCACGCCGAGTTCGCGGCAGCGCTCGACGATCTCGGCGGCGAAGATCCCCTCCGCGATGAACAGCGGTGTCCGCCCGATGCCCAGGGCCTCGGTCCCGGTGCGGGCGCTCAGTGAGATGTCGTAGACGGGGATGGTCGTACGTCCCGTACGGCACAGTTCCCCGATCGCGGCGACGGCGGTGTCCGCGTCCCACGACAGCGGGTGGTCCCAGTCGATGTCCTCGCTGCCCTCGACCTGGGGCAGCGTCGGGTCCGTGCCCTCCTTGTAGAAGTCGTCGAGGCGGAGCACGGGGAGCCCGGAGTCGGCGGCGAGAAGGGACTTCCCGGAGCCGGAGGGGCCGCAGAGCAGCACCACGCGGGCGGGTATCGGGGGAGGGGAACCCAATGGTCTGTACCTTCTGTGACAGGTCCGGCGGCGCCGCGCGTCGGCGCGGCTCCCGGCCATTATCCCTGGCTCCGGCACCCGGCTCCGACGCCCGGACCGACTGGCGCTGATATGCCTGTTGACCCGCAGGGGCGAACCGGATGCCATGACCGCCCCTGACGCGGCCCGGGTCAACTACTCTGCGTGTCGCTCCAATTGCTCTCCGCTTTCCGCTCTCCGCTAGTCAAAGAGGAAAACCTGATGGCGCGACACGCAGCCCAGCAGAACACCCTGGCCCGTACGACCGCGCGGATCGCCGCAATGGTCGGTGTGGCCGCTGCCGGTGCGGCCGCGGCCTCCCCGGCGGCCTTCGCGAGCACGGCCCCCGTCGTGGACGCCCTGCACACCCGGCCCGCCTCGCTCGGCAACGTCGACCCGCAGGCGGGTCTCCAGGCCCTGACCGGCACCGTGGGGCATGTCACGGGCCCCGTCGAGGGACTCAAGCCCAACCCGCTGGCCGGCACCGGCGTGGACCCGCTCGACAACGCCGTGGGCACCCAGCTCGCCGACTTCAAACCGCTGTCCTCGAAGGCCCTGACGGGGCCGGTGGCGGAGGCGCAGTCGATCGGCGGCATCCCGGTGGTGGGGCAGGTGGCCGGGCTCCTGCACTAGAAGCTCCCGCACGGGCCGTCGACGGCACCTGGGCATGAGAGAGCCGCGCTCCCCCTGGACGGAGGGGAAGCGCGGCTCTCTCGTGCGCGGAGCCCCGGGGACACGGATCGGGGCCCCGGCATCTCAGCGCGTCAGCGCGCCGCGAGGCGGGCGGACACGGCTTCGGGGCGGGCGGACACGGCTCAGTAGGACGAGCCCGAGGCGCCCAGGGAGCCCGTCGGGTGCCAGACCGTCTTCGTCTCCAGGAAGGCCGTCAGACGCTCGGTCCCGGGGGTCCGCGCGTAATCCACAGCCTGTGGACGAAGAACGCGCTTCAGGTTGTCCGCGGCCGCGATCTCCAGCTCCTTGGCCAGTACGTCGTCCGCTCCGGCCAGGTCGATCGCGTTGACGTCCTGGTGCGCGGCCAGCGGGGCCGCGATCTCCGCGGTCCGTCCGGACAGGATGTTGACCACTCCGCCCGGCAGGTCGGAGGTGGCCAGCACCTCGCCCAGCGACAGCGCCGGGAGCGGGGACTTCTCGCTGGCGATCACGATCGCCGTGTTGCCGGTGGCGATCACCGGGGCGATCACCGAGACCAGGCCGAGGAACGACGACTCCTGCGGGGCGAGCACCGTGACGACACCGGTCGGCTCCGGGGAGGACAGGTTGAAGTACGGACCCGCGACCGGGTTCCCGCCGCCCACGACCTGGGCGATCTTGTCGGTCCAGCCCGCGTACCAGACCCAGCGGTCGATCGCCGCGTCGACGACGGCCGCCGCCTTCGCCTTCGACAGGCCCTCCGCCTCGGCCACTTCGCGGACGAACTGCTCCTTGCGGCCCTCCAGCATCTCGGCGACGCGGTACAGGATCTGCCCGCGGTTGTACGCCGTCGCGCCGGACCAGCCGCCGAACGCCTTGCGCGCGGCGACGACCGCGTCACGGGCGTCCTTGCGGCTCGACTGCGGAGCGTTCGCCAGCCACTTGCCCTTTGAGTCGGTCACCTCGTACACCCGGCCGCTCTCGGAACGCGGGAACTTCCCGCCCACGTACAGCTTGTAGGTCTTGAAGACACTCAGACGCTGCTGCTCGGACTTCTCGGCTGCACTCATTTATCGCTCGCCCTCCGGGCTCGACGGGGCGAGGTACGCCTCCAGGCCGTGACGACCGCCCTCGCGGCCGAAGCCCGACTCCTTGTACCCGCCGAACGGCGAGGTCGGGTCGAACTTGTTGAACGTGTTGGACCAGACGACACCCGCGCGGAGCTTGCTCGCGACGGCGAGGATGCGGGAGCCCTTCTCGGTCCAGATGCCCGCCGAGAGGCCGTACGGGGAGTTGTTGGCCTTGGCGACCGCCTCGTCCGGCGTGCGGAACGTGAGGACGGACAGCACCGGGCCGAAGATCTCGTCACGGGCGATGGTGTGCGCCTGCGTGACGTTCGTGAAGAGCGTCGGGGCGAACCAGTAGCCGGAGGACGGGAGTTCACAGGCCGGGGACCAGCGCTCGGCACCCTCGGCCTCGCCCTGCTCGACGAGCGAGGTGATGCGCGAGAGCTGCTCGGCGGAGTTGATCGCGCCGATGTCCGTGTTCTTGTCGAGCGGGTCGCCGAGGCGCAGGGTCGACAGACGGCGCTTGAGCGAGTCGAGCAGCTCGTCGTGGATCGACTCCTGGACCAGCAGACGCGAACCCGCGCAGCAGACCTGGCCCTGGTTGAAGAAGATGCCGCTGACGATGCCCTCGACGGCCTGGTCGATCGGGGCGTCGTCGAAGACGATGTTCGCGCCCTTGCCGCCCAGTTCGAGCGTGACCTTCTTGTGCGAGCCCGCGACCTGGCGGGCGATCGTCTTGCCGACGGCGGTGGAGCCGGTGAAGGCCACCTTGTCCACGTCCGGGTGCTCGACGAGGGCCGCGCCCGCGTCGCCGTACCCGGGAAGGATGTTGACGACGCCCCTGGGCAGGCCCGCCTGGCGGCAGATGTCCGCGAAGAACAGCGCCGACAGGGGCGTGGTCTCGGCGGGCTTCAGGACGACCGTGTTGCCGGTCGCGAGGGCCGGGGCGATCTTCCACGCCAGCATCAGCAGCGGGAAGTTCCACGGGATGACCTGGCCGGCGACACCCAGCGGGCGCGGGTTCGCGCCGAAGCCCGCGTGGTCCAGCTTGTCGGCCCAGCCCGCGTAGTAGAAGAAGTGCGCGGCGACCAGGGGGAGATCGGCGTCCCGGGTCTCCTTGATCGGCTTGCCGTTGTCCAGCGTCTCCAGGACGGCCAGCTCGCGGCTGCGCTCCTGGATGATCCGCGCGATGCGGAACAGGTACTTGGCGCGCTCGGAGCCCGGCAGCGCGGACCACTTCACGAAGGCCTTGCGGGCCGCCTTCACCGCGCGGTCGACGTCCGCCTCGCCCGCCTGGGCGATCTCGGAGAGGACCTCCTCGGTGGAGGGGGAGACGGTCTTGAAGACCTTGCCTTCGGCGGCCTCGGTGAACTCACCGTCGATGAACAGGCCGTAGGAGGGCGCGATGTCGACGACGGAGCGGGACTCGGGCGCCGGTGCGTATTCGAATGCGGAAGCCATGATGGATCAGTCCACCGTCACGTAGTCGGGGCCGGAGTAGCGGCCGGTGGCCAGCTTCTGACGCTGCATCAGCAGGTCGTTCAGGAGCGAGGACGCGCCGAAGCGGAACCAGTGGTTGTCCAGCCAGTCCTCACCCGCCGTCTCGTTCACCACGACCAGGAACTTGATGGCGTCCTTGGTGGTGCGGATGCCGCCGGCCGGCTTCACGCCGACCTGCACCCCCGTCTGGGCGCGGAAGTCGCGGACGGCCTCCAGCATCAGCAGTGTGTTCGCGGGCGTCGCGTTCACGGCCACCTTGCCGGTGGAGGTCTTGATGAAGTCGGCCCCGGCCAGCATGCCGAGCCAGCTCGCCCGTCGGATGTTGTCGTACGTCGACAGCTCGCCGGTCTCGAAGATGACCTTCAGGCGGGCGGCGCCCGAGGCCTCCTTCACGGCGACGATCTCGTCGTACACCTTCTTGTAGTTGCCCGCGAGGAACGCCCCGCGGTCGATGACCATGTCGATCTCGTCGGCGCCCGCGGCGACCGCGTCGCGCACGTCGGCCAGCTTCACGCCGAGCGCGGCGCGGCCCGCGGGGAAGGCGGTCGCGACCGAGGCGACCTTCACCCCGGAGCCGGCGACGGCCTCCTTGGCCACGGCCACCATGTCGGGATAGACACAGACCGCCGCGGTGGTGGGCGCGGTGCGGTCGGTCGGGTCCGGGAGGGCCGCCTTGGCGCCGAGCGCCCGGACCTTGCCCGGGGTGTCCGCGCCTTCCAGCGTCGTCAGGTCGACCATCGAGATGGCGAGGTCGATGGCGTACGCTTTCGCGGTGGTCTTGATGGAACGGGTGCCGAGCGAGGCGGCGCGCGCCTCCAGGCCGACCGCGTCGACGCCGGGCAGCCCGTGAAGGAAGCGGCGCAGGGTGCTGTCGGACGCGGTTACGTCGCCGAGTGCGTGGGTGGGGGCACCACCCTGCTCGAGCGGAGTCGAGAGCTTGGGGGAGGGTGCAGAGGTGGGCATGGTCACCACACGAGCATATCTACGCGCGTAGCGGCTGTACAGCCCACGGTATGACCGAAGGATTTCTCGCCTGCCGGGACGGGCGCTCGGGTGGCAGGACGACTGTGCTCACGTGGGGGAACCGGTGGCGGGCTGTGGGTGACGGGGAGGGGGTGCGGGGGCGAGCCCGGCAAGCAGGGCGGGCCGGCAGGCGGGGGCTCCCGCCGGGTGCGGGGCCGGGGGCTTGGGTGTCGATCCGGACGGGCACCCGCGCATCGACCGTCAGGTGCTCGCCGGCAGGCCGACGAACTGGACCGGACGATCCGCGAACCCGGGGTGCCGCGCGACTCCCCGCGGCACGCCGCCGCCTGTCCCGTGCCGAGCCACGTGGAATGTCCCGCCTTCCGCCGGATCCTGGGGCCGTCGCGTCCGGCGCGGTCATGATGCCGGGGAAGGGGCCGTCGCGAGGACTTTCGCGACCGTAGTGAGACCCCACCGAGCTCAAGCGCGTGGCGCACGTCGTGCACAATCGGGACCATGACCACCCCCGACCACCAGTCACCCCTTCCGGACGCCTCGCGACCCGAGGCCAGGGACCGGGTCTACCGGTCGCCCGCCGGTATCGCGGGCGGCGTCCTTCTGCTGTTCATCGTGGGCTGGCTCGGCGTCGACGCGCTGATCTCCGGACACGGCCGCACTCCCTGGCTGGCGCTCGCCGGGCTGATCCTCGGCGTCCCGATCGTGGCCGCCTTCACCCTGCGCCCCGCGGTCTACGCGAACGAGGACCGGCTGCGGGTGCGCAACCCGCTTCGCGTGATCGTGCTCCCCTGGGGCAAGGTCGCCTCGCTGCGCTCGCACTACTCGAACGAGGTCGTCGACACCTCCGGTACGAAGTACCAGCTGTGGGCGGTGCCCGTCTCGCTGCGCGCCCGCAAGAAGGCGGCCAGGCAGCCGGTGGCCGGTGCGGCAGGCCGTGGAGGTGACGGCCGGCTGTCGTCGCTCGGCCGTCCGTCCGCCTTCGGCCGGGGCGCCGCCACCGACACGCCGACCCGCCCCGAGACCGACCGGATCGTGGACGAACTGCGCGAGCTGGCCGAGGCCAGATCCACCGCGGACGGCGCCCAGGGCGAGGTCACGGTGCGCTGGGCGTACGAGGTGCTGGGCCCCGCCCTCGCGGGCGCCGTGGTTCTGGCCATCCTGCTGATCGCGGGCTGACGAACCCCTTCGCGGGGCCGTGCCCCGCCTCGGCCGCGACCGCCGTTCCTCCACCCGGAGCCGAAGCCGAGGGCCTGCCGTAACACCGCCCCCGTGGTCCGAGTCTCTGGGAAACGATGAACACCGACGTCCGGCGGACCCTGCCCGCCACCGCGATACCCGACGGCTGCCTCCCCTGGAACACGGAGCACGCCCAGCGCTGGACGCGGGTGCTGCCGCCGGGCTGGACATCCGTGCAGCGGCTCAGGCTGCGGGGCCTCGAGCTGGCGCTGGCGGCAGGCGTGCCGGCCACCCTGGGACTGACCTGGGCCGGTCTGCCGCCGTACCTCGCGGCGGTGGCCGGGCTCCACCTCGTATGGCTGCCGTTGCGGCCCGAGATCGTACGGGTGTCGGCGCCGGCCCTGGCCCTGGCGGCCGTGGTCCTGCACCCCGCGCCGGTCCTCCCCGTGGTCGCGGGCGGACTGCTGCTGACCGCGACCGCCCTGGCGGTCTCCGGCCTGCGACTGCGGGCGCGGGACCGGCAGCGGGACGCGGCACTGGTCGCCTCCGGAGGGGTGACGGCACCTCTGCCGGACGCGGACCGGCCGGTCCGGCGCGGCCGGTTCCTCTCCGGGCTCGGGACCGTCCTGATCCTCGCGGGCGTCCCGCTGATCGCGACCGCCGGTGTGTGGGGCTCCTCGGAGGACCGCCGGACGGTGGTCGGCGCCGGCTGCTTCGTGGCCGGGCTGGGCGTCACCGCGCTGCTCTCCGGAGTGCTGGGCGGACGGCGGGCCGCCGCGCTGCGCGCCGCGCCCGCGCCCGTCCTGCGCGTCCTGACGCGCGAGGCCCGGAGCGGCGTCGCCGGGGTCTTCGCCGCCGACGACGTGGCGGGCCTGCGACCGCTGTTCACCGTCGGCGTGGTCCCGCTGGACCTTGGCAAGGACCACGAAGCGGACGGCGCGGTGGACGTCGTGGCGGACGTGGCGGACATCGCGGGCCCGGTGGAGACGAACCCGCTCTACGCCGACCTGCCTGGACCGCTGCGGGAGGCCGTCCTGTACGGGGCGCCGTACGACGGTGCCGAGGTCGTGCTCGTCAGTGCCGCGCCGAAGCCCGGCGGTCCGCTCGTCGCGGAACGGTCGTCCGGGCCCGTACGCCCGGTGCCGGAGAGCACCGTGCGGCGACGGCTCAGGCAGGCGAAGCGAACGGCGGCCCGCAAGGCGGCGGACGACGAACAGCACTACGGCCTGGTGGCGGCCGCCCGCCTGATGGACACCGCGCCGGTACGGCGCTGGCGCGCGGGCGCGGTGGACCGGCTGGCCGGTTTCCTGATGGTGCCGTGGGGTTTCCTGCTGTGCTGGACCGCGTTCACCGACGGGGGCCTCTGGAAGCAGATCGGCGCTCTCGTCTTGGGCCTGTACGGCGCCTTCCGCATCCCCGTGAAGCTGTGCTGGCGTATCACCGCCGACCGCACCGGGCTCTGGCTGAACGGTCTGCGCGGGACCACCCACGTCCCGTGGGACGACATCCGCTCGGCCCGCCGGGAGGGCCTGGAGCTCAAGCTGCGCTGGTGCGGCGACGGGTCCTGGGCGGTCTCCGCGCCCCGCTGGGCCTGGTTCCAGCGCGTACGCGGCGTGACCCACCCGTACGACGCCCTGGCCGCCGAGGTGACCGCCATGCACACCGACCGCACCCTGCGCCCCACCGGCGACAGCGAGGAGCGGGAGCGGGGCCGCCCCCTGTGGCCGCTGGCGGTGCCGTTCGTCCTGGCGTGGCTGACGGCCGTGCTGGTCGGTCTGGTGGGGTTCCCGGACTGGTGAGCCGGGGCGTGTCGGGCGAGACGGGGCCGCGGCTCCAGGGAGGTGGCAGCCGGTGAGGGGCTCCTAGGGCGCGCTCGGCCACACCAGGACCATGTACGCGCCGCAGTACGCCGAGCCGAGCACCGCGGCCGTGAGGAACAGCGTCCGGTAGCGGCGCGAGGCGCGGGCCAGGTGCAGGGCGGCGGGGAGCAGGAGCGGGAAGCCGGGGAGCAGGAAGCGGGCGCGCGGGAAGTAGACGCCGCCGCTGCCCAGGACGATCAGCAGCAGGATCCCGGTGAAGACCAGGAGGGGGAGCGGCTGGCGGTCCGCCATGGAGAGCCCGTACAGCACCACCGCCGCCAGCAGGGTCACCGTCACCATGATCAGGAACAGTTCGGGCGAGGAGTTCTGCGCCAGTACCTCCCGCAGCCGGCGCACGGTCTCCGCACCGCCGTCCCACTCGTTGTGCCACAGCCGCTGTACGGCGAAGTAGCCGTCCCAGCGGCCCAGCCGCAGGCCCACCCAGCCGACGTACGCGAGCCAGCCGGCCGGGGCCAGCGCGGACGCCGCGAGCGCCCGGACCGAGAAGCCCCGGCGCAGCGACAGCAGCGCGCTCACCGCGACGGCGGCGGCCACCGCGACGCCGGTGGGCCGGGTCAGTCCGGCCAGCGCCGCCAGCGAGGCCGCCCACAGCGGGCGGCCGGTGAGCACCGCGTACAGCGCCCACGCGGCGAACGCCGTGAACAGCGACTCCGTGTAGCCCATCCACTCGACCAGACCCACCGGCAGGGCCGCCCACAGCACGGTCAGCAGCACTCCGGCGCGGCGGCCGTGCAGATGACCGCCCACCGCGTGGACGCCCCAGGCGGCGAGGAACGAGCTCCCGACCGCGAGCGCCAGCCCGGTCGTCGCGCGCGAACCGGGTGTCAGGACGGCGACGGCCTTGACCAGGACCGGGTAGAGCGGGAAGAAGGCCAGGTTGTTCGCGTCGAACGCGTGGCCCAAGTGGTGCGCGTAGCCGTGGTCGGCGATGCCGAGGTACCACTCGGCGTCCCACTGCGCCGCGAGGATCGGCCAGACGCCGTGATGTCTGCGGTGCGCCCAGAGCGCGAGCGTGATCAGGCCGGTGAGGCGGACGGCCGCGAAGGCGAGGAGGGCGGGGGCCGCGTGCCGCAAGGAGGCGTGGACCGCGGCGAGGGGGCCGGGGGCGCCCGGCGCGCGCCGGGCGGCCGGGACACCGGGGCCGCTTCCGCCCGGGGCGCCGTGGGGCGGGGCGGACGCCGGCCGGGAATCGGTCGAGGGCACGCGGCAGCTCCTGGGACTCGACGGTGCGCTACCGCCTACCGTTCCTCGGTCACCCGGTGGCGCACCGGAGCGCTGCGTCAACTGCCGTGCGGAAATCACCCGTAAGAGGGCGGATGTGCGTGTGATGGTCCGGCGGGAGACGGCATGGGCCGTCTCCCGCCGGGGCGGGGCTCAGATGCCGGCCGCGGCCGACAGGTCCCGCTTGACCGCGGTCAGCAGCTCGGCGGCCTTCGCGTGGGCCGCCGGGAGATCGGCGTGGCCGCCCACGGGCACCACGACCTCCAGGTAGCACTTCAGCTTGGGCTCGGTGCCGCTCGGGCGGACGATGACCCGGGCGCCGTCCAGGGTGTAGCGCAGACCGTCCGTGGGCGGCAGCCGGTCCGTCCCCTTGGTCAGGTCCTCGGCCTTGGTGATGGCCAGACCCGCGAGCTCCGTGGGCGGCCGCTCGCGCAGCCGGCGCATGGCGTTCGCGATGACCGACAGGTCCTCCACCCGCACCGAGAGCTGGTCGGTGGCGTGCAGCCCGTAGGCGACGGCGATGTCGTCGAGGAGGTCGAGCAGGGTCCGGCCCCGCTCCTTGAGCTCGGAGGCCAGCTCCGTGATGAGCAGGGCGGCGGTGATGCCGTCCTTGTCCCGTACGCCGTCGGGGTCGACGCAGTAGCCGAGCGCCTCCTCGTAGCCGTACCGCAGACCCTCCACGCGGGCGATCCACTTGAAGCCGGTGAGCGTCTCCTCGTACGGAAGCCCCGCGCCCTCGGCGATCCGGCCGAGCAGCGAGGAGGAGACGATCGACTCGGCGAAGACGCCGCGCGCGCCCCGCCGCACCAGGTGCTCGGCGAGCAGCGCGCCGACCTCGTCGCCGCGCAGCATCCGCCAGTCGGCGCCGGACCTCACGGCCACGGCGCACCGGTCGGCGTCCGGGTCGTTGGCGATGATCAGGTCGGGTTCCGCCGCGCGGGCCGCCGCGAAGGCGAGGTCCATCGCGCCGGGCTCCTCCGGGTTGGGGAACGCGACGGTCGGGAAGTCCGGGTCGGGCTCGGCCTGTTCGGCGACGAGCACCGGCTCCGGGAAGCCGGCCCGGGCGAAGGCCGCGAGCAGCACGTCCTTGCCGACGCCGTGCATGGCCGTGTAGACGGTGCGGGCGGTGCGCGGCGAGCCCTCGGCCAGGACGGCGTCCGTACGGGCCAGATAGGCGTCCAGGACCTCCTCGCCGAGGGTCTCCCAGCCGGAGTCGGGCCGGGGAACGTCGGCGAGCGCGCGGATCGCGTCGATCTCGGCGGCGATCTCCGCGTCCGCGGGCGGGACGATCTGCGAACCGTCGCCCAGGTACACCTTGTAGCCGTTGTCGCGGGGCGGGTTGTGGCTGGCGGTGACCTCCACGCCCGCGACCGCGCCGAGGTGCCGTATGGCGTAGGCGAGGACGGGGGTGGGCAGCGGCCGGGGCAGGACGGCGGCGCGCAGGCCCGCGCCCGTCATCACGGCCGCGGTGTCCCGGGCGAAGTCCGCGGACTTGTGGCGGGCGTCGTAGCCGATCACGACGAGTCCGCCGCTCTCGCCCTTGGCCAGCAGGTACGCGGCGAGTCCGGCCGCGGCCCGGATGACCACCGAGCGGTTCATCCGCATCGGTCCCGCGCCGAGTTCACCGCGCAGGCCCGCGGTGCCGAACTGGAGCGTGCCGCTGAAGCGGGCGGCCAGTTCGGTGACGTCCTCGGCGTCGACGAGCTTGGCGAGTTCGTCACGGGTCTCCGCGTCGGGGTCCTCGGCCAGCCACGCCTTGGCCCGCGCGATGAGTTCGTCCTGCACCTCGGGTGCACCTCTCTTCGGTCGTACGGTTTCGTGTACCCCGGGTGTCTCCCGGGTCGTTCCGCCCCCGGCGCCGGGGCCGACACTCCGTCGCTTACAGACGATCCAGTACCTGGGTCAGAAGTTCCCCCATGCGCGCGGCCGAGTCGCGGCCCGCCTGGAGGACCTCCTCGTGGTTGAGGGGCTCGCCCGTCATACCGGCGGCGAGGTTGGTGACGAGGGAGATGCCGAGCACCTCGGCGCCCGCCTCGCGCGCCGCGATGGCTTCGAGCGTCGTCGACATGCCCACCAGGTCGGCTCCGATGACCCGGGCCATCCGGATCTCGGCGGGCGTCTCGTAGTGCGGGCCGGGGAACTGCGCGTAGACGCCCTCCTCCAGGGAGGGGTCGACCTCCTTGCACAGCGCGCGCAGCCGCGGCGAGTACAGGTCGGTGAGGTCGACGAAGTTCGCGCCGATGATCGGCGAGGTGGCCGTCAGGTTGATGTGGTCGCTGATCAGCACGGGCTGGCCGGGGCGCATGCCCTCGCGCAGGCCGCCGCAGCCGTTGGTGAGGACGATGGTCTTGCAGCCGGCGGCGACGGCGGTGCGTACGCCGTGCGCGACGGCGGCGACCCCGCGGCCCTCGTAGTAGTGGGTGCGGCCGAGGAAGACCAGGGCGCGCTTGTCGCCGATCCGGTACGAGCGGATCGTGCCGCCGTGGCCCTCGACCGCCGGCGGCGGGAAGCCGGGCAGCTCGGTGACCGGGAACTCGGCCTCGGGGGTGCCGAGGGCGTCCACGGCGGGAGCCCAGCCGGAGCCCATCACGAGGGCGACGTCGTGGGTCTCGGCGCCCGTGAGCTCGCGCAGGCGCGTGGCGGCGGCGTCAGCGGCGGCATGGGGGTCGCCCTGGATGTCGTCCGGAAGAAGAGATGCGTTCACGCGCAAGAGGGTAGCCGGTCTGGGCCTACGCGCGTAGATGATGGAGCTCACGGTCTTGCGATCGTTGTCTTGTCGTTTCCGACAAGTGTTTCCGACAAGAGGGGGAGAGGGCGGTGTCTGAGCAGCCGCTCGGGGGCTCGGGCGGAGAACCGGCCGAGGCGGGCGGGCGGGTGGGAAAGGCGCGCCGCGGAGCGGCGGGGGTGCCCTGACGGCGGGGCGAGTCGGGCGGGTCGGCGGGAAAGACGCCGCGGAGCGGCGAAGACGCCGCCGCGGAGCGGCCGGGCGCGTCCACCGCGAAAGGCCTCAGCAGGGCCGCTTGCGGAGCTCCATGACGTAGTCGTGCGGTGCCCCCGCGGACTCGGCGGCATCGGCGAGCTCGCCCAGGTAACGCGCCGAGGGCAGTCCCCCCTCGTACCCGTTCAGTACGTAAACCCACGCGGCTTCCTCACCCTCCAGTGTGTGCACACGTACACGCATCCGGCGGTAGACGTCGAGGCCGACGCCCTCCCAGCGGTCCATGGAGTCCTCGTCCAGCGGTGCGATGTCGTACAGCGCCACGAAGACCTGGGACCGCGGCGCCTCGACGATCGTCGCGAGCGCGCCCTCCCAGCCCATGTGCTCGCCACCGAAGGTCAGCCGCCAGCCGTTCAGCCAGCCCGTGGCGCGCAGCGGCGAATGCGGGGCGCGGCGCGTCATGAGCCGCGGGTCGAGATTGCCGGCGTACGCGGCGTAGAGCGACATGGGGTCGAGGGTACGGCAGCGACACGTACGCCTCTCGCGTAACAAAGTGGCTCGGATGCCGCGGACTCGGGGCCCCTGGGCGGAAGCACCTTGAAGCGTGCGGGACAATGGAGTACGTGACTCGGATCGTGATCATCGGTGGCGGACCCGGCGGATATGAAGCGGCGCTGGTAGCCGCGCAGCTCGGCGCGGAGGTGACCGTCGTCGACTGCGACGGTCTGGGCGGGGCGTCGGTGCTCACCGACTGCGTGCCGTCGAAGACTCTCATCGCCACGGCCGAGGTGATGACGACCTTCGACTCCTCCTACGAGGAGCTGGGGATCATCGTCGCCGACGACACTCCTCCCCTGGAGCAGGCCGCCCGTGTGGTCGGGGTCGACCTCGGCAAGGTCAACCGCCGGGTGAAGCGCCTCGCGCTCGCCCAGTCGCACGACATCACGGCCTCGGTGACCCGCGCCGGCGCCCGTGTCCTGCGCGGACGCGGACGGCTGGAGGGCATGCAGTCCCTGGACGGCTCCCGCAAGGTCGTCGTGAGCGCCGTGGACGGCACCGAGGAGATCCTCACCGCCGACGCCGTGCTCCTCGCCACCGGCGGGCACCCGCGCGAGCTGCCCGACGCGCAGCCCGACGGCGAGCGCATCCTGAACTGGACCCAGGTCTACGACCTCGACGAGCTGCCCGAGGAGCTCATCGTGGTCGGTTCCGGTGTCACCGGTGCCGAGTTCGCCGGCGCCTATCAGGCACTCGGTTCCCGCGTCACGCTCGTCTCCAGCCGCGACCGCGTGCTGCCGGGCGAGGACCCGGACGCCGCCGCCGTCCTGGAGGACGTCTTCCGCCGCCGCGGTATGAACGTCATGGCCCGCTCCCGCGCCGAGTCCGCCAAACGGGTCGGCGACCGTGTCGAGGTCACGCTCTCCGACGGCCGGGTCATCAGCGGCACGCACTGCCTGATGGCCGTCGGCGCCATCCCGAACAGCAGCGGGATGGGTCTGGAGGAGGCCGGTGTCAGGGTCCGCGACTCCGGGCACATCTGGACGGACAGGGTCTCCCGCACGACCGCTCCGGGCGTGTACGCGGCCGGTGACGTGACCGGTGTCTTCGCCCTCGCGTCCGTCGCCGCCATGCAGGGCCGTATCGCCATGTACCACTTCCTCGGCGACGCGGTGGCCCCGCTGAACCTGAAGACGGTCTCCTCGAACGTCTTCACCGACCCCGAGATCGCCACCGTCGGCTACTCCCAGGCGGACGTGGACGCGGGCAAGATCGACGCCCGGGTCGTGAAGCTGCCGCTGCTGCGCAACCCGCGCGCCAAGATGCAGGGCATCCGCGACGGCTTCGTCAAGATCTTCTGCCGCCCCGGCACCGGCATCGTGGTCGGCGGTGTGGTCGTCTCCCCGCACGCCTCGGAGCTGATCCACCCCATCTCGATCGCGGTCGACAACAATCTGACGGTCGAACAGATCGCGAACGCGTTCACCGTCTATCCGTCCCTGTCCGGCTCGATCGCCGAGGTGGCACGGCAGTTGCACACCAGGAAGACCACGAGCGAGGGCTGACGGCTCCGGGCGACTCCCCGCTGGTCACGGGGAGTTGGTGACCGTGCGCACGGCATAGGCGGCGCGAGTAGGCACGTATACCACTCGGCGTCCTGTCATGCGAACAACTTCTGTTATTCGGCGCAAACTGCTGAAAGCAGACGGTCGTTGGGGTTACTGTCAGTTTCGTGTTCGCTGCAGAACGTCGCCAATTGATCCTCGAAATGGTGCGAGCGAATGGGGCCGTGTCGCTCCGTGAGCTCGCCCGCGTCGTCCAGACCTCCGAAGTGACCGTACGGCGGGACGTGCGCGCACTGGAGGCAGAAGGACTCCTCGACCGCCGGCACGGCGGTGCGGTATTGCCGGGCGGGTTCACGCGGGAGTCCGGCTTTCCGCAGAAATCGCATCTCGCGACCGCCGAGAAGACGGCCATCGCCGATCTCGCCGCGGGTCTCGTCGAAGAAGGCGAGGCCATCGTGGTGGGGGCGGGTACCACCACGCAGGAGCTGGCCCGCCGGCTCGCGCGGGTGCCCGGCCTGACCGTCGTCACCAACTCCCTGCTGGTGGCCCAGGCGTTGGCCCATGCCAACCGTGTGGAGGTCGTGATGACCGGCGGCACCCTGCGCGGTTCCAACTATGCGCTGGTCGGCTCGGGTGCGGAGCAGTCCCTCCAGGGGCTGCGCGTCTCCCGGGCGTTCCTCTCCGGGAGCGGTCTGACCGCCGAGCGCGGACTCTCCACGTCCAACATGCTCTCGGCGTCCGTGGACCGCGCTCTCGTCCAGGCTGCCGCGGAGGTCGTGGTCCTCGCCGACCACACCAAGCTCGGGACGGACACCATGTTCCAGACCGTGCCGACCGACCTCATCACCCGCCTGGTCACGGACGAGCCGCCCGCCCACGACGACCGCGCGGCCACCGAACTGCAGGCCCTGGCCGATCAGGGCGTGCAGATCACGGTGGCCGGGTCATCGGCATCGGGCGGCGCGGGAGGAGATCCACTCCCGGCCGGCCGCCAGCCGCGCCGGGACGTACCGCTCCCGGGCCCGCGGCGCGGCCAGGTGGTCCCGGGCTCGGGACCACAACTACGGAGCGCGACGGTGATGGGGGACCAGCCCCCGGCCGAAAGGGCACGGGTGGCCGACCTTCGACGCCGCTGAGCGGTGTGGAGGAGGGAGGGCCGTGGGGCCGGCGGTGAGTTTCCCTCTCAGGTCAGGTCAAGTCCGGTACGGGTTCAGGTCGGTTCGCTCGGATCCGGTACCGGTTCATGCAGGTCCGCTCGGATCCGGTCCGGTCGGGTCCGTTCGGCTCACGGCTTCAGGCCGCGCAGTGTCAGGCTCAGCAGACGGTCGGCCAGCGCGGGGCCGTCCGCGGTTTCCTCCGCCGCCAGCGCGATGGCGTTGGTCAGCTGGAGGAGATCACCGATCGAGACGTCGGGGCGTACGGCCCCCGACTCCTGGGCGCGGAGCAGCAGGGCGCTGCCCGCCTCACGCATCGGGCCGCTGCACCGGGCGAGATGCGAACCGTCGTCCCGCGAGGCCGACATGAGGGCGCGTGCGAGCCCTCGGTACTCACCCGCGTGCGTGATGATCTCGCGCAGCCACTCCACCAGGGCGGTGCACGGCTGCGGGGCGTCGAGCAGCTCACGCGAGCGGGCCAGCAGATCACTCACGGCCTCCTCGAAGACCGCGCTCATCAGGGCGTGCCGATTCGGGAAGTGCCGGTACAGCGTGCCGATGCCGACACCCGCGCGCCGGGCCACATCCTCCAGGGACGCGTCCGTGCCGTGCTCGGCGAACGCGGAACGCGCCTCGGCGACCAGCCGCCCGTAGTTGCGCCGGGCGTCCGCGCGCATGACGCGCGGCGCTCTTGGACTCGGAGCGGGCCCGGACGTACCGGCCCGCTCCTCCGCGGTCGCGCCCACCATGGCTTCCACCAGCCCTCCACCGCCCTCTCCCACCGCCCGGTGCGCTCCAGGATGCCACCGGCAGCCCCTGGACGGACGCCCACGGGTTGCGCGGTGGACGGCTCGAAGCATCATTGCCGGTTGCGCGGACGGGGGGGCAAGCGCCGTCGGCGGGCGAGGGGCGGACTCGTGCGGTGTCGGGGCGGGGCGGACTCGTGCGTCGTCGTCGGGCTCGTACACCGGCGCAGGCTTGCTACGCGCGGGGTCGTCAGGCCCGTACGTACGAGGTCGCCAGGCTCGTCGTACGTACGAGGTCGGCAGGCTCGTACGCTGACCGCCCGCGCAGCGAAGCGCCCGGCGGGCCGCAGACGCGGTTCGCCGGGCGCTTCGGAGCGATCAGACGGGTGTGTCACCCGTCCGTGTTGCTCAGTCCTTGATTTCGCAGATGGGGGCGCCGGAGGTGACGGAGGCGCCGACCTCCGCGCTCAGGCCCTTCACGGTGCCGGAGCGGTGTGCGTTCAGGGGCTGTTCCATCTTCATGGCCTCCAGGACGACGATCAGATCGCCCTCCTTGACCTCCTGGCCCTCCTCGACGGCCACCTTGACGATGGTGCCCTGCATCGGTGAGGCCAGCGTGTCGCCCGAGGCGACCGGACCGGACTTCTTCGCCGCCCGGCGCTTGGGCTTCGCGCCGGCGGCCAGACCGGTACGGGCCAGCGACATGCCCAGCGAGACCGGGAGGGAGACCTCCAGGCGCTTGCCGCCGACCTCGACGACCACCGTCTCGCGGCCCGGCTCGTCATCGGCGTCGGTGACGGCCGGCGCGGTGAAGGGCTTGATCTCGTTGACGAACTCGGTCTCGATCCACCGGGTGTGGACCGTGAACGGGTCGCTGGAGCCGGTCAGCTCCGGGGCGAAGGCCGGATCGGTGACCACCGCGTGGTGGAACGGGATCGCGGTCGCCATGCCCTCCACCTGGAACTCCGCCAGCGCGCGGGCCGCCCGTTGCAGGGCCTGCTTGCGGGTCGCGCCGGTGATGATCAGCTTGGCGAGCAGCGAGTCCCACGCCGGGCCGATGACACTGCCGGACTCCACGCCCGCGTCCAGTCGGACGCCGGGGCCCGACGGCGGTGCGAAGGTGGTGACGGTGCCGGGGGCGGGCAGGAAGCCGCGGCCCGGGTCCTCGCCGTTGATACGGAACTCGATGGAGTGACCGCGCAGTTCGGGATCGCCGTAGCCGAGCTCCTCGCCGTCCGCGATCCGGAACATCTCGCGGACCAGGTCGATGCCGGCGACCTCCTCGGTCACCGGGTGCTCGACCTGGAGACGGGTGTTGACCTCCAGGAAGGAGATCGTGCCGTCCGTGCCTACCAGGAACTCCACGGTCCCCGCGCCGACGTAGCCGGCCTCCTTCAGGATCGCCTTGGAAGACGAGTACAGCTCCTGGACCTGGGCCTCGGACAGGAACGGCGCCGGGGCCTCCTCGACCAGCTTCTGGTGACGGCGCTGCAGCGAGCAGTCACGCGTGGAGACGACGACCACGTTGCCGTGGCTGTCGGCCAGGCACTGCGTCTCCACATGCCGGGGCTTGTCGAGGTAGCGCTCCACGAAGCACTCGCCACGCCCGAAGGCCGCGACCGCCTCACGCACCGCCGACTCGTACAGCTCCGGCACCTCCTCCAGCGTCCGGGCCACCTTCAGACCACGCCCGCCGCCACCGAAGGCGGCCTTGATCGCGATCGGCAGACCGTGCTGCTCGGCGAACGCGACGACCTCGTCCGCACCCGAGACCGGGTCCGGAGTACCGGCCACCAGCGGCGCACCCGCGCGCTGCGCGATGTGCCGGGCGGCGACCTTGTCACCCAGGTCGCGGATCGCCTGCGGCGGCGGACCGATCCAGGTCAGCCCCGCGTCGAGAACGGCCTGGGCGAAGTCCGCGTTCTCCGAAAGGAAGCCGTAACCCGGATGAACGGCATCCGCGCCCGAGTCCTTGGCGGCCTGCAGCACCTTGGCGAAGTCCAGGTAACTGGTGGCCGGGGTGTCACCGCCCAGCGCGAACGCCTCGTCCGCCGCACGGACATGCAGAGCGTCCCGGTCCGGTTCCGCATACACGGCAACGCTCGCGATCCCGGCATCCCGACACGCTCGGGCCACGCGGACAGCGATTTCGCCACGGTTGGCGATGAGCACCTTGCGCACGATGGCTCCCTCCTTGAAAACAAGCCGAGTTTAGGGACAGCCAACACGACGTTTCGACCTGTCCCCAGTGGTGAGCTTGCCCACACGGAGCGTGATACGAGGCTCGCCCTACCCGCGAAATCCCTTGTCGTGCCAAGGCACGCCGGAATCCTTCCCTGAACCCTAGCCCGCAGGTGTGGCCAAGGTCTCTGTGACTCCGTGCTGCGGCCCACAACGATTCTTTGTGGAGTCCCTACGAATGGCCCAACGATTCTTTGCCCTCGGCAGAACCCTTGTCCCGGGGTTTACCCGTTAGTAGCGTTCGGGATGTCTCGAACGTACTTGGGGTAACAGCACGCGGAAGTGGGTGGGGCCGGTGGTGCGCAGACCGGTGGTGTGGGTGGCGGCGATCGTGCTCTTCGTGGAGGCGATAGGGATCGCACTCCTCAACTGGTTCCTCGGCGTGGTCGTCGACCGCCAGGACATGTCCTTGGCGGGGCTCGACTCCGACCTGATGTCGTTGTCGTCGAAGATCGGCGGACTGGTCTTCGGCCTCTACTTCGCGGCGTGCGCCGTGGCCGCGCTGCTGGTCGCGCTCCGCCAGCGCCCCCCGGGCCTTCTCGGGCGTGTCCTGCTGATCAGCGCGGCCGTGGTGCACGCCCTGCTCGGTGCCTTCACGGTGGGCCTGGTGGGCTGGGGCGCTTTCACCTTCATGATGGTCGCGCTCGCGCTGATCGTGTTCACCCTCCTGGCGTACGACCGTCGGGAGACCGGCCCCGTCGACGCCGCGCCGCAGGCCGGCGGGAACGGTGACGGCGAGGGCGAGGCCGACGCGGGGAGTGCCGGACAGGGGGAGGGTGCTGCCACCGGGAGTGTCGACCTGGGGAAGGGCGCCGAGGCGAAGGGCGCACGTCCCGAAGCGGAGGCCGCGGTGACACCGCCACCGGCCGCCTCGGCCTCCTGACGCTCCCTCGGCTGCCTGGCGGCTCTCTCTGCTGCCTGGCAGCTTTCTCGGCTACCTGATCGCTGCCTCGGCCACGTGGGGGCCGCCTCGGTCACCTGGCCGCCCTCCGGGCGCGGCCAGGTGTTTCGTGCCGGACGAGGGCCCTTCCGGTCGGTCAGGCCCTTCCCCGCCGGCTGGCCGGCCGTCCAACGCCGTGATGCTCACTGCTCCCCGGATGTCCACAACTCCGTGATGCCGACGCCCAGTTCGGCCAGCAGCCTGCGCAGCAGCGGGAGCGAGATGCCGATGACGTTGCCGTGGTCGCCGTCGATGCCCTCGATGAAGGGGGCGGAGCGGCCGTCGAGGGTGAACGCGCCCGCCACATGCAGGGGTTCGCCCGAGGCGACGTACGCGGCGATCTCCGCGTCGGTCGGCTTGCCGAAGCGGACCACGGTCGAGGCGGTGGCGGACTCCCACCGCTTCTGTGTCGTGTCCCAGACGCAGTGCCCCGTCTGGAGCGTGCCCACCCGGCCGCGCATCGCCTTCCAGCGCGCGGTGGCCTCCTCGCCGTCCGCGGGCTTGCCGAGGGCCTCGCCGTCCAGGTCGAGCACCGAGTCGCAGCCGATCACCAGGGCACCCTGGACCTCGGGCCGCGCCGCCACGACGGAGGCCTTCGCCTCGGCCAGCGCGAGGGCGAGTTCGGCGGGGGTGGGTGCGGTGACGGCGTCCTCGTCGACCCCGCTCACGATCACCTCGGGGGCGAGTCCGGCCTGCCGCAGCAGGTTGAGCCTGGCGGGGGACTGCGAGGCGAGGACGAGACGGCGGCGCGGCTGATCGGTCATGCGCTCAGGGTATCGGCGCCGATGGGCCCTTGCCTCGGCTGCCGTTCGCCCGACGCGGGCGTGGCGGGACCGTCGCGATGCCGGACGCGGTCCGTATCGGCGGGACACCGGGTGCTGAACCGGGGCAGCGGAGCCCGGCTCGGCGGAGGCTGGGGGAGTGGAGCCCGGTTCGGCGGAGGCCGGGTCAGCGGATGCCCAGCAGGGCCATCGCGATCACCATGGCCAGTGCCAGGAGAATGCCCAGGCGTCGCAACATGTCCTGCATGTCGCGGAGATCCTTGGGGGGTTCGTTCTCCGGGTCGGACCACAGCATGCTCCCGATCGTGCGACGACGGGGCCGCCGGGCGCCTGAGTACGCGTACTCAACTTGCGGGAATCCCCCCTGGGACACGGTCCACAGGGGGGATCGGCGGCCTTCACGCTCGGCCGCGCCGACGTCGGCGGGACGGGGGCCGGCCGGAGCGTCCTAGCCCGGCCAGTAGCTCCGGCCCCACGTCGTCGGGCCCGGCCGCGGGAGCCGGCGCGCGGCGATGCGGGCGGGGTCGGACCAGGAGTCACGCGGCCCGGACGCGCCGGACGGGGCGGACGCCACCGCCGCGGCGCGTACGCGAACCACCGCCAGTGCGGCGGCCAGCTCCTCCGGGGTCGGATTGCCCCGTACGACCTTGATCGTCATGTCTGCTCCCAGGATCCGGGTCTGCGGGGTTCTAGAGCGGGATGTTGCCGTGCTTCTTCGGGGGCAGTGATGCCCGCTTCGTGCGCAGCTGACGCAGGCCGCGTACGACGTGGGAGCGGGTCTGCGACGGCATGATCACGCCGTCGATGTAGCCGCGCTCGGCCGCCGTGTACGGGTTCAGCAGCGTGTCCTCGTACTCCCGGATCAACCGGGCCCGGGTGGCGTCCTGGTCCTCGGCGGCCGCGATCGTGCGGCGGTGCAGGATGTTCACCGCGCCCTGCGCGCCCATGACCGCGATCTGCGCGGTGGGCCAGGCGAGGTTGAGGTCGGCGCCCAGGTGCTTGGAGCCCATGACGTCGTACGCGCCGCCGAAGGCCTTGCGGGTGATGACCGTGATCAGCGGGACGGTCGCCTCGGCGTAGGCGTAGATCAGCTTGGCGCCGCGGCGGATGATGCCGGTGTGCTCCTGGTCGACGCCGGGGAGGAAGCCGGGCACGTCCACGAAGGTGAGGACGGGCACGTTGAACGCGTCGCAGGTGCGGACGAACCGCGCGGCCTTCTCGCTCGCGTCGATGTCCAGACAGCCGGCGAACTGCATCGGCTGGTTGGCGACGATGCCCACCGGGTGGCCCTCGACCCGGCCGAAGCCGGTGAGGATGTTCGGCGCGAACAGCGCCTGCGTCTCGAAGAACTCGGCGTCGTCCAGGACGTGTTCGATCACCGTGTGCATGTCGTACGGCTGGTTCGCGCTGTCCGGCACGATCGTGTCCAGCTCGCGGTCCTCGTCCGTGAGGGCGAGGTCCGCCTCCTCCGGGAACACCGGGGGCTCGCTGAGGTTGTTGGACGGCAGGTACGACAGCAGCTGCTTGACGTACTCGATGGCGTCCTTCTCGTCGCCCGCCATGTGATGGGCCACGCCCGACACGGCGTTGTGCGTACGGGCGCCGCCCAGCTCCTCGAAGCCGACGTCCTCGCCCGTCACCGTCTTGATGACGTCAGGACCGGTGATGAACATGTGCGAGGTCTGATCGACCATCACCGTGAAGTCGGTGATGGCGGGGGAGTACACCGCGCCGCCCGCGCACGGGCCGACGACCAGGCTGATCTGCGGGATGACACCGGACGCGTGCGTGTTGCGGCGGAAGATCTCGCCGTACATGCCGAGCGCGCTGACACCCTCCTGGATCCGCGCGCCACCCGAGTCGTTGATGCCGATGACCGGGCAGCCGGTCTTCAGCGCGAAGTCCATCGCCTTCATGATCTTCTGGCCGAAGACCTCGCCGAGGGCACCGCCGAAAACGGTGAAGTCCTGGGAGAACACGGCGATCGGGCGCCCGTCGACCGTGCCGTAGCCGGTGACCACACCGTCGCCGTAAGGGCGGTTGTGCTCAAGACCGAAGTCGGTCGACCGGTGCCGCGCGAACTCGTCGAACTCGACGAAGGAACCGTCGTCCATCAGCAGTTCGATGCGCTCACGAGCCGTCAACTTGCCCTTGGCGTGCTGCTTTTCGACGGCGCGCTCCGAGCCGGCGTGCGTCGCTTCCTGAATGCGGCGTTGCAGATCCGCGAGCTTGCCCGCGGTGGTGTGGATGTCGGGGTGTTGCAGCTCTTCCGGCTCGGACATCGGGGTGCGGCTCCCTGCCTGCTAAGGGGACGTGAGAGTGAGGTGCTCAGAAGGGGGGCTTGCTACTCATCCGTAGCGTAGTGGCGTGCCTACCGATCGGCAGTGCGGCGTTTACCACACCTAGGGTGGGTTGCATGACGCCGCGAGATGCAGCAGACGTGAACGACAATCGGTGGTCCGATCTGGACCGTCCGCCACTGAACGGGGCCGCCCTGCGCAGGGCGCTGGTCGCACCGGAGGACAGTCTCTGGTGCGACGTGGAGGTGGTGGAGCGCACCGGGTCGACCAACACCGACCTGGTCGGCGTCGTCACCGGCGAACGGGGGGCCGACGAGGGCGCCGTCCTCGTAGCCGAGGAACAGAACGCCGGGCGCGGCCGTCTGGACCGCCAGTGGACGGCACCGGCCCGCTCCGGCCTCTTCTTCTCCGTCGTGCTGAAGCCCACCGGTGTTCCCGTCGAGCGCTGGGGCTGGCTGCCGCTGCTCACCGGCGTCGCCGTCGCGACGGCGCTCTCGCGCTCCGCCGGGGTCGACACGGCACTCAAGTGGCCCAACGACCTCCTGGTCACCGTGGACGGCGAGGAACGCAAGGCCGGCGGCATCCTCGCGGAACGCGCGGGCACCGACGCGGTCGTGGTCGGCATCGGCATCAACGTCTCGCTGCGCGCCGACGAACTGCCCGTGCCGGGCGCCGGATCACTGGCGCTGGCGGGCGCGACGACCACGGACCGTGACACCGTGCTGCGGGCCGTGCTGCGCTCCCTCGACCAGTGGTACCGGCGCTGGCGCGACGCGGCCGGCGATCCCGTGGCCTCGGGCCTCCAGGCCGCCTACGCGGCCGGGTGCGCGACGCTCGGGCGGACGGTGCGGGCCGAGCTGCCCGGGGGCCGGTCGATCGTCGGGGAGGCGGTGGCCGTGGACGGGGACGGGCGGCTCGTCATCGCGACGGAGGACGGCGTGCGGGAGCCGGTGGGGGCCGGGGACGTGGTGCATCTGCGGGCGGTGTGAAGGGACGGGCCGGTGGGCGGTGTGAGCCCTCGGCACCGTCCCCGGCCTCGGTCCCGCCGTCGGGAGTGAGCCAGCGCACACCTGCCGTAGAGTTGAGCGCGGTCGATACCTGACCATGGCAGATCGGAAGGGCAGCAGGAGTGACCGTCGACGACACCGGCTCCGGCACGGGCGCCCACCCCGCCCCCGACGGCGAGCCGGGCCGTACCGCCGGGCCGGTCACGGACGCGACACCCGCACGGGCCGCCGCGGACGGCGACGCCCGGCAGGACGCCCGTCCCGACGCCGGGACCGGCACCCGCCCGGAGGACCGCTTGGACCACCGCCCGGAGGACCGCTCGGACGCGGGAACCGGCATCCGCAGGGACGACCGTTTCGACGTGGGGAGCGACATCCGCAGGGACGACCGCAGGGGCGACCGGACCGACGCGCGGCCGGACGTCCGGCCCGACGCGCGGCACGAGGCGAACGGCCGGGTGGACCCCGAGGCCGAGCCGGACTCCGGCGAGGACCCGCTCGCGCTGCGCCTGGAGGGGCTCATCCTCGGCGCCGAGCGGCGGTACACCCCCTTCCAGGCGGCCCGCAGCGCGGGCGTCTCCATGGAGCTGGCCTCCCGCTTCTGGCGGGCGATGGGCTTCGCCGACATCGGCCAGGCCAAGGCGCTGACCGAGGCCGACGTACTGGCCCTGCGCCGCCTCGCCGGTCTCGTCGAGGCGGGCCTGCTGAGCGAGGCCATGGCCGTCCAGGTGGCCCGGTCCACCGGGCAGACCACCGCCCGTCTGGCCGAATGGCAGATCGATTCCTTTCTGGAGGGTCTGACCGAGCCCCCGGAACCGGGGATGACGCGCACCGAGGTGACGTACCCCCTGATCGAACTGCTCCTGCCCGAAC
The DNA here is from genome assembly GCF_055588305.1 of Streptomyces sp. NPDC042002. NCBI lineage: Bacteria > Bacillati > Actinomycetota > Actinomycetes > Kitasatosporales > Streptomycetaceae > Streptomyces > Streptomyces sp. NPDC042002. The sequence goes on along the minus strand of NZ_JBVJCT010000002.1, from coordinate 86,601 downwards.
TGGAGGAGTTCCTCGTCTACGTCTGGCGCCGCCAGCTCGCCGCCGCCACCGGCCGGGTCGTGCAGGCGGCGGACGACGAGGAGATGGTCGACCGCCGGCTCGCCGTCGGCTTCGCCGACCTGGTCGGTTTCACCCGGCTGACCCGCCGCATGGAGGAAGAGGAGCTCGGCGAACTCGTCGAGGCCTTCGAGACCACCGCGGCGGACCTGGTGGCGGCCCACGGAGGCCGGCTCATCAAGACCCTGGGCGACGAGGTGCTCTACTCCGCGGACGACGCCGGTGTCGCCGCCGAGATCGCGCTGCGGCTCATCGAGACGATGGCGAACGACGAGACGATGCCGGAGCTGCGCGTCGGCATCGCCTTCGGCACGGTGACCACCCGGATGGGCGACGTGTTCGGTACGACCGTGAACCTGGCGAGCCGGCTCACGTCGATAGCGCCGCGCGACGCCGTGCTCGTCGACGGCGCCTTCGCGGAGGAGCTGACCCGCACGGGTGACGCTCCCGCCTCCGAGGCGGAGGCCGCCGAGGCCGCGGCCTCGGCGGAGAAGGAGGGCGAGGAACCCCCCTCGTACCGCTTCGCGCTCCAGCCGATGTGGCAGCGGCCCGTTCGCGGACTCGGCGTCATCGAACCGTGGCTGCTGGCCCGCCGGGCCAACGGGACGTAGCGCCACTTCTCAGCAGACCAGGGCCGGGTCGAGTCGACCCGAGTCGGGCCCTGCCCTGCCTTGCCCTGCCCGGTCAATCGTCGTGGCCGGGTGCCAGCAACCCGTTCACACAGATCCCTACGATCGGTACGCACACGCCGGGCGGCTGGTGCGGCGCCGGTGCCGGGGTGGTCGGGGACGGGGACGGTGTGTGCCGCGGCGCCGCGGTGGTCGGGATGGCCGTCGGCGTCGGTGTCGATCGCGCTGGCGGTGGTGTCGTCATGGGGGCCGTGGGGATGCCTGTGGTGTCCGGTGCGGTGGTGACGGGGGCTTCGCCGCGGGCCGCCGGGATGGTGGCTGGGGCTGTCGGGATCGACGCCGGGATCCGGCCGGCGTCCGAGGAGGGCGCCGGGCTCGTCCCGCCCATCGCGGCGCTCGCCGGCGCGGCCCCGGGATGCGTGGGCGAGGGCATGGCCTCGACGGTGGGGACGGCGTCGCCCGCTCCGTCGGTGTCCGTGGCCGTCGCGACCGGCTCCGCCTCCGCGTTCCCGCCGCCTGCGGTCACCGACTCCGGTGTCATCCGGGCGAGGCTCAGCACTCCCGCGGCGAGGGCGAGTCCTCCTACGGCGAAGAGCACCCGGCGTGGCCGGGGTCGGCGGTGCCGGCCCCGGACGGTACGGAGCCGGACGGGGGCGGGTTCGTTGCCGCCGAGTGCGTCCGCGGCCCCGCGCGAGCCGCCCGACCGCGGTGCCGGAACGATCCCTCGCCTCCGACCGGCACCACCGTCCGCCACCGGAGTGCCTGCCGCGACCCGGGCCTCTCGTGCCTGCGTGCGCGTGCCCGGCGCGGCCCCGGTCTCCTTCGCGGGCGTGCCTGACGCGGCCACGGTCTCCGGCACCGGAGTGCCAGCCGCGAATCCGGCCCTACGTGCCTGCGTGCCCGATGCAGCCCCGGCCCCTCGTGCGCGCGTGACCGGCGCGGCGCTGGCCTCCGGCACCGGAGTGCTGCCTGCCCAGAACGGGGTCACTCGTGCCTGCGTGCTCGCTGCGGCCCCGTTCTCCTGCGCGCGCGTGCCTGACGGGGCGCCGATCTCCCGCACCGGAGTGCCTGCCGCGATTTCGGCCCCGCGTGTCTGCGTGCCCGCCGCAGCCCCGGCCTGCTGTGCTCGTGTGCCTGACGCGGCCCGGGCCGCCTCTCGTACCTTCGCGCTCGCCGTAGCCCCGGCCGTCAGTCCCCCGGGTGAGGTGGCCCAGACCTTGGCGGCCCTGCCCGGGGTGCCCTCGGGGTTCATGGAGCCGGCCGCTCCGGAGCCGGGCGTTGTGGTTCCGACCGCCGCGGCCCGCGTGTCCGGGGCACTGGTCCGAGCGCCGCCGACGACGACGCTGGGCCGGGCCTGCTGCGTGCCGAGCCCCGGTGTGGGGCGGGTTGCCGTGGCCTGTGCGCCGACCCCGGCCGCCGTCGCGGGACCGATGGTCGTGGGCCCGGCTTTCGGGGCACCGGCACCGGCAGCAGCGCCGGCACCGGAGTCGACAGTCGGTGCGAGGCGGGTCGCGGGCGTCGCCGCTCCGACGCTCTGTGGCCGCCCGGCACCGGCGGCTGGTGCGACTCCGGTCGCCGTGGCCCGTGCGGCGATGGCACCCGCCGCAGGGGCGCCGACGGCCGACGGCCGGGCACCCCCGGCACCGGTCGGTGTGGACCCGACCGCCGTGGTTCCCGCGTTCGGGTTCACCGCCTTCGCGGCGCCGACCGTCAGGGGCCGGGTAGCACCGACGTCGGCTTTCGTGGCTCCTGCCGGGGCGGATCCGGTCGCCCTGACCGCTGTGCTGCCCGCCGTCGTGGCCTTGGCTGTCGCGGACTCCGCTGTCGTCGCGTCGTTCCTCGTGGTGGCGGCCCGGGCTGTGCCCGGCCCCACGGTGCTCGTGCTCACCGTGGGTGCGTCCAGGGCGTCGAGCGGGGTGGTGCTGAGCGGCGTGGGGGCGGACATCGCCCGGTTGAGCGGCGTGACCCGGATCCACCGGGAGTCCGCCGGTGTGGCCCCGGCCGTCGCGGAGCCGGACCGCTGGGCGCCCACTGCCGTGGAGCGGGGCGGCGCCGGATTCGACGGCGCCGCTGTGCCGGCCGGAGGCGGGCAGCCCGGCGGGGTGCCGGGCGCGGTGGGCTCGGACGGCGGCCTCGGGGCCGGCGGTCGCGTGAGTGTGGGTCGCGGGCCCGGCCGGGTGCTGGTGGCCTGCGGTGTTTCGCGGTTCGTCATGGTCGTCCCTCCCCGGTGTGCCGGTGTCCCGAATGCGCTGCGGCGGTGCGCAGGTTATGCGCGGTCTGAGAGAGGAGAAACGAATTTGGGCGGGATGTCACTCGAACGAGGAGGTACGGCGCGAGGGGGCGGGTTTCGCCGGACGGCCTCGGCTGCGATGATCGGGACGTCGATTGTTAACCCGCGTTAACCGGGAGGGTGTCATGGCGCAGCAAGGGGCGGACCAGGGGACGGAGTCGGACGAGCGGAGGTTCGGGGAGTTCGTCGCCGTACGGCGGCACGGACACGTCGCCGAGCTCGTCCTCGACCGGCCCAAGGCCATGAACGCCGTGTCCACGGACATGGCGCGTTCGATCGCCGGTGCCTGCGACGCACTCGCCGCCGACCGGGACGTACGCGTGGTCGTGCTCACCTCCACCCATGAACGCGCCTTCTGCGTCGGCGCCGACCTGAAGGAGCGCAACTCCTTCACCGACGCCGAGCTTGTGCGGCAGCGGCCGGTCGCGCGAGCCGCGTACACCGGTGTCCTGGAGCTGCCGATGCCGACCGTCGCCGCTGTGCACGGCTTCGCGCTGGGCGGCGGGTTCGAGCTGGCGCTGTCCTGCGACCTGATCGTGGCCGACCGTACGGCGGTCGTCGGACTGCCCGAGGTGTCCGTCGGCGTGATCCCCGGAGGCGGCGGTACGCAGCTGCTGCCGCGCCGGGTCGGTGCCGCGCGCGCGGCCGAGCTCATCTTCTCGGCACGGCGGCTGGAGGCGGCCGAGGCGCGGGAACTGGGGCTGGTCGACGAGCTGGTGGAGGCGGGGCAGGACAGGGCGGAAGCGCTCGCCCTGGCGGCCCGTATCGCCGCGAACTCGCCGGTCGGGCTGCGTGCCGCCAAGCGTGCCCTGCGGCTGGGGCACGGACTCGATCTGCGGGCCGGTCTTGAGGTCGAGGACGCGGCCTGGCGGTCCGTCGCCTTCTCCGGGGACCGGGCGGAGGGAGTCGCCGCGTTCAACGAGAAGCGCAAGCCGGAGTGGCCGGGGGAGTAGCCGGGGAGTAGCCCCCGGGATCCGCCGCTTCCCGGCCCGCTTCCCGGCCCGTTTTCCGGCTCGCTTCCCGGTCGGCTCCCGGGTTCGGTCGACGGTCCGCTCACGGGTTCGCTCACGGCCTGTTCCCGGGTTCGGCCCGCAGTCCGCTCCACGGTCCGCTCCCCCCGGTCCGGGCCGCACGACCGGACCCCTGTTCGCCGCACCGATATCCCAAATGTGCCCAAATATCCCTAGCCTGGGGTGATGGGTGAGGACAGTCGGCTGAGGGCCGTGGTGACGCTGGCGCAGGGGATGGCGGCGGCGCACACCCCGCGGGAGTCGTGGCGGGCCGCGGCGCTCGGCGCGTGTCACGCGCTGGCCGGGAGCTTCGCCGCGCTCTCCGTGTGGGAGCGCGAACTCGGCCGGCTGCGGGTGCTCGCCAACGTGGGCGACCGCGCCCCGGACGAGGACGAGTTCCCCGACGGGGAGGCCTACCCGGTGCACCAGTTCCCGGAGATCACCGAGTTCCTGCACGAGCGGTGGGCGGGCGGCGGCGAGCCCAACGCCTGGGTCGAGACCGCCGACGGCCCGGCGGCCGGTCCCGCCGGGTACTGCCACCAGCGCGTCGCCGCGCTGCGCAGACGCGGGCGCGGCTGCTGCGTCGTCGCGCCGATCGTGCTGCACGGACGGGCCTGGGGCGAGCTCTACGTGGCCCGGCCGGCCGGCGCCCCCGTCTTCGGCCGGGCCGACGCCGACTTCGCGACCGTCCTCGCCTCCGTCGTCGCCGCCGGGATCGCCCAGACCGAGCGCCTGGAGGAGGCCCGGCGGCTCGCCTACACCGACGCCCTGACCGGACTCGCCAACCGTCGCGCCGTCGACGTACGTCTCGACGAGGCCATCGAACTGCACAAGGAGGACGGGGTCGTGGTCAGCCTCGTCGTCTGCGACCTCAACGGGCTCAAGCGCGTCAACGACACCCGCGGACACGCAGTCGGCGACCGGCTCCTCGAACGGTTCGGGTCGGTGCTCTCGCTGTGCGGGGCCATGCTCCCCGGCACCCTCGCCGCACGGCTCGGCGGCGACGAGTTCTGTCTGCTGGCGGTGGGGCCGCCGGCGGACGACGTGGTCCGAATCGCCGACGAACTCTGCCGCCGTGCGGCCGAGTTGGAGTTCGGCGAGGGGGTGGCGTGCGGGGTCGCCTCGACCGAGGACCCGATCGGGCCCGTACGGTCGGCGCGCCGGCTGTTCCGGCTGGCGGACGCGGCCCAGTACCGCGCGAAGGCCGTCCGGGCCGCGAAGCCCGTGGTCGCCGGGCGCGAGGGCCCCGACGATCCCGTCGTACGCCTCGCCGACGCGCCGTCGCCCACGGCCGGCGAACGCCGCAGGTTCCGCGGGCGGCACGACCGGCCCCCTGCGTGATGACGATACGACCGGCCCCGTACGCGATGTATGCGATGTACGCGATGGCGATATGAGCGGATTCACCGGTGATCGGGCCCCGCCCATGACGGGGCGCCGGAGGGCGCTGTGACGTACGCCGGAGTAAGGGGTCAACGGGTCACCCGCTAGTGACATCATCGAATTCACTGCGTACGCTCCTGAATATGGATATGCACACTGTGGTGGTGGGGACGTCCGGAGTGACCGCGTCCGACGTTCTCGCCGTGGCGCGCGACGGCGCCCGGATCGAGCTCTCCGGTGAGGCGGTGGCGGCCCTCGCCGCGGCCCGCGAGATCGTGGAGGCGCTGGCCGCGAAGCCGGAGCCCGTCTACGGCGTCTCCACCGGCTTCGGCGCCCTGGCGAGCCGGCACATCAGCCCGGAACTGCGCGCCCAGCTCCAGCGCAACATCGTCCGCTCGCACGCCGCCGGCATGGGCCCGCGCGTCGAGCGCGAGGTCGTCCGCGCGCTGATGTTCCTGCGGCTCAAGACCGTCTGCTCCGGCCACACCGGTGTGCGGCCCGAGGTCGCGCAGACCATGGCGGACATCCTGAACGCGGGCATCACCCCGGTCGTCCACGAGTACGGCTCCCTCGGCTGCTCCGGAGACCTGGCGCCGCTGTCCCACTGCGCCCTGACGCTGATGGGCGAGGGCGACGCCGAGGGCCCCGACGGAGTCGTCCGGCCGGCCGGTGAACTCCTCGCCGCCCACGGCATCGCCCCCGTCGAACTGCGCGAGAAGGAGGGCCTCGCCCTCCTCAACGGCACCGACGGCATGCTCGGCATGCTGGTCATGGCCCTCGCCGACCTGGAGACGCTGTACAAGTCGGCCGACGTCGCCGCCGCGCTCTCCCTCGAAGCGCTGCTCGGCACGGACAAGGTCCTCGCGCCCGAACTGCACGCCATCCGCCCGCACCCCGGCCAGGGTGCCAGCGCCGCCAACATGCTGGCCGTGCTGAAGGGTTCGGAGCTCACCGGCCACCACCAGGACGGCGCCCCGCGCGTCCAGGACGCCTACTCCGTGCGCTGCGCCCCGCAGGTCGCCGGCGCGGGCCGCGACACCCTCGCGCACGCCCGCACGGTCGCCGAGCGCGAGCTGGCCTCCGCCGTCGACAACCCGGTCGTGCTGCCCGACGGCCGCGTCGAGTCGAACGGCAACTTCCACGGCGCCCCGGTCGCCTACGTCCTCGACTTCCTCGCCATCGCCGCCGCCGACCTCGGCTCGATCGCCGAGCGCCGTACCGACCGGCTGCTCGACAAGAACCGTTCGCACGGCCTGCCGCCGTTCCTCGCGGACGACGCCGGCGTCGACTCGGGCCTGATGATCGCCCAGTACACGCAGGCCGCACTGGTCAGCGAGATGAAGCGGCTGGCCGTACCGGCGTCCGCGGACTCCATCCCCTCCTCCGCCATGCAGGAGGACCACGTCTCCATGGGCTGGTCGGCCGCGCGCAAGCTGCGCGCCTCCGTGGACAACCTGACCCGCATCGTGGCGATCGAGCTGTACGCCGCCACGCGCGCGATCGAGCTGCGCGAGGGCCTGACCCCGGCCCCGGCGTCGCGGGCGGTCATCGGCGCCGTCCGCGCGGCCGGCGTCCAGGGCCCCGGCCCGGACCGCTTCCTCGCCCCCGACCTGGCGGCGGCGGACGCGTTCGTGCGTGCCGGCGGCGTGGTGGCCGCGGTGGAGCCGGTGACCGGCCCGCTCGCCTAGGACAGGTCCCAGCGCTGTGCCGATGGCGTTCCGTCGTACGTGGGCCGGGTGTGTCCCGGCCCACGTACCTCGCCTCGCACCCTCGCCTCGGCGTGTGCTACTGTCTCATTGATACGTTTTTGGTACCCATTTACTTTGTGCGCCTGATCGGAATCCTCCGCAGGCGCGTTTTGTTTTACCGGCATCTCCGGCATTACCCGGTGCATCTCCGGATGGGGGCCCACTACCTGTTCAGGAGAACAACATGGCTACTGGCACCGTGAAGTGGTTCAACTCGGAAAAGGGCTTCGGCTTCATCGAGCAGGACGGCGGCGGCCCCGACGTCTTCGCCCACTACTCGAACATCGCCAGCTCCGGCTTCCGTGAGCTCGTCGAGGGCCAGAAGGTCTCCTTCGAGGTCACGCAGGGCCAGAAGGGCCTGCAGGCGGAGAACATCCTCCCCGCCTAGTTCGAGGCGCGCTTTTCCAGAGCCGGGTCCCGCCCCTTCGGGTGCGGGTCCCGGCTCAGCGCTGTGACAGCTCATGCAGTCGGTGAGCGCTGTGTGTGCAGTCCGTGGGGCCCAGGAAGGAAATCCAGATCCAGCATGACTCGATCCGAACGTCCCGTCCGTAAGCGGCCGGCAAACGCCCGTGCCGCGCAGACCGCCGGCTCCGCGAAGAGCGCAGGCCGGGGCGCCGGCCGAGGTGGCGCCACCCGCAAGGTGACGCCGCCGCAGGAGTTCTCCCTGCCCGAGACCGTCACACCGGCGCTGCCCGCCGTCGAGTCCTTCGACGCGCTGGACATGCCCGCCGCCCTGACGAAGACCCTCGCGGCCCAGGGTGTCACCGATCCCTTCCCGATCCAGGGCGCCACGCTGCCCAACTCCCTCGCCGGGCGCGATGTGCTCGGCCGGGGACGCACCGGCTCCGGCAAGACGCTCGCCTTCGGGCTCGCGCTCCTCGCCCGCACCGCCGGCCGCCGTGCCGAGCCGAGGAACCCGCTCGCGCTCGTCCTCGTCCCCACCCGCGAACTCGCCCAGCAGGTCGACGACGCGATCACGCCGTACGCCACCGCGGTCAACCTGCGTGTGGCCACGGCCGTCGGCGGCATGTCGATCGGCCGCCAGGCCGGCACGCTGCGCCGTGGCGTCGAGGTCCTCGTGGCCACCCCCGGGCGGCTCAAGGACCTCATCGAGCGGGGCGACTGCGCTCTCGGCCAGGTCGCGATCACCGTGCTGGACGAGGCCGACCAGATGGCCGACATGGGCTTCATGCCGCAGGTCACCGCGCTGCTCAAGCAGGTCGAGCCGGGCGGCCAGCGGCTGCTCTTCTCGGCCACGCTCGACAAGAACATCGACAAACTCGTCAAGATGTTCCTCACCGACCCCGTGGTGCACTCCGTCGACCCGTCCGCGGGCGCGGTGACGACCATGGAGCACCACGTGCTGCACGTCGCCGACGAGACCGACAAGAAGGCGGTCGCGACGCGGATCGCCGCCCGCGACGGCCGGGTGATCCTCTTCGTCGACACCAAGCGCGGCGCCGACCGCTTCACCAAGCGGCTGCTCGCCAGCGGTGTCCGGGCCTCCGCCCTGCACGGCGGGCGCAGCCAGCCGCAGCGCAACCGCACCCTCGACCAGTTCAAGAACGGTCAGGTCACCGCGCTCGTCGCCACCAACGTGGCCGCCCGCGGCATCCACATCGACGACCTCGACCTCGTGGTCAACGTCGACCCGCCGACCGACCACAAGGACTACCTCCACCGCGGCGGCCGTACCGCCCGCGCCGGAGAGTCCGGCAGCGTCGTCACTCTCGTGCTCCCCGAGCAGAAGCGTGAGATGACCCGGCTGATGCTGGACGCCGGCATCACGCCGCGCACCGCCCGCGTCAAGTCCAGCGACGAGGAACTCGCCCGCCTCACCGGCGCCCGCGAGCCCTCCGGGGTCCCGGTCGTCATCGAGGTCCCGCAGCAGGCCGAGCAGCCGAAGCAGCGGCCCAAGGCGCGCCGTGCCCCCACCGGGGGCGGCGCCAGGCGGCCTTCGGTCGCGGGCGGCGGCACGGCCGCGCGCTCGGGCGCCGGGTCGGACGGCCAGGGCCGTCAGCAGCGCGGCGGACGTCCGGGCACCGGCGGCGCGACGGGTGGCACGGCCACCGGACGCCGCACGAGCACCAGCGGAGCATCCGCGGGCCGTCGTACGGAGACGGGCGGAGCAGGATCCGCGGGCCGTCGTACGGAGCCCGGCGGCGGCACGGGCCGTCGTACGGAAGCCGGTGGCGCCGGGCGTCGTACGGAGGCGGGCGGTAGCGCCGGTCGTCGTACGGAGGCCGGTGGCGGCGCGGGTGCCGGTCGCTCCGGCGGTCGCGGTCGCGCTCCGCAGCGCGGTGGTCAGAGTGGCGGCCAGAGCGGTGGCGGCCGCCGGGCCGCCTGACCGGATCGGATCCGTTCGGCTTCACCGCGGCCCCGTGCCCCCTCCGGGGCGCGGGGCCGCCGCGTGCCCGGCGCCCGGGCACGCCTCCTCCAGCCGTGACCGGACGTGACTGGTCGTGACCAGCCATGACCGGTCACCTATGGCCGGCGGTCGCGGGGTTCGTGCCGTGCCCGGCAACCGGGCCGATTACCGCGGGAGTTCAGACGTCGCCGAGGAAACCCGGGTCCACGCCGTCCAGCTTGAGGGCGAAGTCCCGGTGCAGGCTGAGGAGTTCGGCCAGCGGCACCGCGCGGCGGCTCGTCGACATGAGGTCGCGCCGTGCCTCAGCCGACCACAGGAACGGCATCACGGACAGTCCCTGCGTGCCCGTCAGCGCCCCGGACTCCGCCCGCCAGCCGGGCCAGCGCAGGGTGTCGTAGAACTGGTCCGTGCCCTCACTGAGGAGCCACTGGAGCCATGCCCCGTGGCCCACTTCGAGCGCCTCCCACTTCAGTGAGTCCGGCGCGAAGTACACGACCTCGCCCGGATGCCCGGGACGCCCCACGGACTCCGGGTCGGTGCCGTTGAGGACGAACACCCCGCCCAGCACGTCGTGGCCGACGACGAGTCCGCCGTCCCGCGGGCGCCAGTCCGGGTCGAACCGCTCGGGGAATCCGTTGACCTCGGCCAGCGAGGGAAGGTCCGTCGTACCGTCCGGCACCCCCGTCGACAGGTCCTCGCCGGGACTGCCGTAGATCCGCAGCCAGCCGCTGTCCAGCACCACGCCGCCGCAGTTGAGCACCATCCCGCCCAGCCAGGACCGAGCGGTGATCTGCAGTTGGTGCAGGCTCGCGCGGCCCAGACCGGGGTCCACCGGAGGTACTTCCATGGACACTCCGCTGGCGGCGAGCGCCTTGGCCAGCAGCGGCCAGGCCGGTTCCTCGACGTCCGTCAGCTCGCTCAGCTCTCGCATGGCTTCCCTGTGGGTTGTCCGGAGCGCGGTCGATGCGCTCAGTAGGCAATCATGCGCTCACGGCGCACGGAATACGTCACGAATCCGGCACCTAGGCAGAGGAAGAGCGTGCCGCCGAAGAGATACGGCGTCGTGTCCACGGCGCCGGTGTCGGCGAGCCGGGTCCCGGCGTCGCCGGACAGCGTGTGCGGCCCGGTGTCCGGCTCCGTGGAGTTCCGTGTCGCGGCGGTGACGCTCGGTGCGGACGTCGGCGTCGTCGCGCTCGGAGTGGGTATGTCCTGGGACGCGTTGGCGGACGGGACGAACCACAGGGCTCCCAGGAGGGTCCCCGCTGCGGTGGCGGTCAGCAACGATCGACGTGCGGCGGACACGAAATATCGATCCCCTTGTGGCGCTTGCGAATTGGCCGTGTGGGGCGATGCTAATGAAAGGCGCGGGTCGCGGGAAAGTCGCGCATCCCAGGGGCCGTACGCTCCCTCCCATGAGTACCCCTGAGACATCACGGTTTGTCCGGCTTCGTGTCGAACTTGTGCTGGAAATCGATGACGCCGACGCCGTCACCAAGGCCGCGCTGCGCCGGATCGGCGACGACACGGACTTGCCGGCCGATGAACGGTCGCACGCCGAGGGCGCAGTGACGGAAGACACGGCCGAGGCCCTGGCCTATCTCGTGGACCCGTTCGACCTGGTCAGCGAGGTGCCAGGCATCGAACTGGCCCAGGCTTCGTGGAGCAGTGAGCCCATTGACTACGATCCCGATTCGCCGGATTGGGACATCGACGAGGATGATGCTGACGAGGGCGACGAGCAAGACGTGCGCGGCTGACGCGGTTCGGGAAGAGCATGACCCCGGCCGGCCGTCGTCGTCCGGGGTTCCCCCGTCCTCGGTGACGCACTGGCAGCCTCCGCACCACTTCGGTACTTCGGTCCGCGTATCCGAACGCGGCGAACGTGGCATGGGCCACACTTCCGCGTGAAGTGGAACGGGACGAACCGGTTGCGGCGTTGACAGTACTTACGGGGCTCCCGTGGTCCTTTCGGGATTCGGCAACGATGGAGAAGCGTGTGATGACGGACAGTAAGCGGCGCAAGCGTCTGATGACCGCGTCCGCACTGCTCGGCGGGGTGCTGGTGCTCTCTGCGTGCAGCGGAGGCGGAAGCAAGGCCAGCGCATCGGACGGCGGCGACCCCACGTCGCAGGCCAAGGTCGACGAGGCGGCAGCCAAGAAGACCTCCGAGGCCCAGATCAAGATCACGCCCGCGGACGGCTCCGACAACGCCTCGATCAACAACGGCACCGCGGTCACGGTCAGCAAGGGCTCGCTCACGTCCGTCACGATGAAGACCGCCACCGGCACCGCCGTGGCCGGTCAGATATCAGCGGACAAGAAGAGCTGGAAGCCCCTCAACCGGCTGGACCGCGCCACCACTTACAAGATCGCCGCCGTGGCCGCCGACTCCGCGGGCCGCACGGCCAACGAGAACGCGTCGTTCAGCACGGTCTCCCCGGCCAACAGCTTCATCGGCAACTTCACGCCGGAGGACGGTTCCACCGTCGGTGTCGGCATGCCGGTCTCGATCAACTTCGACAAGGCGATCACCAACAAGGCCGCGGTGCAGAAGGGGATCACCGTCTCCTCCAGCAGCGGCCAGGAGGTCGTCGGGCACTGGTTCAACGCCAACCGCCTGGACTTCCGCCCCGAGAACTACTGGACCGGCGGCTCCACCGTCACCCTCAAGCTGAACCTGGACGGCGTCCAGGGCGCGAGCGGTGTCTACGGCGTGCAGCAGAAGACGGTCACCTTCAAGGTCGGCCGCAACCAGGTCTCCATCGTCGACGCCCAGACCAAGACGATGAAGGTCACCCAGGACGGCAAGGTCGTCAAGACCATCCCGATCTCCGCGGGTGCTCCGGACCACACGACGTACCAGGGCCAGATGGTGATCTCCGAGAAGTTCAAGGAGACCCGGATGGACGGCTCGACGGTCGGCTTCAAGAAGAACGACGGCAAGGGCGAGTACGACATCAAGGACGTGCCGCACGCGATGCGTCTGTCGAACTCCGGCACCTTCATCCACGGCAACTACTGGGGCGCGAAGTCGGTCTTCGGCTCCGTCAACACCAGCCACGGCTGTGTGGGCCTGTCCGACACCAAGGGCGCGGGCGACCCCAACACGCCCGCCGCGTGGTTCTTCAACCACTCGCTGATCGGTGATGTCGTGGTCGTCAAGAACACCGGCGACAAGGCCATCGCCCCGGACAACGGCCTCAACGGCTGGAACCTGGACTGGGCGGCCTGGAAGGCCGGTTCGGCGGTCTGAGACCGAGGCACGATCTGACGGTCCGGGACCGGGACCGGGACGCACGACCCGACGCCGATGCGGCGGCGGCCCCCACGGGCCGCCGCCGCATCGGCGTTTCCCAAAGGTTTCTGGGCCCGGCCACAGCCTTCTCATCGTTCTCTTATTTCGGCCTTATGGCTTCATCACATGCCGTACCTAGCTTGCGGCCATGTTCTTCACCTACCTGAGGCGCGAACTGCGCCGCCGCAGAAAGGCGGCCCTCGTCGTCGCCTCCGGGCTCGCCCTGGGCATCGCCCTGGTCATCGTGGTCAGCTCGGTGTCCTCGGGCATGCAGACGGCCCAGGGCAAGGTCCTCCAGTCGCTCTACGGGCTGGGGACCGACATGACGGTCACCAAGGCCGCCGCGCCGGCCACCAGCACCAGCCAGCGCCCGCGCTTCAACTTCGGCGCGAACGACAACGGTTCCGACAAGGAGCAGAGCAGCGACCGCGTCCTGGTCCAGGGCTTCCAGACCCTGGCCTCCTCCACCGTCGCCAAGGTCGACACCCAGAAGGGCGTCGCGGACGCCGTCGGCGGACTGAGCCTCCAAGTCATCAGGATCAACGGCCAGTTCACCCGCGGTCAGTTCCAGCAGAACCCCAACAGCGGTAGCGGGCAGCGCGGTCGGGGTGGTGCCCAGCCCTCGCCGCAGGGCACCGTCAAGGGCGGCGGCGCCAACTTCGACGTCAACAACTACTCGGTCTACGGCACCGACGTCACCAAGCCCGCGCTGGGCCCGCTGACTTCGTCGAAGATCACCAGCGGCCGTACGTTCAAGACCTCCGAGACGAACGCCAAGGTCGTCGTCGCGGACACGTCGTACGCCAAGGAGAAGAAGCTCAAGCTCGGTGGCACCGTCACCATCAAGAGCGTCAAGTACAAGATCGTCGGCATCGCGACGCCCGACAGCGGTGACGCGGCGGCCAACCTCTACATCCCGCTCCAGCAGGCACAGACGCTCAGCGACTCCAAGAACAAGGTCACCACGATCTACGTCAAGGCGTCCGACTCGCAGCAGATCTCCGGCGTCAAGAGCACCATCCAGAAGAACATCTCGGGCACGACGGTCACCACCTCCGCGGACCTCGCGAGCACGGTCTCCGGCTCCCTCTCCACGGCCTCCAACCTCGCGTCAAACGTGGGCAAGTGGCTGTCGATCGCGGTGCTCGTGGCCGCGTTCCTGGTCGCCGGTCTGCTCACCTCCTCCGCGGTCTCCCGCCGGGTGCGCGAGTTCGGCACCCTCAAGGCGCTCGGCTGGACGTCGAGCCGGGTGACCCGCCAGGTGGTCGGCGAGGCCATCGTCAACGGTCTGGTCGGCGGCGCCCTCGGTATCGCCCTCGGCCTCGCCGGCGCCTACGTCGTCACCGAGATCAGCCCCACCCTCCAGGCACAGCTCGGAAGCACGGGCGGCGGCCGGGGTGGCGGCTTCGGCGGCGGTGGCGGCGGCGGCTTCGGCGGCCCGGGGCGGCAGACCGCCTCCAAGGCCCTCGACGTCGCGCTCACCGCGCCCGTCAGCGTCGACATCATCGCCGTCGCGGTCGCCCTGGCCGTCACCGGCGGTCTGATCGCCGGCGCCTTCGGCGGCTGGCGCGCCTCCAGGCTGCGTCCCGCGGACGCCCTGCGCCGCGTCGAATAAGCCCCGCCCCTTACGTACTTACGTATCCCAGGAGTCGCACCATGTACGAACTCAGAGGCGTCACCAAGCGCTACCAGCGGGGCAAGGAAACGATCAACGCGCTCGACGGAGTCGACCTGACGATCGCGGACGGTGACCGGCTCGTCATCCAGGGCCCCACCGGCGGCGGCAAGTCCACCCTGCTCCAGATGCTCGGCGGGCTCGACCGTCCCACCCTGGGCAGTGTCGAACTCGACGGCACCGACATGGCGAAGCTGTCCGAGGCGAGACTCACCAAGGTCCGCAGCGAGAACATCGGCTTCGTCTTCCAGAGCTTCAACCTGATCCCCACGCTCACCGCCCAGGAGAACGTCGAGACCGCGCTCGTACCGCTGCGTGTGAAGGCGAAGGAACGGCGCGAACGGGCCGCCGCCGCACTGGAGTCCGTGGGGCTCGCCGAGCGGCTCGGACATCTGCCCGCCGAACTCTCGGGCGGTCAGCAGCAGCGGGTGGCCATCGCGCGCGCCCTGGTCAAGCAGCCCAAGGTGCTGCTCGCCGACGAGCCCACCGGAAACCTCGACGAGTCCATGCGCGACGAGATCATGGACGTACTCGAAGCCATGTGGAAGGAGCACGGGCTCACCTTCATCATGGTCACGCACGACTCCTCGATAGCGAAGAAGGCCCCGCGGGTCGCGACGATCCGCAAGGGAAAGATCACCGTCAAGGAGAACGCCGGAGCGTAGCGGGGGAAGTGAGCCCGCAGCGAACGGGCCACCGGAAACAGGACTTCCGGTGGCCGTTCGTGTTTGTGTGGGGGCATGACCGTTTCGACAGTCGAATACATCCGGTACCGGATTCCCGAGCGGCAGTCGGCCGAGTTCCTGGCCGCCTACACCCGGGCCGCCGGCCGGCTCGCAGCGGCCCCGCAGTGCGTGGACTACGAACTCGCGCGCTGCGAGGAGGACTTCGAGCACTTCATCCTCAGGATCACCTGGACGTCGACGGAGGACCACGTCGAGGGCTTCCGCAACTCGGAGCTCTTCGCCGACTTCCTCGCCGAGATCAGCCCCTACGTCGGCAGCATCGAGGAGATGCGGCACTACAAGCCGACATCGGTGCGGGGCCGGGGCGCCTCCGTGCCCACGCTCTACGCCTGGGCGGGCGGAGCCGAGGCCTTCACCCGTCTCACCGAGGCGTTCTACGACAAGGTCCTCAAAGACGATCTCCTCGCGCCCCTGTTCGCGGACCTCGCGCCCGAACACGCCGTTCATGTCGCCCTCTGGCTCGGCGAGGTCTTCGGCGGACCGCCGGCGTACTCCGAGACCCAGGGCGGTCACGGTCACATGGTCGCCAGACACCTGGGCAAGGGAATCACGGAGGTCCAGCGCCGCCGCTGGGTCAACCTGCTCCAGGACGCCGCCGACGACGCGGACCTGCCCACCGACGCCGAGTTCCGCTCCGCCTTCCTCGCGTACACCGAGTGGGGCACGCGGCTGGCCGTTCACTACTCCGGCCCGGACGCGAAGCCGCCGGCGGAACAGCCGGTACCGAAGTGGACCTGGGGGGCCGCACCGCCGTACCAACCGTGAGCCGTGACCGGCGATCAGCGATCAGTGATCGACGTTCGAGAGCCGGCGATCCGTGAGCCGTGGCCCCGCGCGAGGCCGCGATGCGAGGGTCGGCGGGGTGGTTGCCGGAGTGGCCGGCGGGGGCCGGTCACTGGGATGAGGACGTGCCCGCGCGGGTCGCGTCCGTTCCCCAGGACGCCAGCAGCCGCAGCGCCTCCGCCGAGCTCGACCCCGGCTCCGCGTGGTACGTGACCAGGGCCAGCTCGGTATCGCCGACCAGCCGGAACGACTCGAACTGCAACGCGAGGTCGCCCACCAGCGGATGCCGCAGCAGCTTCACCCCGTGGCTCTTCTCCTTCACGTCGTGCGTCGCCCACAGCCGCCGGAAGTCCTCGCTCTTCACGGACAGCTCCCCGACCAGCGCGGCCAGCCGCGGATCGTCGGGATGGCAGCCCGCGTCCATGCGCAGCAGGCAGACGATGTCGATCGCCTTCTGCTCCCACTCCACGAACAGGTCCCGGTACTCGGGCCTGAGGAAGACCATCCGGGCCCAGTTCCGCTCCTGCGGCGGCAGCTCCGACCAGTCCCCGAAGACGGCCGCGGCCATCCGGTTCCAGACGATCACGTCGGAGCGCCGTCCGGTGATGTACGCCGGGACGCCGTCGAGCGTGTCGAGCAGCTGACGCAGGGCACCGCGCACCTGCTGCGGCCGGGCCGCCTGCTTCTTCTTGTGCTGCTTGGGCTTCGCGAGGTGCGTGAGGTGGTTGTGCTCGGCGTCCGTCAGCCGCAGCGCCCGCGCGATGGAGTCCAGGACCTCGGCCGACACATTGCGCCCGTTGCCCTGCTCCAGGCGCGTGTAGTAGGCGACGGACACACCGGCGAGCTGGGCCAGCTCCTCGCGGCGCAGTCCGGGCACCCGGCGGTGCCGCCCGAAGTCGGGCATCCCGACGTCCTCCGGCTTCAGCCGGGCGCGGCGGCTGCGCAGGAACTCGCTGAGTTCGGCGCGCCGGTCGAGCGGGTGGGCCGCCTCCCCGGCGGGCCCCGCGGAGAGCTGTTCGTCCATCCGTCCAGTATTCACGGTCGTACGCTGCGGAGCCTGACCCCGCCAGTAGTAGGACCAGTGGACATACGCAGAACCGTGACCTGGGTGAATCCTGAGGGATCGGGCAGGCTGGTTGCCGTGCCCGACGGAAGACAGCCGGGCACGGTCCACCCCCCTCCCGAGGAGAACCCCGGCATGACCACTGTCGCCGCGTACGCCGCTCCCGCCGCCAAGGCCCCGCTGGAGCGCACCACCATCGAGCGCCGCGAGGTCCGAGAGCACGACGTCCTGATCGACATCAAGTTCGCCGGCATCTGCCACTCCGACATCCACCAGGCCCGCGAGGGCTGGGGAGAGGCCACCTTCCCGATGGTGCCGGGCCACGAGATCGCCGGCATCGTCTCCGAGGTCGGCTCCGGTGTCACCAAGTTCAAGGTCGGCGACCGGGTGGGCGTCGGCTGCCTGGTCGACTCCTGCCGTGAGTGCGACAACTGCGAGGCCGGTCTGGAGCAGTACTGCACCGGCGGCGGCGTGGGCACGTACAACTCCGTCGGCAAGGACGGCGAGCCCACCTACGGCGGCTACTCCGAGAAGATCGTCGTCGACGAGAACTACACCCTGCGCATCCCCGACGGCATCTCCCTCGACGTGGCCGCGCCGCTGCTCTGCGCCGGCATCACCACGTACAGCCCGCTCAAGCACTGGAACGCGGGCCCCGGCAAGAAGGTCGCCGTCCTCGGCATGGGCGGTCTCGGCCACATGGGTGTCAAGATCGCCCACGCGCTCGGCGCCGAGGTCACGGTCCTCTCCCAGTCGCTGCGCAAGAAGGACGACGGCCTCAAGCTCGGCGCCGACCACTACTACGCCACCAGCGACCCGGCGACCTTCAAGGAGCTGCGCGGCACGTTCGACCTGATCCTGTCCACCGTCTCCGCCCCGCTGGACCTGGACGCCTACCTCGCCCTGCTGCGGACGGACGGCGCCTTCGTGAACGTGGGCGCGCCCGAGGAGCCGGTCCGGCTGAACCTCTTCTCGGTGATCGGCGGCCGCAAGACCCTCGCGGGCTCCGGCATCGGCGGCATCCAGGAGACCCAGGAGATGCTGGACTTCTGCGCCGAGCACGGCTTCGGCGCCGAGATCGAGCTGATCGACGCGAGCGAGATCAACGAGGCGTACGAGCGGGTGCTGGCGAGCGACGTCCGCTACCGCTTCGTGATCGACACGGCCACGATCTAGTTTGATCGCGCCGTCCTGACACGCAAGGCTCCTGGGCGGGGGGGGGGGGGGGGGGGGGAAAGGGGGGGGGGGGGGGGGGGGGGGGGGGGGGGGGGGGGGGGGGGGGGGGGGGGGCGGGTGGGGGGGGGGGGGGCGGAGAAAAACAG
>NZ_JBVJCT010000002.1:0-68222 GCF_055588305.1 Streptomyces sp. NPDC042002 | reverse complement strand
GCCCCGCCACCCCCCCCACCCCGCCCCCCCCCCCCCCCCCCCCCCCCCTCCCCCCTCCCCTCCTCCCCCCCCCCCCCCCCCCCCCCCGCCTTCGTGCTGCCGACGCGAGCCGTTCGTACGGCTGCCGGGGCCGGCCCTCGTGCCCGGCGGCGCCCCGACGACCGCTGACGACCGGCGGGACACCATGGAGTGACCTGCGCGAATGCCCCAGGTGGGCGGTCCTCGCCGGGTGGATGTGCGGGACGGCGATTACTGGATAGAGTCACCCTTTTACACATGGTTGTGGGGACAGCCAGGGGGCCTTTCGGCTGCCGACATCGGGGAGGGCCTGCACCGCATGAGTCGTCGCTCTACTGGTTTCGTCGGCGTCTGGGCCGAGGTGCAACGGCAGCAGCAGCGCCAGCTGGAGCTCGACGCCAGACGGCGGAGGCAGGAAGAACAGCAGGCGCGGGCGCACCAGCGGCGAGCCGCCCAGGAGTACCGCGAGTACCGGCAGGCGGAGGCGCAACGCCGCACCGAGGAACTGGACGCACAGGTCGCCTCGCTGCAGGGCCTTCTCACCGAGGGCTGCCGGGCCCCCGCCTTCCGGGCCGCCTCGCTCCTGCGCCCCGAGCAGATCCAGCCCTTCGCCCCGGGGCCGCTGGCGCAGCCGGTGGTCATGCCGCACATCGGCCAGTACCAGGCGCAGAGCGGCTGGACCGCGAACCGCCGGGCGCAGGCGCAGGCCGAGGCGCAGGCGCGCTTCGAGCGGGACTGGCACGCGGCCCAGGCCGCAGAGGAGCACCGGCAGCGGCAACTGGCGTCGTACCAACGGGAGTACCAGCAGTGGGCCGATGCCCAGCTGGCGGACGTACGCGGGCACAACGCCGGTGTCCTAGAGGTCTCCGAAGGGGTCCGCCGCAGGGATCCCGACTCGGTGATCGAGTACTTCTCCGCCGCTCTCTACTCCTCGTCGGCCTGGCCGGAGGGCTTCCCCCGACAGATCGCCGCCGCCTATGACGCCGCGGCCGGGCAACTGGTGCTGGACTGGGAGCTGCCCGCGTACGGGGTCGTCCCCGAGGTGAAGTCCGTCCGGTATCTGTCCGGGGCCGATCAGGACAAGGAATCCCCCCGCCCGGTGACCCAGCGGCGGAGCCTGTACCGCGAGGTTCTCGCGCAGTGCGTGCTGCTCGTGCTGCACGAACTCTTCGGAGCCGATGAACAGGGCGCACTGGAGTCGGTGGTCCTGAACGGCTTCGTGGACGGTCACGACCCCACGACGGGCCGGCCCGGCCACATCTTCCTCGCGACGGTGCTGGCCTCCCGTTCCTCGTTCCTCGAACTGCACCTGGCGCAGGTGGACGCGGGCAGCTGTCTGGCCGACGGACTGCGCGGGCAGCTCTCGGCCCGGCCGGACCAGCTCACTCCCGTACGGCCGGGCCGACGGCCGCAGGATGTCGGCAACCGCGTGGTAGCCCACGGCGGCGGCGAGGAACCCGATCCCGATCTGTACGCCATGGATCCGATCGCGTTCGAGGAACTCGTGGCCGACCTCTTCCGGGCCATGGGGATGCAGGCGGTGACGACCCAGCGTTCGAACGACGGCGGCGTGGACGTCGACGCGCTGGACCCGGCACCGATCCGGGGCGGCAAGATCGTCGTGCAGGTGAAGCGCTACCGCAACACGGTGCCGCCCACCGCCGTACGCGACCTGTACGGGACGGTCCAGGACGCGGGCGCCAACAAGGGCGTTCTCGTGACGACGTCGGGGTTCGGCCCCGGCTCGCACACCTTCGCGAACGGCAAGCCGCTGGAGCTCATCGCGGGCCCTGAACTCGTGGACCTGCTGCATCGTCATGGGCTGCGGGGGAGACTGGGCGACGCCGGCAGTCCGCCCGCGGCATCGCCGACACAACCGTCACGGTCTGGGCAGCAGGCGCAAGGGCCGCAGACCTCGCAGTCGACGCAAGGGTCACGGCCATCACGGTCGTCACAGCCTCAGGCGGCGGCGTCGCACGCACGGCCCGGTTCGTCGACACCGTCGGCTGCGGGGACCCGGCTGCCCGACGACCACAACATCCTGGGCATGTCGTGGACCGGAAGCGTCGCCCTGGACGTCTGCGCGCTCGTCTGCCGGGGCGGCCGGGTCCTCAGCGACGATCACTTCGTCTTCTACAACAACCCGCGGACACCGGACGGCTCGGTGTGCGCACTGTCCGCGGCACCGCCGGACAAGGCCGCGATCGGCGTGTCCTTCGACGGGCTGCCGGCGGAGGCCGACCGGTTCGTACTCGTGGCCGCCATCGACCCCGAGGCCAACCCGGACGCCGACCTCTCCGGTTTCACGGACGCAGGCATCCGGCTGCGCGATCCGAACCTCGCCGAACTCGACCGGCTCGACGTCTCCGACGGCCGGCCGGGCGAAACCGCCCTGGTGCTCGGCTCGTTCCGCCGAAGGGCCAACGGGGACTGGAAGTTCGTGCTCGGCGGCAAGGGCTACACGGGCGGTCTGGAAGAACTCGTACGGGACTTCGGCATCGCGGTGGAGTAGTGCGGTGGAGCGGGACCGCGGGCGGCCCCAGGCCTGTCGCCGGGCGGGAGTTGTCCCGCGACAGACCTGGGGGCCGCCTCTGGCGCGAGCCCTATTGCGAGACGACCGCGCCGTCGTACACGTTGTTCGGCGTGACGATCTGCGTGATGGCCTTGGCGAGCAGCGTGGACGGCTCCTGGCCCTGGTAGGAGACGTCGGTGTTGATCATGATGACCAGGGTGGCCTTCTTCGCGGGCAGATAGACGGTCACGGTCTCGTATCCCGGCAGGGAGCCGTTGTGCCCGATCCATCCGTTGGCGTCGAAGATGCCGAGCCCGTACGTCGTTCCCGGGAAGCCGGTCGGCAGGGTGTCGAGGCGCTGCGCCTGGCTCTCGGGGCTGATCAGGGTGCCGGTGGCGACGATCTTGGCCCAGCGGCGCAGATCGTGCAGGTTCGAGATCATCGCCCCGGCCGCCCAGGCCCAACTGGGGTTCCAGTCGGTGGAGTTCGCGATGTCACCGCTCAGCGTCTGGTCGGTGTAGCCCTGCGGGTGCGGCTTGGGGAACTCGTTCCCCTTCGGGAACAGCGTGTCGCGCAGATGAGCCGGGCGGAGCACCCGCCGGTCGATGAAGTCGCGGAGCTTGTGGCCGCTGACCTTCTCGATGACCAGGCCGAGCAGGATGAGGTTGGAGTTGGAGTACTGGAACTCCGCGCCGGGCGCGAAGGTGTTCGGATGCTTGAAGCCGTACGCGAGCAGTTCCCGCGGGGTGAAGGTGCGCTGCGGGTTGCTCAGCAGGTCGTGTTCGAAGTCCGCGTCGGAGGTGTACGGGAACAGGCCGCTGCGCATCTCGGCGAGCTGACGCAGGGTGATGTGGCGGCCGTCCGGAACGCCCTTGATGTAGCGGGAGATCGGGTCGTCCAGCCGGACCCGGCCGTCGTCGACGAGCTTGAGCAGGGCGGTGACGGTGAAGGTCTTGGTCTCGCTGCCGATCCGGACGTAGGAGTCGACGGCCATCGGCTTGTGGGTGGCGAGGTCGGCGACACCGGTCGCGCGGACGTAGTCCCCCTTGCCCGGCATCCAGAGTCCGACGACGACACCGGGGATGTGGGCCTGCGTGCGGACGTCCTTGACGGCCTTGTCCAGCCGGGCGCTCAGCTCGGGGCTGAGGCCGTGCTGCGGGGCGTCGTCCTCGCCGTATCCGCCGGCGCCGGCTGCGCGGAGGCCTGTCGTGCGGAGGCTCGCCGCGTGGTCGGCCGCGGCGGGAGTCGCTGTCATCGGGGCCAGCACGGACGCCACGAGCAGTGCCGCGGCGAACGGACGGCGGTAGGAGGTACGTCGCATGTCGGGGCGCCTCTTCCGGGTCAGGGGAGCAGACGGCAACATCACCACCCGCACCCTTGCCGTGAGCCCCTGTCCGATGCACGTTCCGTCGAGTCCACTCGTTCGGAGCCACGGGGTGCCACGGGGGTTTCCGAGGGGGCCGGCGACACGGCCCAGCCGCTGTCCGTCCATCCCCGCGAGCTTCGGGGCAGCCGCCCTCGGCCCCCGGCCCCAGGTCTCCGGCCCCCGGTCTTCGCGGCGCCTCACCGCCTGAGCCGAGTGGTCCCGGGGCGCGAGCAACCATCCGGCGCAGTCGTGTGTCTGCTGTACATCGTGGGAGGAGTCGGTCAGGAGTGGCTGAGCGAAGCTGTGCGGGACCCGGGTCGGCGTCCCGTCGGAGGCGTTTGGGGTCGATGAATGTGTGGGGGCGCATGAACGGTTGGGATCGGCTCCGGGGAGGAGCGCGGGCAGGGGGTCCGCTGCTTCTGATCGCGGGTCTGTTCGCCGCGGGCGCCATCGTGACCTGGCTCGCGGTAACTCACCTCGCCTACGCCACGGGTGTGGCGGGCACGTCCGGGTACCTCCGGGTCGAGGCGTGCACGTGGAGCCACGCCGGAGGCCACCGCTATCCGCACTGCCACGGCACGTTCCGCTCCGACGACGGGACCGTGGTGGACCCCGATGCCACGATCGACACCAGCCTGCCCGTCGGCAGCACGGTCGCGCTACGGCGAACGGCTTCCGCCGGCTACGAGCAGACGGGCGTCGGCGCGTCCTTCGGGTGGCTGGCGCTCTCCCTGCTCGGCCTGATGGTGCTGGTCCTGGGAACTCTGCTCGTACGCGCCAGGGCGGCCGCGCGCGGCAGACCCCGTGCTTTGCTGGTACTTCTCGGAGTGCTGGGTGCCGTGATGCTGCTCAGCGCGTTCATCGGCGGAGTGGCGGGGATGGTGGGGGCGTTCTGAGGCGGCGGCCGAGGCACCGCGCCGCTGCCGTGAGCCCGGTTGTTCGGCTGCGGCTCTGTGGCTACGTGGCTCCGCGGCTCGTGGCTACGTGGCTCTGTGGTTATGGCTGTGGCTGTGGCTGCCGCGTGCTGGGCCGGCGTGCTTGTTCTGTTCCCGCCGCCCCACGATGCGTCAACCCAGCAGTTCGACGACCTCGAGACAGTCGTCGTAGGCCTCGCCGTACTGCTTGGCGGCGACGAGAACATGGAGCGGTCGGTCAGGGCTCGTCCCGGCATCGCCCGGCTCCGCTCCGCGCCTGCCAGGGCGGGCAGGCGGCGTGTCGCTACAAAGCGTCGAACGGGGGCACGATGCGGACGATGATGATGAGTGGGGCGCGCGGGGCCACGAGGAAGTAGAACCATCCGCCGGCCGCGTCCATACGACGTAGGCCACCTGGTCTTGGGCCGTTGCCGAGATCACTGACGTCGACTCCCGTACTGGCGAGCTCGACGACTTGGTCGGCCAGGCGTTCGACCTCCGCCACGACGTGGGCCGGGAGGCCGCCTGCCACGTGGTCGTGATCAGGGTCGTATTCCCAGTGCCAGTCCGGACTCACCGGGTCGAGAGACCCACGGCCGCGTGGGCTTCGTCGAGAAGGCGTCCGATCTCGGCGGCGGCCTGTCGTGCCTGCGCCGTGTCGCCCGCTTCAGCGGTGTCCTCCCAGCGGCGGAAGTCCGCAGCCAAGCCGGGCTGGCGTTGGATGTGGACATAGACGGCCCACTGGGTGATGAATCGCCGGAGAGGGGCAAGATCGGACCCCTGTCGGGACTGGTCGGCCGCCTGGTCCAGCTCCCGCGTGAAGGCGGGGAGCGAGGCGGGCGCGATCTGGCTGATGGCCTGCCGTAGCGTGGCGACCGTTGCAGGCGGCTGAGGGATGAGCGGTTGCTCAGCGGCTGGGGTGGTCATGGCTGCTCCCATGGGGGCGATTCTGTCCCACGCCTCAGCCTAACGGGCAGGAGCACTTTCGCTCCGCTCGAACGAGTGAGGGAGAAGCGATTCGGCTGTCGCCCGGACCGGCCCGAGGGTGGGAGGCCGGGTGAGCCCATTCCTCATCCCCGCAGGTGGGCGATGAGCTCGTCCTGGCCGGGACGGAAGTCTTCCTGGGACAGCAGTCTGGCGGCTGAGTCCAGGTCGCCGCCGCTGACGGGGGCTTGGACCTCGTGGGCGAGTGGGGTGACGTCGCGGATGGCGACCGTCCATTCGTCCGCGTAGCGTCGCGCAGCCTCACCCGAGAGGCCGAGTTGCGGGGACCGGTACGGCAAGGGCTGCGGCCACAGGTCCCGCTCGGGGTCCCAGTGGACGCGCGCGGGCGCCCTCTTCAACTCTCGTGGCCGCCAGCGATCGTGACCGGCCGCCCGGCCGAACGGCGACTAGGCGGAAACACAGTGGGGGCTCGCGAGCAGGGCGCGCAGCGGGGCGGTGTCGGGCGTGTCGGCGACGGCGGCGTCGATGGCGTCGTCCATGCCCTTCTCCCATGACTCGGGCAGAATGAGTCCAGGCTGCCCCGACCAGGCGATGTCCGGTTTCGCGTGTCCGGACTCGGCGAGGCGCAGGTGGACCATGCCCGCGAGCCCGTCGAAGACCTTGGGCCGAATGAAGTTGCGGGCTGACGACCCGGACAGTCGCGCCGCCTGATGCGGCTTGGGCATGCGGTCGGCGACCGCCATCCACAGCAGGCCGCGGTCGAACGCGTCGAGTATCTCTTCCAAGGCGGGCAACTCGTTGTCGGCCTCTGCTTCGGTCGTGGCATTTCGGTGTACGGTCGCCGTCCTGCCCGCGCCTTGCGCCGATGAGCGAAGCGCCCTGGCCACGGCGGTCCGCAGCGGCAGGGACCAGTCCTCGGCATCGGCGACCGCGCGGGCCATGACGAGGTCGTCCCAACTCATGCGCCGTAGCCGCGCCGCCTCCTGCGACAGCGTGCGCGCCTCCAAGGCGACGAACACCCGGCCAAGGTCGCGCAGCAGAGTCAGCGCGGCCGGCTCGTCGGTCGCCCCATCGGGTCGGCCATCGGTGGGCAGCTTCTCGATCAGGGCGATCCGTTCAGCTATCGGCGGGTGCGAGTCGTACTGGTGCGGCCGCGGCGGACGCTGCCCGGAGGAGAGCAGAGCGAGCCGCTCCCCGGTTCGGGCGGCGAGCAGTCGACGGAATCCGCCGTGCACCTCGCCCTCGGGCGGTAGCGCTCCCAGCGACCTGCCCATCGCGGCGTACGTCTCCAGGTAGTGGGCGTACGCGGCAGCGAGCACGGGAAGGACGCGTAGTGCAGCGGCCGTCGCGTCACGGCCCGCATGCCGGGCGGCCGTCCGGTCCGCGGCAAGCTCCTGGTGGCGGGCCACGGACTGCGAGGTCCGCAGGAACATCCGGGCGTAGCCGACGTACAGGGCACCAATCGCGTGGTGCAGCCGAGTGCTGCCCTTCTGGAAGACCTCCACCGTGTGCAGTAGCGCTTCCCGGCCGCGCATCGTGACAGCGCCGAGCCGGGTATCGAGGTTGCCGTAGTGCCCGAACTCGTGGGCGAGGACGGCACGCAGTTGCGGGACGGTCAGCCCGCCGAGCAGCGGCAGGCCCAAGAGCATGCGGCGTCGTCCGGGCAGCAGGCCCAGCAGGCGGCTTTGTTCGGCGACCCCCGCGTTGACCTCGGCGACCAGGTAAACCTCATTTGGCGGCCGTTGCCCCGTCACTTCGGCGGCGGCTTGTATCTGTCTCCACAGCTCGGGCTGTTCCTGTGGCGTGATCGCCACCCCGTGTGGCACCGGGCCCAGACGCCCGGCCCGTAGAAAGGCGAAGAGACCCCGCAGAATCGCCACCGCCAACAGGACGGTGACGGTCAGAACCATGCCTTCTACTACGACGGCGAGCCGTGGGTGGCCGCCATGGATCTTTGGCCGCTGTACGACGAGACCGACTACGCAGCTTTCGGTTGTCTCTTCGGAGTACGCGACTACGCGGGCTTCCGACCCCTTGCACCAGGCCGTGGTCTTCCCGTCGATCTGCCGACCGGGATGCGCTCGCAGTTGGGTCCTTGGACCGCATCAGGTGACCTGCACAGCGCGAGCTGGGTCAGCTGGGCGGAGCTGGCCTCGATCGACTCCACGGCGACGCCTGATCACTTCATCGGCCGACTGACCTGGCGCACGAAGTCGCTGCCGTCGATCCTGCACCAACAGCTGGTTTCCGACGCTTGGCCGCCGGAAGCCCTGTCCGCGGTAGGCGTTCCGCCGGCCGACCTGCGCACGGCCACTGGACTGGTGGAGTGGACCACCGGCGAACTGTCTTGCGCGTACCGGCCGTTGACGGTCGGCGTGGTACTGGGCCGTGAGACTCACTGGCCACATGTCTTTGCCGTGATGAGGGCCCTGGCAGGGCGCTTCGGAGACGACGGCGTTCGTCTGGTCGTGGCCTTCGACTGATCACGCAGAGCTGTCTGCCACACGACGAAGGGGACGCTGAGATGCGGCACGTCGGGCGCATTCACCCGAGTGGGCGGAAGCGTTGATCAACGCGCGGCGCCAATAGCCGCGGCAAACACGGTGAGGGCGGCAACCGACAGCTCAGTCCTTGACCGGTTCCAGGTGAACGGGCTCAGCTCCGCCCAGGTAGGGCATGTACCCCGCGTCCTCCGTGTCCACGTCCATCCTCTCCGGTGGGACGACGTGGATTCCTGCGTTGGGTGCGGGAGCCCAGCCGAGGTTGCGTGGAGTGTCGTACTCCTCGCAGTGCCCTACGTAGAGTCGGTGGCGCGAGCCCGGACCAGGGGCACCAGGTGTGCTCCGGCGACGGCCCGCCGGCAGGCCTGCGCGGTCTCGACCAGCTTGAACACCATCGCTAGGGCCGCAGCCGAGCTGCCCGCACGCCGCGGGCGACCCTGGTGCGGAGCTTGAACAAGGTGGCCGGCAAGGGCGGCCGTGCCCTTGTCAGAGCCCCGCGAGCGCTTTGCCTATGCGCAGGGATGTTCCTTTGTGCGTGACCCATCTGCTCAAGGTCTCCAGCTCCGTCCGTGCCGTCCCGTCCCCGATCAGGGCCAGTGCGACGATGCCCGCCTCGGCCACCTGAGGCGAGCGGGGAGCGTTTCCGGACCGGTGATCCAGGGAGGTCTCGACGAGGCAGGCGAGGGTGTGGGCGGTGTCCGGCCGAGGCGGAAGGAGGGAAAGCGTCCAAGCGAGTCCACGCAGCACGTGGGAGTTGTAGGGGTCGAAATACGCGTTCACATCGGACAGTTGGTTCGGATGACCGAGAAGCGGAATGGTTCGGGCCAGATGAGTCAACTCCAACCACCGTTGCACTGCTCGTCGCGCTTCCTCCGGGCCAACGGCGTCCAGAAGGGCCGATCCGGTCCTTCTCCACTTCGCCGATGGTGCGGCGGCCGTCGCCGGGGCCGCATGCTCCAGCAGTCGCTGCCACGGCTCCCCTCCGGCAGATGCCTCCCGGAGAGCAGTGTCGGCCCACGGCTCACCGGGGTTGAGCGCCGGACCAGGGAAATGGGACAGCAAGTTCTGCATTCCGGGTTCCCTGCCGTTCCCGGCCGCATGCGTGCGACGGGAACCCGGCAGGTGCGCCGCCGCACTTGTGCGCCGGAAGACAGCCAGGACGGCAGGGTCGGGCATACGCCCGGCTGCGAGTTCCGCATCGGCCAGTTCCCAGATCCGGTGGTTTGACCAGATGACGTACTGGTCCCTCAACTCGGAGAGCCGCTCCTGGCGTTCGGCAGCCAGAAGGTCCCCGTCAAGGCCACGGACGACTCCCGAGGCGGCCACGAGCAGTTCGGCGCGGAAGTAACCCAGATCCCGCCTGAACTCCCCGGCCGACCAGATGTCTTCCACGTGGGCGTACCAACGGGCCCATGTGCCGGCGAGCTCCAGTCGGTCCTGGTCGGGCAGTGCCCGCAGGAGCTCCATGTTCTCCACTCCCACACCCGTCATGGCGCCGTTGTTGCAAGCGGCCCGCATGACGGCGCGAGACAGTTCCGGTAGATCGCCGTGCTCGGCCAGAACCCGGTACTGAGCGGCCTGTTCTGCCAGAACCTGGGTGTTCCCCATCCATCTGCTCATGGTCGGCAGAGTAGAACGGGCCACTGACACCGACTCGTCCCCCACGGCTGGAGGGGCTCAGGCCGCTTTCCCGCCTGCGAAAGCGGCCATGCCCCCTGACGCAGACGACCGACAGGAGCGTGTCAGCGCGGCTTGATGATCCATGTCAAGCCGTGTTCGCAGACCGGTCCGGGGCCGCTCTGCCCTCCTTGGTACAGGTCGAACTGTCTGGCCGTTGACGGTGCTGGGACGCCGGCCCTCTTTGGTGACGGTTCAGTCGACTTGGGGTGTGCTCCGGGTCGGCTGCCTGGGCTTCGGTGAACGTGCCGTAGCCGATGGAACGGTTGAGCAGAGCGAAGCCCATGTCGCCAACGGTCAACCGGCTGGTGAAGCAGTGCCCACTCGCGGCCCGGGGGTTCGGGCCCGTGACAGGGATGCGGCAGGCCCCCTCGTGCCTGGGGGGCCGTGTCAGCCGGAGGCTTCGCCGAGGGCGGTGAGCTGGTCGGAGTGGGGCGCGCGTTCCGCGGACTGCTGCCGGACACCGGGCCGGGTACGCCTGGGCGCCGCTGCTGCTCCCGCGCACCCGGACCGGTGCCCGCGGCGGCCGGACCGGCCCGGCCCGCACTCCCGTCGGGCCGGTCCGCTCAGAGCACCGACGGTTTGGCAGTGAGCTTGGGGGATCCCTGCATGGGGGCCGCCGACGGATGGTTGTTCCCCGACTGCCCCGTGGTGGCGTTCGGAGAGGTGAGGCTCGCGGCATTGGCCATGAACTTCACCTCGCCGCCCTGTAGTTGCTTCGAGCCGAACACGTTGCCGTCCTTGGCCGCCATTCCCGCTTCGACCAGGGCCGTCCCGGCGTTCTCCCAGGTGTAGCCCTTCAGCACGTTGTGCAGGTCGTAGGCGCCGATCTTGCGGTCCACCCAGTTGTCCGAGACCTTCTCGATGGCGTCCGCCCAAGCGATGTGCCGCTGCGAGGCATCCTCGGGTGTCATGACCACGCTGTCCCTGCCCAGGTGGGCCGCACCGCGGTCGGGGTCCTGGAGGAACTTGGCCGCGCCACTGTCCCGGTTCACCAGGATCGGAATGCAGTGCGCGGCGGCCTCGGTGGCGACCATGCCGAAGCCCTCGGTCTTGGACGGCATGATCACCACATGGTTGGCGTGCATGTCGTCGACAAGGTCCTGCTTGTTCTTGGTGAAGGGCTTGACGGTGACCCTTCCCGCTCCGCCGGCGAGCTTGTCCGCCTCGGCCTGCGTCTCCTCGAGCTTTTCCGCCTTCGCGCCGCGGATGGTGAGATGCACTTTCTTGCCGCGGTCGTTGAGATGCTTCACCGCTGCCAGGGCGTCGCCGCCCCCCTTCATGGGGTCATCCATGCGCCCCATCAGCAGAACGTTGAGCTGTTCCTTCGGCGAGGGCGGGATGAAGGTCTTGACTGTTTCGCCACCGGGCATGAGATCGAGCCAGCTCTTGGCCCCCGCGGTCTCCCTCTGAATCCGCTGGATGTCCTCGGCCAGTGCTCCGCCGACACCGACACCGACGGGGGCCTTGCTGAGAATTTCCTTCTCGATCGCCAATTTGGCCAGACCCGCATCCTCCCGCATCTTGACCATGTCCGGGTCGTTCGGATCGGTGATCTTGGCCCGCTCCAGCTTCTCGGGAGAGGTGTGGAGAAAGTTCATGTGCACGGCGTCCGGATACCAGGCGGACTGTATGGCGGACGCCGCAGGTCCGGAGAACCGGCTGTGTCCGATGACGATGTCGTACTGGCCGTTTCCCTTGGGCGGGAGGCCGAAATCCTGCGGATCCCGCTGCGCCGCTTTGAGGATCGTCTGCATCTTGTCCTCGCCCTCCACCGGGGGAACCGTGTGAACGGTCGCACCTCCGTGGAGTTGCGGGTTGTCCGTTACATAGAGCAGGTCCACTTTGTGGTTCGGGTTCGCCGCGAGCCCCTCGGCGAGGAGCTGGTTGAACACGGGCACTCCGCCGAGCCCCATGCCACTCTCGTTGGAGACAACAAGGATGCGTGTCGGTGCCATGCCGGTTTCTCTTCTCTTCTGTGCTCGGAAGGTATTCGGTGGGGATCAGGATCTGGATCAGCCGTCGTACACGTCGACCCGTGGCGGGTGTTTCGGCCGGTGGCTTCCGGGCTTGCAGCCCGAGAAAGGTCCCGAGGGGTCGCGCAGAAACGCCATCGCCGGTCCCAGGAAGTCCCGGTGCCACATGGCGGGCCCGTTCATGCCGGCCTTGGCGGAGGTCATTTCCTGCCATGCCATCCACAGGCCGTAGAGGTGGGCCATCGCGTCGGGGTGCTCCCACCAGCGCGGGCACCACGGGGCGCGGGACGACTCCTCTCCGGCGTAGACCGGCAGCAGGAGGTTGTGCACCCAGATGGCGAGGCTGCGTTGAGCCGTCGTCAGGTCGTCACCCTGCTGGTAGAGGATGAACGGGGGCGGTCCCTGTTCCGCTTCCTCGCCGCCGGTGCTGTCGTCGTTCATCCGGTACGCCTTTCCTCTGTCATCTCGTCGGCCCCGTCGGGGTCTGCGAGATGACGGTTCTTCTCAGGTGCGGACGAGTGTGCCGATCGCCTCCAGCTTCTTCATGGGGGTGTCGGCCTTGTCGATCTCGGCGTGGTATTCGTCGAACGTGTTCTTTCGTGGACGCCTCGACGTTGCTCGTCGGCAGCCTCGGCTCGGAGGTCGGGAAATCGCCGCTGGACGGTTCGGCCCCGGACGGTCCCCCATGGCTCTCAGAGATGCGGGAACGCGGTTGGGCGCACCTATGCGAGTCGAGGCGCCGGCTCGTCGGTCGCGAATCGCCGGACTCCCGTTGTCGATGTGCCGGCGCCGTTCTTCGGCAGCGGCAGTGTTGCCGCGTCGATGACAGTCCGTTCGGTATCGGGCATGGACGTCCTTTCCCTCGGCGCGATCCTTCGGGTTCGCGTGCTGCCCCGTTGGCGCGGGGTGCCCTCGGAGGATTACAACGGGGCCGTGGTACGGGGGGGTTCAACGCCCGGAGGGGATTTCTTCGGCCCTCCCACAACCCGCGAATATCGCTGAACCAACATCCCGGCGGACCCGAACGGAGCGATCGGAACTGGAACGCTTCAGAGGATCCCCGCCTGGCACATCGTCACGCCGTCCCGGCGGTCTGGTCGCACTCGCGATTCAATACGGCCACCTGCGCACCGCCGTCTCGGCCGGCGAGATGGGCTGATCGCCCGCGTATGCGCCGCCCGGTCGGTTCGCCCGGTTCGGCAACGAGAGACGCGACCCCTGATGATCAAGGTTCTCGAAGCCTTTGATCACGAACAGGGGTCGCATTCGCGTGCCATCCTCCGTGATCGGTGTCCTGCGGCGCCACTGCGCGGACACCGATTCCACCTGTCCGGAACCGTCGCGGCTCACCTGTCTGGCGGACGTGCGGTGATCGTGGAGGCTGTGTGGGCCGCGCGGATCCCGCGTTGCGGTTCTTCCGTGGCGTACGGCGTGGGGTCGGCCGGGGCGGGTGGCCATTCCTTTTTCGACTGGCCTGTACGAGGGACTCCGTGGTGAAGGGGGAGCCGGCGGCCGATCGGCGGGGCGTTGTCCCAAGTGTCCGTGGGCTGCGGGCCGTTCGGGCGGCGGACATCGGACGTGTACGAGGGCGGATCGCTCAGGCCGCCAGTTCGGTCACCAGGGTGCGGATGCGCCGCTCGATCTCGTCGCGGATCGGCCGGACCGCGGCGACGCCCTGCCCGGCCGGGTCGTCGAGTCGCCAGTCGAGGTACCGCTTGCCGGGGAAGACCGGGCAGGTGTCACCGCACCCCATGGTGATCACGACGTCGGAGGCCCGTACGGCTTCCACGGTGAGCACCTTCGGTGTCTCGGCGGAGATGTCGATGCCGACCTCCTTCATCGCGTCGACGACCGCCGGGTTGACCGTGTCGGCGGGAGCGGAGCCCGCCGAGCGGACTTCGACCCGGTCGCCCGCGAGGTGGGTGAGGAACGCGGCGGCCATCTGGGACCGTCCGGCGTTGTGGACGCAGACGAACAGCACGGACGGGCGCGGGGTGGCGGTGCTCATGGCAAGTGTCTTCCGGGGAGGGGGAGGTGGGTTCAGGGAGCAGCGGACGGGGCGAGTTCGGTCTCGCCACGGGAGAGGACGGCGGCTGTGTCCGTCCCGGCGGATGCGGGGCGGCCGAACACCGCCGCCAGCAGGCCCACGCCGACAGCGGCGCCGACCAGTTGCGCGACGACGAACGGGGCGACGGAGGCCGGGGCGATGCCCGCGAACGTGTCGGTGAAGGCCCGGCCGATGGTCACCGCCGGGTTCGCGAACGACGTCGAGGACGTGAACCAGTACGCGGCCCCGATGTAGGAGGCCACCGCGGCTGACGCGAGGTGGGCGCGATCCGTACGGGCCAGGCCGAAGACCAGCAGGATGAGCCCGGCCGTCGCCACGATCTCGCCCAGCCACAGGTGACCGGCGGAGCGGTCGTGCGTGGACCACTTCACGAGTGGTTCGGCGAACATCGCGTCGGCCAGCACCGCGCCGCCGATCGCGCCCATGATCTGGGCGGGGATGTACGCGGCCGCTTCGCGCGCGGTCGTTCCGTCGCCGTTCTTCCGCCCGGTGAACCAGGCGGCCAGGGTGACCGCCGGGTTGAAGTGGGCGCCCGAGACCGGTCCGAGCAGCGTGATCAGCACGGCCAGGCCGAAGACGGTGGCGAGCGAGTTCGCGAGCAACTGCACGCCGACGTCGGGCGACAGCAGTGTCGCCTGAACGCCCGAGCCGACCACCACCGTGACCAGCGCGGCCGTTCCCACCAGTTCGGCCACGGCGCGCCGTCCGAGCGAGGCGTTCACGCGGTCACCCCGGCGGGCTCGGGAGTGGTCAGGAACGCGCCCAGCCGGTCCAGGGTGCCGGGCAGCACCCAGTAGTAGACCCAGGTGCCACGCCGCTCGCAGTCGATGAGTCCGGCCTGCCGGAGAAGCTTGAGATGGTGGGAGATCGTCGGCTGCGACAGCTCGAACGCGGGCGTCAGCTCGCACACGCACACCTCGCCGCCCTCCCGCGAGGCGATCATCGAGAGCAGCCGCAGCCGCACCGGGTCGCCCAGCGCCTTGAACGCCTTCGCCAGTTCTGCGGCCTGCTCCTCGGCCAGCGGTGCGGAGGCCAGCCCAGGGCAGCAGGCGCCGTCCGCCTCCTGACCGATCACCGCGAGCTCTTGTTTCGACATACCTCTATGTTGACGTTCTTCGATCCAAGGCGCAAGCTTGCATCAACAAACGTCAATACAAGCCGTTCCAGGGCCTGACGTGCCCCGTCATTCAGGAGTGAGTCATGAGCGATCAGTCCACTGAACTGCGCGAGACCGTTCGCCGACGGTATGCCGCCGCAGCCGTGAAGGTGACCGAGGGCGGCACCGCGTGCTGCGGGCCGCAGCCGGTCGAGGTGGACGAGAACTTCGGTTCCACCCTCTACGCGGCCCACGAGCGGGACGCCCTGCCCGCCGAAGCCGTCGCCGCCTCACTGGGCTGCGGCAACCCGACCGCCGTGGCCGATCTCCACGAAGGGGAACGCGTCCTCGACCTCGGCTCCGGCGGTGGCATCGACGTCCTGCTCTCGGCCCGCCGCGTCGGCCCCACGGGCAGGGCGTACGGCCTCGACATGACCGAGGAGATGCTCGAACTGGCCCTGGCCAACACCAGGAAGGCGGGCGCGACGAACGTCGAGTTCCTCAAGGGCACCATCGAGGCCATCCCGCTCCCCGCCAACACCGTCGACGTGGTGATCTCCAACTGTGTGATCAACCTGTCGACCGACAAGGCGGCGGTGTTCGCCGAGACGTTCCGTGTCCTGACGCCGGGCGGCCGCATCGGCGTCTCCGACGTCGTCGCCGACGACAGCCTGACACCCCAGGAGCGCGCGGAGCGCGGCGATTACGTCGGCTGCATCGCCGGCGCCCTGTCCTTCGCCGAGTACCGCGAAGGCCTTGAGGCGGCAGGGTTCGTGGACGTCGAGATCACCCCCACGCACCCCGTGGCCGACGGCATGCACTCCGCCGTCGTCCGCGCCGGCAAACCCCGGACCGAGGCGCGGACATCCCCTGCGACCGGGTCGGCCGACGCGTGCTGCGGCGTCAACGCCTGCTGCACGCCCGCCGAGACCCCGGCCGACCCCGGCGTCCCGGTCGCCGAGGCCAAGTCCGCGGCAGGCTGCGGCTGCCAGAACTGAAGGACCTTCGGTTCCAGCGGGGATGGCGACCCCGTCTTGCCGAGCCGATCCCCGTCTCGCCGAGCCGAGACCACGCCTGACCTGTCGGATCAGGTCCGTAGGCCCTGGAGCCCGTCGTAGGCGGCCATCATCATCTCCAGGCCCCGGGTGTCGTCCGCGGGCTCGCGCATCTGATGCGTCACGTAAGCCACCGCCATACGGTGTTCGGGATCGATCACGACCAAGGAACCGCCCCAGCCGCCCCACCCGTAGGTGTTGTCGAACAGTGCGTAGCCCAGGCCCCAACGGATGGGCATGCCCAGCAGGCGGTCCTCGCCGCTGAACTGCTCCTGCCTCGCACGGTCACAGCCCGCCTGCGACATCAGCCGCGTCCCGCGGACCGTTCCTCCGCAGGCCATCACCGACTGCACCAGGGCGACCGAGCGGGCGTTGCCGAATCCGTTCGCCGCGGGGATCTCCGCACGACGCCAGGCCACGCTGTTGCCGTCACGGACCCGTACGCGGGTGGCGGCGGTGGGAACCGCCTTGCCGCTGGGCGCGCTCGCGGCGTAATCCTCGCTCCGGGAGGACGGCGGGATCGCGAGTGCCACCCGGCGGTCGTGCTCGGCGGGCAGCCCGATGCGGAAGTCGGCGTCCAGCGGTCCGGCCACCTCCTCCGCGAAGAACACGCCCAGGCTGCGGCCGGTGATCCGGCGTACGACCTCGCCCACGAGGAATCCCTGGGTGAGCGAGTGGTACCCGGCAGCGCTTCCCGGCTCCCATCGCGGAGTCTGTGCGGCCAGCCGAGCCGTGGCGGCCGGCCAGTCGTAGAGGTCCTCGATCGGCCCGTCCCAGTCGGGCAGGCCCGCGGTGTGCGCGAGCAGGTGCCGCACCAGCACCTTCTCCTTGCCCGCCCTGGCGAATTCGGGCCAGTAGTGGCCGACCGGCGCGTCCAGGTCGAGCTCGCCACGGTCGACCAGGATCAGCGCGCACAGCGCCGTCATCGTCTTGGTGACGGACCAGACGCTGGTGATCGTGTCCCGCTGCCACGGGATCGCG
Source organism: Streptomyces sp. NPDC042002 (assembly GCF_055588305.1). NCBI lineage: Bacteria > Bacillati > Actinomycetota > Actinomycetes > Kitasatosporales > Streptomycetaceae > Streptomyces > Streptomyces sp. NPDC042002. The sequence continues at coordinate 51,113 of NZ_JBVJCT010000002.1, read as the reverse complement.
CGGTCCGCGTCGGCGAACCCGCCCCACACGTCCACCACCGGTTCCCCGTCCACGAAGACGGCCACCGAGCCACCGGCGTCCCCCTCGTCCAGCAACGCGGACAGCGCGTTGGGCACAGCGGTGAAGAGGTCGTCGTATGAGCCCTGGATGTCGGCCATGCCTGGTATTCAGCCCGGGACGGCCGGGCGGGGCAACCGAATTCCCGGGCCGTCCTCGCCGCGCGTGACGCCGTCAGTGCGACAGCGTCGCCGGGCTTCCGCCGTTCGCCTCGTACCCCGCTACCGCGAGGGCGCGGTATATCGCGTAGTCCGCGGCCGGGTCGGGGGTCAGGGTCCAGGGCAGGGCGCCGACGTGGCCGTCGATGTGCACCAGTTGGCTCATGGCCTCGGACCAGCGCTCGCCGCGGACCAGGAAGAGGACCAGCAGATGGCGGACGTGGGCGAGCATCGGGTCGTCGGGGCGGGCCGCGTGGACCGCGTACAGCGCGCCGTGGACGGCCTTGGTCACGACCTCGCTCTGGTAGAAGCTGCGGACCAGGTTCACCTCGGGGAGGTGCTCGAAGACCGCGAAGAGCGGCATCGCCGCGAGGAGGGAGCCCTGCGGTGCGCGAGCCGCCGCGGCCTCCGCGAAGGAGTACGCCGTCTCGCGCGAGCCGTGCCACTTCTCGCACCAGTAGTGCAGGGCCGCCAGATGCGCGCCCATGTGGGCGGGCGCGCGGTCCAGGATCTTCAGCCAGAGCTTCTCGAACTCCGGCTGGGAGTAGGCGAGTCCACGGGCCACCGACAGCTCGATGACGTACGGGATCGGGTCACCGGGGGACAGCAGCGCCGCCTCGCCGCACGCGGACCGCGCCTCCTCCATGATGATCCGGAAGTCGTCGGTCCCCGGCGTCGACGTCCGCCACGCCTGCTGCACCAGGAACTCGGCGTGCACCGCCGCGCCGCCCGCGTCCTTGGGCGCCTCGGCGCGCCACACCCGCAGCCACTGCCCGCCGGGTGTCTCGCTGACCCCGCCGGGGCGCTGCTGGAGCTCCAGCGACGCGGCGCCCGCGAAGGCCTGCACCCGCTGCCAGCGCGTCTCGCCGTCGGTCTCCGTGCCGGCCAGCAGCTGCGAGGCCGCGCGGTAGTCCTGGGTCCGCTGCACCACGTCCAGGACGTTCAGCAGATCCGCGTCCGGGCCCGGCATACGGATGTCCAGCTCCTCCTGGCGCAGGAACCCGTAGTTCGCCGGGTCCGCGGCGTCCGGGTCGCCGGGCGAGACCAGCTGCACACCGGTGCGCCTGCGCCGCAGCACGGGCAGCAGGACCAGGCTGAACATGGCCAGCGCCATCAGGACCCAGAGAATCTCCATGCCTCAAGCGAACCAGACGGGTCCGACAATTGGCCAACCCGGTCCCGTTCCGTCTCGGGTCCGGCGTTCCCGGCGAGGGGTGTACGACGTCATGAACGGGGGAGCACTACGCTCGGGACTCATGAGCGACAGGCACATCAGTCAGCATTTCGAGACGCTCGCGATCCACGCGGGCAACACGGCCGACCCCCTCACCGGAGCGGTCGTCCCGCCGATCTACCAGGTCTCGACCTACAAACAGGACGGCGTCGGCGGCCTGCGCGGCGGTTACGAGTACAGCCGCAGCGCCAACCCCACCAGGACCGCCCTGGAGGAGAACCTCGCCGCCCTGGAGGGCGGTCGCCGCGGCCTCGCGTTCGCGTCGGGACTGGCGGCCGAGGACTGCCTGTTGCGTACGCTGCTGAGCCCCGGCGACCACGTGGTGATCCCCAACGACGCGTACGGCGGCACCTTCCGGCTCTTCGCGAAGGTCGTCTCCCGGTGGGGCGTGGAGTGGTCGGTGGCCGACACCAGCGACCCCGAGTCGGTACGGGCCGCCCTCACCCCGAAGACCAAGGTGATCTGGGTCGAGACACCCTCCAACCCCCTTCTCGGCATCACCGACATCGCCGTGGTCGCGCAGATCGCGCGCGAGGCGGGCGCCCGGCTCGTCGTCGACAACACCTTCGCGACGCCTTACCTCCAGCAGCCGCTCGCGCTCGGCGCGGACGTCGTCGTGCACTCCCTGACCAAGTACATGGGCGGCCACTCGGACGTCGTGGGCGGCGCCCTGATCACCGGTGACCAGGAACTCGGCGAGGAGCTGGCGTACCACCAGAACGCGATGGGCGCGGTCGCCGGCCCCTTCGACTCCTGGCTGGTGCTGCGCGGCACCAAGACGCTCTCCGTGCGCATGGACCGGCACAGCGAGAACGCGGGCCGGGTCGCCGAGATGCTCACCCGGCACGCGCGCGTGACGCGCGTTCTCTACCCGGGCCTTCCGGAGCACCCCGGTCACGAGATCGCCGCCAAGCAGATGAGGGCGTTCGGCGGCATGGTCTCCTTCCAGGTCGCGGGCGGCGAGGAGGCGGCCGTCGAGGTCTGCAACCGCGCCAAGGTCTTCACGCTCGGCGAGTCGCTGGGCGGGGTGGAGTCCCTGATCGAGCACCCGGGACGCATGACGCACGCCTCGGCGGCCGGTTCGGCGCTGGAGGTCCCCGCCGACCTCGTCCGCATCTCCGTGGGCATCGAGAACATCGACGACCTGCTCGAGGACCTTCAGCAGGCCCTGGGTTAAGAGAGAGCCGTGCCTTCCGGCCGGACGGCACGGCTTCGGCAGGCACCGGGGCAAGCGGGGGCCGTCGTCCGTCCGGAGGGACACGGTTCCAGCGGGCCCGCGGTCGAGCGGAAGCCGCCGTCCGGGCGACGGACAGCCGGCCCGTCAGTCGGTGGAGGCCCGTCGGTGGTGGAGGCCGGTCACCAGCCCGTCAGTGGTGGAGTCGTCTGCGACGGCGGCTCCACCCACGGACGGGTCGTCGCCGCCCAGACGGCGAAGACGACGGCCGCGGTGAGCAGCACCAGCCACAGCAGTCGCCGGGCCGCCGTCCTGCGGCGCAGCATGCGCCCTCCGCGGCGTACGACCTCGCCGTACAGGTCGGGCGGCATCGGGGGCGCCGGTGCCTGCTCCAGCATCCGCCGTACGGCCGCCTCGCGCTCCGGCAGGTTCATGACGGTGCCACCTCCACCCTGGCCGGCGCGGGGCCTCGGGGCGGGTGCAGCAGCGTCGCCATGGCGCGGGCGCAGATCGCCCGTACACGTTCTGTGGGGAGCCCGAGCGTGGCCGCCGCCTGCTCCTCGGCGACCCCCTCGTACAGCCTGAGCACGAGGATCAGCCGTTCCAAGGGTGTGAGCCGGGCCAGGACGTTGTCCGGTGAGGGGGGCCGCCGCCCGAAGCTCCCGTACTGGTACCAGGCGGCGCGCTGGAAGCGCACGGCCAGTTGCCGGCGGGCGCTGTCGTAGGGATCCTCGCCGTGCAGCCGGTCCCAGGAGGCGTACGTATGGGCGAGGGCCAGCGTCAGCAGCCGCCGCGCGCGCGGGTTGGCGTCCCGGGGTTCCGCGGTGAGCAGCGTGGCGGTGTGCAGCAGCCGCCCAGCCGCGCCCGCCACGAACGCCTCGAACTCCCGGGCCCGGCGGACGCCTTGGGACGCACGCCGTTCTCGCACCATGCCTCCCGCCTGAGGGCGACCCTGAGGAAGGGTCCGCGGCCGCGTGCGACCCGTCGCACCGTGTACGACGAGGACCCGGTCTCATATGAGGCCAGGGGGCGCCTTCCGGTCAAGGGTTCGGCGCACATGCACGCGCGCGTGGAGGCGTACGGAGATCTGGGGAGGCCGGGTAGGGCGCACTGCCCCCGCGCAGCTCAGGAGGTCTGCTCGGACTCCGGCACCGGCGTGTTCTGGGTTGCCTGGCGGGCGGAGAGCGCGCTGTTGAAGCGTGTGAGGAGCGCGCAGAAGACCTCGCGCTCCTCCGGCGCCCATTCGTGTGTCAGCTCGGCCATCAACTGGCGCCGGGACGTGCGTACTTCGTCGAGCCGGGACTGGCCGCGCGGGGACAGCTGGAGCACCACCGCGCGTCCGTCCTCGGGGTGCGAGGTGCGCTTGACGAGCCCGGTGTCGACCAGCGGGGCGACCTGCCGGGTGACCGTCGAGGAGTCGATCCCCATGCTCGCCGCGAGCGCCTTGACGCCCATCGGCCCTTCCTTGTCGAGACGGTTGAGCAGCAGGTACGCGGCACGGTCCATGGAGTTGCGCACCTGCCCCACCCCGCCGAGCCGGGTCTGTTCCGCACGGCGCGCGAAGACCGCGACCTCGTGCTGAAGGGCTTCGAGAAGACCGGTGTCACCGACGGTCGTCATGTCCATCGACATCTCTGGTGTTGTGGGCATGGCCGGGGGCTCAATTCATGCGTGGGGAGCTGGGTTGGGGGACAGGTTACGCGGCCGGGGCGCGGGCCGTACCGGGGCTGCGCAAACCGAGTCTCGGTGCGTGGTCACGACGGGAGTGCGCCCGCGTGAACTGCGAGACTGGTGGTCATGAGCTACAGCACGGCTGACTCCTTTCCCGGCGTGACTCTCGACGACGTACGCGGCGCGCAGAAGATGCTCACGGGTGTGGCGCGGGTGACCGCGATGGAGGGCAGCAGGTACCTGTCCCAGCTGGTGGGCGCCCCCGTGCAGTTCAAGTGCGAGAACCTCCAGCGGACGGGATCGTTCAAGCTGCGCGGCGCCTACGTGCGGATCGCGGGCCTGCTTCCCGAGGAGCGCGCCGCGGGTGTCGTCGCCGCGAGCGCCGGCAACCACGCGCAGGGCGTCGCGCTCGCGTCCTCTCTGCTCGGTGTGCGGTCCACCGTGTTCATGCCGACCGGCGCCCCGCTGCCGAAGGTCGCGGCCACCCGTGAATACGGCGCGGAGGTGAGGCTGCACGGGCAGGTGGTCGACGAGACCCTGGCCGCCGCGCAGGAGTACGCGCGCAGAACGGGGGCCGTGTTCATCCACCCCTTCGACCACCCCGACGTCATCGCGGGGCAGGGCACGGTCGGTCTGGAGATCCTGGAGCAGTGCCCCGAGGTGCGCACGATCGTCCTGGGGATCGGCGGCGGCGGGCTGGCGGCGGGCGTGGCCGTCGCGGTGAAGTCGCTGCGCCCGGACGTACGGATCATCGGCGTGCAGGCGGAGGGCGCTGCGGCGTATCCGCCCTCGCTCGCGGCCGGGCGGCCGGTGTCCATCGAGAACCCGGCCACGATGGCCGACGGCATCAAGGTCGGCCGCCCCGGCGACGTGCCGTTCCGCCTCGTCGAGGAACTGGTCGACGAGGTCCGTACGGTCTCCGAGAACAATCTGTCCAGCGCCCTGCTGTTGTGCCTGGAGCGCGCCAAGCTGGTCGTCGAACCGGCCGGCGCGAGCTCCGTGGCGGCGCTGCTGCGCGCTCCCGGCGCCTTCGAGGGCCCGGTGGTGGCACTGCTGTCGGGCGGGAACGTGGATCCGCTGCTGATGCAGCGCATCCTGCGGCACGGCATGGCGGCGGGCGGCCGCTATCTGGCGGTGACGCTGCGGCTCACGGACCGGCCCGGCGCGCTGGCCACACTTCTCGGCGTGTTGTCGGTGGCCGACGCCAACGTCCTGGACGTGAGCCACGTACGGACCGATCCGCGGCTCGGGCTCACGGAGGTGGAGGTCGAGCTGCACCTGGAGACGAAGGGGCACGAGCACTGCGCCGAGGTGAATCTGGCGCTGCGCGAGGCGGGGTACACGGTCATCGACTGAGGTCGGAGCCGGTCGTCGCACTCGGGGAAAATCCATTGAGTGACGCGATACATCGCGTTACGGTGTGTGTGTCTGGGTCGGCGCCCGGTCGGGGTCGAGCCGGAAACTGTTCTCGTTGCGTACAAGTCCGAATCGCGTGCAGATCCGAGAAAATCCCCAACGACGTGGAGAACTCTCATGCCGGGTGCCATCTACGCCGAAGGCCTGGTGAAGACCTTCGGTGACATAAGGGCTCTGGACGGTGTCGACCTCGATGTTCCGGAAGGCACCGTGCTCGGCCTGCTCGGGCCGAACGGCGCGGGCAAGACGACCGCGGTCCGCTGTCTGACGACCCTGCTGCGCCCCGACAGCGGCAGGGCCGTCGTCGCGGGCATCGACGTGGTCAAGGACCCCGACGCGGTACGGCGCAGAGTCGGCCTCTCCGGACAGTTCGCGGCGGTCGACGAGTACCTGACCGGCCGCGAGAACCTCCAGATGGTCGGCCGGCTCTACCAGATGAGGGCGAAGGCCGCGAAGGCCCGCGCGGCCGAGCTCCTGGAGCATTTCAACCTCGCCGACGCCGCCGACCGCACCGCGAAGACGTACTCCGGCGGTATGCGCCGCCGCCTCGACCTGGCCGCGGCCCTGGTCGTGTCGCCCCCGGTGATGTTCATGGACGAGCCGACGACCGGCCTCGACCCGCGCAACCGCCAGCAGCTGTGGGACGTCATCAAGCAGCTGGTCTCCGGCGGTACGACGCTGCTGCTGACCACCCAGTACCTCGAAGAGGCCGACCACCTCGCGCACGACATCTGCGTGGTCGACCACGGCCGCGTCATCGCCCGCGGCACCGCCGACGAGCTCAAGGCGCAGACCGGCGGCGAGCGCGTCGAGGTCGTCGTGCACGAGCGCGAACACATCGCGACCGCCTCCGAGGTGCTGCGCGGCTTCGGCAAGGGCGAGACCACGGTCGAGGAGCACACCCGCAAGCTCACCGTGCCGGTCACCGGCGGCGCGAAGCTCCTCGCGGAGGTGATCCGCGAGCTGGACTCCCGGGGCATCGAGATCGACGACATCGGCCTGCGCCGCCCCACCCTCGACGACGTCTTCCTCTCCCTCACCGGGCACGTGGCCGAGGAGGAGGCCGAGGGGAAGGCCGAGGGGAACGGCGGGTCCGCGGACGCCCGGACCGACAAGGGCAAGGCAGCCCGGACCGACAAGAGCGAGAAGGAGGCCGCGAAGTGAGCGCCGTCAGCGACACCGTGCAGGTCGCGGCGCCCTCGAACCCCGTCGTCCGGTCCATCCGGGATTCCCTGGTCATCGCCAAGCGGAATCTGATCCGGATGTCCCGGATTCCCGAGATGGTCATCTTCGGGCTCATCCAGCCGATCATGTTCGTGGTGCTGTTCACCTACGTCTTCGGCGGGTCGATGAAGATCGGCGGCAGCACCAGCGCCACCGACTACACCAACTTCCTGATGGCCGGCATCTTCGCCCAGACCGTCACCTTCGCCACCGCGGGCGCCGGCGCGGGTATCGCCGACGACATGCACAAGGGCCTCATCGACCGCTTCCGCTCGCTGCCCATGGCACGCGGCGCGGTGCTCACCGGCCGCACCCTGGCCGACCTCGTACAGACCGCGCTGACCCTGCTGGTCCTCGCGATCGTCGCCCTGATGGTCGGCTGGCGGGTCGGCTCGAACGGCAGCACCAACGCGTTCCGCGTCCTCGGGGCCTTCGGGCTGCTGCTCCTGCTGGGGTACGCGTTCACCTGGATCGGCGCGCTCATCGGTCTGTCCGTGCGGACGCCGGAGGCGGCCACCTCCGGCGGGCTGATCTGGCTCTTCCCGGTCACGTTCATCTCGAACGCGTTCGTGGACACCAGCAACATGACCCCCTGGCTGCAGCATGTCGCGGACTGGAACCCGTTCAGCGCGACCGTGCAGGCGTGCCGCGTGCTGTTCGCCAATCCCGGGGTGTCGACGTCCCAGGCGTGGCCCATGCAGCACTCGATCCGGGCCTCGCTGATCTACTCCGTCCTGATCGTCCTGATCTTCCGGACGCTCGCGGTCCGCAAGTACCGCTCGGCGACGGCGTGACGCGGGCGTCGGCCCCTGCGCCGACGCCGACGCGGACATCGAGGCGGATATGACGATGCCCCCGGCGTGCGGCCGGGGGCGTCGTCGTCGCCGGTCCTGGTCTCAGCCCTGGTACGGCACGGCCTTGAGGATCTTCACCGAGGCGGGCTTGCCGTTCGGCAGCTCGTACCGGGCGTCCTCGCCGACCTTCTTGCCGTTCACGCCGGAGCCCAGCGGGGACTGCGGAGAGTACGTCTCGATGGCGGCGTTCGCGTACTCGCGCGAGCCGAGCAGGAAGTCCAGGGTGTCGTCCTCGTCGCCGTCGAAGGCGATGGTGACGACCATGCCCGGTGCGACCACGCCGTCCGCCGCGGGAGCCTCGCCGACCTTGGCGTTCTCCAGGAGCTGGGTCAGCTGGCGCACTCGGAGCTCCTGCTTGCCCTGCTCTTCCTTGGCCGCGTGGTACCCGCCGTTCTCGCGCAGGTCGCCCTCCTCGCGCGCGGCGGCGATCTTGCCGGCGATCTCCGTGCGCGCAGGACCAGACAGGTACTCCAGCTCGGCCCTGAGCTGGTTGTACGCCTCCTGGGTCAGCCAGGTGACGTTCTCGCTGGTCTGGGTCACAGGTGCTCCTCGTAGGTACTGGGAATACAAAGCATCGCCCTACCCTGAAGCATGTTCTCTCACGGGTGGGCGAAACCACGAGCCTAACAATTCAGCGGCTCTGAGGGGAGGACATAAGACATCAGAATTGCGTCAACGCAGGTCAGCTACCAGTTGCTGAGAGTGATGCCGGTCTGCGTCGACGCCATGGCCTCCGGGTCGGCGGTGCCGCTCAGCCCGCGTGGCAGCCGAGGAGTTCCGCCGTGGAGCCACGGGCTGTCGTACGCAGGGTGACCACCTTGTCGAGGCGGGAGGAGTCCTGGTCGAAGCGGAAGTCGGCGCGGCCGACCTCGAGGCCGTCGGCGCTCTGTGAACGCAGCGTGCAGTAGCCGTGCGTGCCCGAGTCCTTGTGCACTTCCAGATGCACCTCGACCGCGCTGTCCGAGACCGCCGCGAAGGTGATCACCTGGGCGCTGATCTTGGTCCCGGCGATGTAGTGGTAGCCGAACCAGCCGACCAGCACGAACAGGACGGCGCCCAGGACGCTCCCGATGATCTTGAGCGTCCGGTCGGCACGCTCGTCCGCGGAGCGGCCGTACCGGCCCTCGGGCAGCTGCGCGCTCGCCGTACTCATGATCGTCCTCTCGGCTGGGGCCCGTGAGGAGGACCCCGGAATTATTCGCCCCCCGATTCCGTCACTATAGAAGCCGCCCGAAGCGCTGATTCACGCCGGGCGCCGACAGCCGACCTACTCAGGCGACAGCCGACCGACCGAGGATTGAGTCTTGACTGACCAGCTGCGACTGATGGCCGTGCACGCCCACCCCGACGACGAGTCGAGCAAGGGCGCGGCCACCATGGCGAAGTACGTGTCCGAGGGGGTGGACGTGCTGGTCGTGACCTGCACGGGCGGGGAGCGCGGCTCCATCCTCAATCCCAAGCTTCAGGGCGACAGGTACATCGAGGAGAACATCCACGAGGTACGCAAGAAGGAGATGGACGAGGCCCGCGAGATCCTCGGCGTCAAGCAGGAGTGGCTGGGCTTCGTCGACTCGGGCCTGCCCGAGGGCGACCCGCTGCCCCCGCTCCCCGAGGGCTGCTTCGCCCTGGAGGACCTGGACAAGGCGGCCGGCGAGCTGGTCAGGCAGATCCGCTCGTTCCGCCCGCAGGTGATCACCACGTACGACGAGAACGGTGGCTACCCGCACCCCGACCACATCATGACCCACAAGATCTCGATGGTGGCGTTCGAGGGCGCGACGGACACCGAGAAGTACCCGGAGTCCGAGTTCGGGCCGGCGTTCCAGCCGCGGAAGCTCTACTACAACCAGGGCTTCAACCGCCCGCGCACCGAGGCGCTGCACCACGCGCTCCTGGACCGCGGACTGGAGTCGCCGTACGGGGACTGGCTGAAGCGCTGGAGCGAGTTCGAGCGCGCCGAGCGCACGCTGACCACGCACGTTCCGTGCGCGGACTTCTTCGAGATCCGTGACAAGGCGCTGATCGCGCACGCCACGCAGATCGACCCCGACGGCGGCTGGTTCAAGGTCCCCATGGACATCCAGCGGGAGGTCTGGCCGACCGAGGAGTACGAGCTCGCGAAGTCCCTCGTCGATACATCCCTCCCCGAGGACGACCTCTTTGCGGGCATCCGCGACAATGCCTGACATGAGCGCAAGCCTGGCACTGACGCACCTCGTCCCCCTCGCCAAGGAGGTCGACGAGAACAAGGTCACCCCCGGCGTCCTCGGCTTCATCGTCTTCGCGGTGATGGCCCTGGCCGTCTGGGGTCTGATGAAGTCCATGAACCGCCACATGGGCAAGGTCACCTTCGAGCAGGACCCCGAGAACAAGGCGGCGGGCCCCGGTGACGCGGAACGGTCCGCCTCCGGTGCGGCGGCGTCCGGCACCGGCTCCGGTGGGAAGGCCGCACCCGCGAAGGGCTGAGCCCGCCCCCGCGGGAGCTCCGGCCCTCGCGGGAGCGCCTCACCAGCCCTCACGTCACCACGGTCACGCCCATCACCTCGCGGGCGTGCCGTCCCGGCACCATGCCCAGGCGCCAGGCCTGCCAGCCGGCGTCCAGGTCGACTCCCCGCTCCAGCAGCAGCTGGTACGCCTCGATGAAGTCGTCGAGCCTGCCGTCCCGGGTGGGGTGGCCGGCTCGCGAGAGCTGCGACAGCTCCTCCTGGGCCACGGCCGCGCCCACCTCGTGGCCGCCCGGGGCCGCGTAGGGGAGCAGGGTGCAGCGCAGAAAGCGGGCCCAGTCCTCCCCGCGATGGTCGCCGTACGAGGCGAACAGGCCGAGAGCCTCCTCGCACAGGGTCAGCGCCTGCTGCGTACGGACGTTGCCGGCGTCGACGACGGCGAGCTCCAGGCAGGTCCAGGCCTCGCCGTGCGCCACCCCGATGCGCTGGAAGTCGGCGCGGGCGTCGACGAGGAGCTGGCGGGCGAAGCCCGAGTTCCGCAGCGAGCCCGTCTGCGCGGCGCGCTGGTCGCGGGTCACCCGGGCCGAGTGGTGACGGGCGCACGCCAGGCCGTAGACGTCCCGCATCCGGGAGAACATCGTCCGGGAGCGCTCCAGCTCGCGCACCGCCTGGTTCAGGTCGCCGGTCTCCTCCAGGGCCTGGCCCAGGTAGTAGACCGTCCAGGCCTCGCCGCGCGCGTCCTCGTTCTCGCGGTGCCGGGAGGCCGCCTGGCGCAGCCCGTCGACCGCGGAGGACGGGTCGCCCTCGACGAGCCGGGCGCGGGCCAGCTGGGTGAGCGCCCAGGCCTCGCCACGGGCGTCGCGCGTACGGCCGTACAGATCGAGCGCCTCGCGCAGCTCACGCTCGGCGCGCGCCACGTCGCCCATCCGCAGGCCCAGCTGGCCGAGCTGGAAGTGGGCCCAGGCCTCACCGTGCACCGAACCGCTCTCGCCGTGCAGGACGAGGGCTTCGGTGAGGAGGCCGAGGGCCTGGGCGAGCCGGGATCTGTCGCGCTCCACCGCCGCCAGCGCGTGCATCGTCCAGGCACGGTCGGCCGCCAGCTCGGGTGAGGCCTGGAGGTCCATGGCCTCCTGGAGCTTGGCCGCCGCCTCGATGAGGTTGCCCTGGTGGTGCAGCGTGATGCCGAGGGAGCACAGCGCCCTGGCGGCCCCGGCGTCGTGATGGGCCTCGAAATAGAGGTCCACGACCGCCGCCAGGGTCGTCCGCGCCTTGTCCAGCTCGCCCAGCTGGCGGGCCGCGATACCGGTGCGCCACTGCACCGATCGGACGAGGAGTCCCTGGTCGACGGCCTGGGTCAGCTCGCTGATCTCGCCCAGCCGGTAGAGGTCGCCGCGCAGCAGGCAGTAGTCGCACAGGGCGCCCAGCAGGTTGAGCACCGCCGCCTGGTTCACCCCCTCCGCCTGCCGCAGGGTCGCCGTGATGAAGCTCGACTCGTCGTCCAGCCAGCGGAGCGCGGCGTCCAGGGAGGTGAAGCCGTGCGGCCCGAACTGGTCGGCGCGCGTCGACGTCTTGCCGTCCACCAGCCGGATCACCGAGTCGGCGAGCTCCGCGTAGTTCACGATCAGGCGATCCTGCGCCGCCGTGCGCTCCGAGGGTTCCTCCTCGTCGAGGAGGCGGGCGGCGGCGAACGCCCGCACGAGATCGTGCAGGCGATAGCGGCTGCCGCGCACATGGTCGATCAGGCCCGCCCGGGAGAGCGCGGTCAGATGACGGACGGCCTCGGGCTCGTCCGTCGCGAGGAGGGACGCCGCCGCTGCCGCGCCCAGCGAGGCGCGACCGGCCAGGGCCAGCCGGCGCAGCAGCCGGCGCGCCATGTCCGACTGGTCCGTGTAGCGCAGCCACAGCACCCGCTCGACGGGTTCCACGGGGCCGTAGGCCGCGAGGTCGGTGGCCAGTTCGCGCGGGGTGCGCGGGCCGAGCGAGGAGCCCGCGACGCGCAGGGCCAGCGGCAGACCGCCGCACAACTCCCGTATCCGGTCGGTGGATTCGGCGTCGTACGGACCGGACGCGTCCTGTGCCGCCGCGGTCAGCAGTTCCTCGGAGCCCGCCGCGTCCAGTGCCTCGACAGGGACCTGGTGCACCCAGGCGGGGAGGTCGGCGGGCAGGTCGAGCGGCCCCCGAGCGGTGACCAGGACCAGGCTCTCCGAGCGCTCGGGGACCAGGGTGCGCACCTGCTCGGCGTCGCTCGCGTCGTCCAGCACGATCGTCACGGGCAGGCCCGTCAGATGCTGGTGATACAGCTCGCTCAGTCGTCTGACCTGCTGGTCCTGCGAGGAGCGCTCACGGAAGAGGAGCTGTTCGCGCGGGGCGCCGAGCCGGTTCAGCAGGTGGAGCAGCGCGTCGCGGGTGGTGAGCGGCGGGTCGTCCGGGCTGTCGCCCCGCAGGTCGACCACGCACGCGCCGCGGAACTGGTCCTTGAGGGCGTGCGCCACCCGGACCGCGAGCGTGCTGCGGCCCGAGCCGGGCGCGCCGTGCAGCACCACGACCGTCGGCTTCGACTCCGTGCTCGCCCGCGCCGCGTGCACCCACTGCGCGACCCGCGACAGTTCGGTCCGGCGCCCGGTGAACGGACCCTCCTGCTCCGGCAGTTGACTGAAGGACTGCTCAAGCACACTCCGCCGCCGGGCAGCCGCGCTCTTGTCGGTGCGCCGCAGCTGGGGCGCACCCTTCTTCGCGCCGGTGGAGGCGTTCAGCACCCGCTGCTGGTCGAGGAACGGGCGGACGCCCCGTACCTCAAGGGCCGTCAGCCATTGCAGACGCAGCTGCTCGGGGCCGCCGGGCTGCCCCAGCGCTCCGGCCCGGCGGCTCGCGGCCGGCACGTGCGAGGCCGTCACCTTCAGGACGGTCGCCGCCGCGCCCGCCACGGCCACCGTCGCGCCGGTGCCGACGGCCGTGCCCGCGCCGGTACCGAGGGCCAGGTCGGTGACGACGGCCGCGAGGGCGCCGACGACCGCCACCAGCAGGGGAGTTCCGGATCCCTCACGAGCGAACCGCTGCCCGAAGCTCTGCCGTCCCGCCTCCGACTCGTCCAGCGCCCCGGTGTACGCCGAGTACTCCTCGGCGGCCGTCTCCGCCATCGCGTCGAGCGCGGCCCGCGTCCGTGACAGCAGCGCACCCCCGTCCACCCGCCCCCCGGAGCGGCGTACCTCCTCCTCGACGGCCCGCACCAACAGCCGCTCGGCCTCCGCCCGATGGCTGTCCCGCATGTGACGTCCCCCTCCGGCAGCAACTCCCTGGCCTATGAGTGTCCTTCGGGGAGGACGCGAGCGCGAGAGGGCCGTCGATCAATCCCGCGGATCGCGTCCGCCGGCCGGCGCGGAGCCCACCTTCTCCAGGACACGGGACCTGTCCCGTCTTTCGCTGGGAGCCCGCCCCTTGGAGAGGGCGACGAAGACACACGCGCAGGCGAGCGCCGCCTCCGCCACCGCACAGGCGAGGGCCTGGAGGAGAGGGGCGCCCGGCTGCGCGGTGGTTATGTCGAACCAGGCGTCGAGCACCGCGACCGAGGCCGTCGCCGAGGCCGTCAGCCGGACGCGCGGGTCGCCGCGCAGCCCCAGCACGGCGGTGGCCGCGCAGCCCGCCGCCATCAGCACGTCGAGCCCCAGCCAGGCCACCTGCCAGTTCCGCACCTCGGTGCTCGCCGGGAGTGTCAGCACGAGGAGCACCATCCATGGCACGAGCGCCATGGCGGCGACGCCGAGCAGCACGAGAGCCCACTTGCTTCGCGTGACAGCACGATTCATCCGCATGCCTCCACGATAGGACCGCAGAGGAAATTCTGCAAAGGAAATTTTGCAGAATTTATTCTGCGGAAGGGGACGGGTCGGGGATACCGTGGTCGTATGCCCGCTTCCGAGCTGACCAGCCTCGAACGCACCGCCCTGTACAAGTCCCTCGGCAATCCGCTGCGCCGCCGCATCCTCGACTACCTGGGCCGGCACGGCGAGGCGAACTCGACCGTGCTGGCCACGGAGCTGGGCGAGAGCTCCGGTACGACCAGCTACCACCTGCGCAAGCTGGCGGAGCAGCACCTCATCGAGGAGATCGCCGAGAAGTCGGGCGGCCGTGAACGCTGGTGGCGGGCGCTGCCGTTCAGCCACACCACGCCCGATCCGGCCACGATGACCCCCGAGGAGCGCGCCGCCGCCGAGGGCGTGGCGCGGCTGAAGATCGAGATGGACACCGGGCTCTACCTCCGGGCGCACCAGGAGTACGCGGGTCCCGAGGGGTGGGCGCAGGTCCAGCGCGCCGGCAACTGGATGACCAGGAACGAACTCCTGGACTTCGTACGTGAGTACCGGGCGCTCCTCGACCGGTACGGCCACCCTCGTGAAGATGCCCCCGCGGGGGCACGCCCGGTGCACCTGCGCTTCTACGCCGTCCCGGACGCCGTGGGAGAGTGGCAGGGTGAACCGACTGGCCCATGAGACGTCCCCGTATCTGCTCCAGCACGCCGACAACCCCGTCGACTGGTGGCCGTGGTCTGCCGAGGCCTTCGACGAGGCCCGCAGAAGCAACCGACCCGTTCTGCTGAGTGTCGGGTACAGCAGCTGTCACTGGTGTCACGTCATGGCCCACGAATCCTTCGAGGACGACGCGACAGCCGCGTATCTGAACGACCACTTCGTCAGCGTCAAGGTCGACCGCGAGGAACGGCCCGACGTCGACGCCGTCTACATGGAGGCGGTGCAGGCGGCGACCGGGCAGGGCGGGTGGCCGATGACCGTGTTCCTCACGCCGGACGCCGAGCCCTTCTACTTCGGCACCTACTTCCCGCCCGAGCCCCGCCACGGCATGGCGTCCTTCCGGCAGGTGCTGGAGGGTGTGGCCGGCGCCTGGACCGACCGGCGGGACGAGGTCGCCGAGGTCGCGGGGAAGATCACGCGGGATCTCGCCGAGCGGGAGCTGACCTTCGGGGACAGCCAGGTGCCGGGCGAGGAGGAGCTGGCCGCCGCGCTGCTCGGACTCACCCGGGACTACGACGCCGCGCGCGGCGGATTCGGCGGGGCGCCCAAGTTCCCGCCGTCCATGGTCATCGAGTTCCTGCTGCGCCACCACGCGCGGACCGGCTCGGAGGGCGCTCTCCAGATGGCCGTCGACACCTGCGAGCGGATGGCGCGCGGCGGCCTCTACGACCAGCTCGGCGGCGGCTTCGCCCGGTATTCCGTCGACCGCGAGTGGGTGATCCCCCACTTCGAGAAAATGCTCTACGACAACGCGCTCCTCTGCCGGGTCTACGCACATCTCTGGCGTTCCACCGGGTCCGAGCTCGCCCGGCGGGTCGCCCTGGAGACCGCGGACTTCCTGGTGCGTGAACTCCGTACGAACGAGGGCGGGTTCGCCTCGGCGCTCGACGCCGACAGCGACGACGGCACCGGCAGGCACGTCGAGGGCGCGTACTACGTGTGGACGCCCGAGCAGTTGCGTGAGGTGCTCGGGGACGCGGACGCCGAACTCGCCGCCCGGTACTTCGGGGTCACCGAGGGGGGCACCTTCGAGGAGGGGGCGTCCGTACTCCAACTCCCGCAGCAGGAAGGCGTGTTCGACGCCGAGAAGCTCGCCTCCGTGCGGACGCGGCTGCTCGCGGCGCGGGCCGGGCGGCCCGCCCCCGGGCGCGACGACAAGGTGGTCGCCGCCTGGAACGGGCTCGCGGTGGCCGCCCTCGCGGAGACCGGCGCCTACTTCGACCGCCCCGACCTGGTGGAGGCCGCCATCGGCGCCGCCGACCTCCTCGTACGACTGCACATGGACGACCGGGCGCGGCTGGCCCGCACCAGCAAGGACGGCCGAACCGGCGCCCACGCGGGGGTGTTGGAGGACTACGCGGACGTCGCCGAGGGCTTCCTCGCGCTGACGTCCGTGACCGGGGAAGGGGTCTGGCTGGAGTTCGCCGGGTTCCTGCTCGACCATGTCCTGGCGCAGTTCACGGACGACGAGTCGGGTGCCCTGTACGACACGGCGGCCGACGCCGAGCGGTTGATCCGCCGTCCGCAGGACCCGACCGACAACGCCACGCCCTCGGGGTGGAGCGCGGCGGCCGGAGCGCTGCTGTCGTACGCCGCGCAGACCGGCGCGGAACCCCATCGCACCGCCGCCGAACGGGCGTTGGGTGTGGTGAAGTCGCTCGGACCGCGGGCGCCCCGTTTCATCGGCTGGGGGCTCGCGGTGGCCGAGGCGCTGCTCGATGGTCCCCGGGAGGTCGCGGTGGTGGGGGAGGGAAGCGATCCGGCCACGACTGCCTTGCGGCACGCGGCACTTCTGGGTACCGCGCCGGGTGCCGTCGTGGCGGTGGGGACGCCGGAGAGTGACGAGCTGCCGCTGCTTTCCGGCCGCTCACTGGTGGACGGCAAGCCGGCCGCGTACGTCTGCCGTAACTTCGCGTGTGACGTCCCGACGACCGATCCCGACCGGCTTCGCACGGCTCTGAACGGCCGAAACGCGTGACTACCAACCGGTTCAAACGCCCCTAGAGCGCTGATTGTTCAGCAAGTCGACCGAGTGGGACGAAACACGCTCTTCACCGGAAGAACCTGTCAGCTTCACAGATCGCCCATAGTCTCGGCCCGGTGACGCGACAAGTGTGACGCACTGTCGCGACTGGGGGTTTTTGGGGATCTGGGGGGATCTGTTGCTCACGTCTGTCTTTATCGCTGCCGTTTCTCTGGCGCTCTTCTGGATGGCGGCCTTCACCCTGTGGTGGCAGATGCACGCGTGGCGTACGCCCGAAGTGCTGGCCTCCACCCGGTTCAGCAGTCCGGACGGGGGTGAGAGCCTGTCCTTCTCGCTGCTGCTGCCCGCGCGGCACGAGCAGGCCGTGCTCGATCACACCATCCAGCGGCTGCTGGAATCCAGCCACGCCGACTTCGAGATCATCGTCATCGTGGGGCACGACGACCCGGAGACCACCGAGGTGGCCCGGAGTGCCGAGGCACGCGATCCGCGCGTCCGGGTCGTCGTCGACCACCACGAGAAGAAGAACAAGCCGAAGGCCATGAACACGGCCCTGCCGCACTGCCGCGGCGATGTGGTCGGGGTCTTCGACGCCGAGGACCAGGTCCATCCGGAGCTGCTCGCCCACGTCGACCACGCGTTCCGTACGACCGGGGCGGACGTCGTCCAGGGCGGGGTGCAGCTCATCAACTTCAACTCCAGCTGGTACAGCCTGCGCAACTGCCTGGAGTACTTCTTCTGGTTCCGCTCGCGCCTTCATCTGCACGCGCAGAAAGGGTTCATCCCGCTCGGCGGCAACACCGTCTTCGTACGGACGAAGGTCCTGCGGGAAGCCGACGGCTGGGATCCCGACTGCCTCGCGGAGGACTGCGATCTGGGCGTCCGGCTGTCCAGTGTCGGCAAGAAGGTCGTCGTCGCGTACGACTCCGACATGGTGACCAAGGAGGAGACGCCCGGCTCCCTGATGTCGCTGCTCAAGCAGCGCACCCGGTGGAACCAGGGCTTCCTTCAGGTCTACCGCAAGCGCGACTGGAAGCAACTGCCGGGATTCGGACAGCGGTTGCTCGCCCGCTACACGCTGATGACGCCGTATCTCCAGGCGGTCTCCGGAGTGATCATCCCGCTCAACGTGGCGGTCGCACTCTTCCTCGACGTGCCCGTCGGGATCGCCTTCATCACGTTCCTGCCGGCCGTGACCGCCCTGGTCACCTTCGTCTTCGAGATCGTCGGACTGCACGACTTCGGCAAGCAGTACGGGCTTCGCGTTCGGCCCGTGCACTACCTGAAGCTCGTCGTCGGCGGTCCCTTCTATCAGGTGCTGCTCGCGGGTGCCGCCGTGCGCGCCGTCTGGCGTGAGCAACGGGGGCGCAACGACTGGGAGTTGACCAGTCATGTCGGCGCGCATCTCACCGACGTGATCCGAGAGGACGTTCCTGCGTGACCTCCACACTTCCCGCGGCGACCACACCCACGGTCCCCGCGCAGCGGCCTCGTACGCCCAAAATCGTCCCGACGTCCCTGCCCGTACCGCGTTTTGGCGGCTCGCGCTCCGATCTGATCCTGTGCGCGGTGCTGCTCGCGGCGATCCTCGTCGTGCAGGGCTGGAACATCGCCGCCTACCCGACCCTCAGCGACGACGAGGGCACCTATCTCGCCCAGGCCTGGGCCGTCCAGCAGGGCAAGGGCCTGGCCCACTACACGTACTGGTACGACCATCCGCCGCTCGGCTGGATCCAGATAGCCGGTCTGACCTGGATTCCCGCGCACATCAGACCGTCGCTGATGACGGTCGGGTCGATGCGCTGCGCGATGCTCGTGGTCAGCGCGGTGAGCGCGGTCCTGCTGTACGTCCTCGCGCGCCGGCTGTCGCTGCCGCGGTGGGCGGCGGGACTCGCGATGGTCCTCTTCGGGCTCTCCCCGCTCTCGGTCGTGCTCCAGCGGGAGATCTTCCTCGACAACATCGCGGTGATGTGGACGCTGCTCGCGTTCTGCCTGGCCGCGTCGCCGAGCCGTCATCTGTGGCACCACTTCGGCGCGGGCCTCGCGGCCGCCACCGCTGTGCTGACCAAGGAGACGATGCTCGTCATCCTGCCCGCGCTGTTCATCACGATGTGGCGGCACAGCCACCGTGACACCCGCAAGTTCGCCCTGACCGGCGCCGTCACGGCGTGCGTCCTGATCGGCGCCGCGTACCCGCTCTTCGCCCTGCTCAAGGGCGAGTTGTTCCCGGGCGGCGGACACGTCTCGCTCTGGCAGGGCATCACCTACCAGATGAGCCGCCCCGGCTCCGGGTTCATCCTGGAGCGGGGCACCGGCTCGTACGGGGTGCTCCACTCCTGGCTCTACTACGACCGGGTCCTGCCGCTCGGCGGACTCGCGGGGGCCCTGCTGCTCCTGGTCACCCTCCGCTGGTCGGTGACCGCGCGTGCCCTGGCCGGACCCGCGCTCACCGTGGCGATCCTCGCCCTGGTGGCCATGCGCCCGAACGGCTACCTGCCCGCGATGTACGTCATCCAGGCGCTCCCCTTCCTCGCCCTCGTCCTCGCCGGAGGCACCGCGAGCGTCGCCCACGCCGTGCTGCGCAGACGGCGGGCCGACGACGAGCGGACCTATGTGACGTGGGGGCGGCGCGGGCTGGCCGCCGTGCTGGTGGTGGCCGCCGGCGCCTATGTCGTGCCCCGCTGGTTCGACGGTGATCACACGGCCGTGACCGCCGACGCCAACGCCCCCTACCGGGCGGCCTCTTCCTGGCTGAGGACCGAGGTGAAGGACCCGCGGGACACCCGGGTCCTGGTCGACGACGCGCTCTGGCTCGACCTCGTGCACGACGGCTACCGGCCGGGCCTCGGCGCCATCTGGTTCTACAAGGCCGATCTCGACCCTGCGGTCACCAAGACGATGCCGCACGGCTGGAAGGACCTCGACTACGTGGTCGCCTCCCCGACCGTACGGCGCGACGCGGTCGACCTGCCGAACGTGAAGGCCGCGATCGAGCACTCCACGGCCGTCGCCACCTTCGGCACGGGCGAGGACCGCATCGAGATCCGGCGGATCGACGACACCACCACCAACAACACGGCCCGTTCCGGAGGCAGTCGATGAGCAGCTTCGAGAGCACTGTCCCCGGCGAACTGGGCGACCCGGCGGTACGCGCCGCCGAGGTCCCGGAGCCCGGTGCCGTCACCATCGTCGTCCCGACCTTCAACGAGTCCGCGAACATAAGGGAGTTGCTGCACCAGATCACCGAGTCGGTGCCGGCCCGGCTGCCCTGCGAGGTCGTCTTCGTGGACGACTCCACGGACGACACCCCCGAGGTGATCACCGAGGCCGCCCGGGACTGCCCGTTCCCGGTGACCCTGCTGCACCGCGAGGTGCCCGAGGGCGGCCTCGGCGGCGCGGTCGTCGAGGGGCTCAAGGCGGCGAGCTCCCAGTGGATCGTCGTGATGGACGGGGACTGCCAGCATCCGCCGTCCCTGATACCCGAGTTGGTCGCGTCCGGAGAGCGCGCGAACGCGGGTCTCGTGGTCGCCAGCCGCTACATCAAGGGCGGCAGCCGGGAAGGACTCGCGGGCGGCTACCGGATCGCCGTGTCGCGCGGCGCGACCTGGCTGACCAAGACGCTCTTCCCGCGCAAGCTGCGGGGCATCAGCGACCCGATGAGCGGCTTCTTCGCGATCCGCCGCAGCGCGGTCACCGCCGACATCCTCCAGCCCCTCGGCTACAAGATCCTCCTCGAACTGGCCGTACGCAGCCGCCCCCGCCAGGTCACCGAGGTGCCCTTCGTCTTCCAGGACCGCTTCGCGGGCGAGTCCAAGTCGAGCGCGCAGGAGGGCTTCAGGTTCCTGCGCCACCTCGTCGGACTGCGCACCGCCTCGCCGGTCGCCCGCATGGTGGTCTTCGGGCTGATCGGAGCCACCGGCTTCGTGCCGAACCTGCTCGGCCTGTACGCGCTCACCGCCGCCGGACTGCACTACGTACCGGCGGAGATCCTCGCCAACCAGCTCGGCGTGGCCTGGAACTTCCTGCTCATCGAGCATCTGCTGTTCCGCGAGCGCCGCAAGCACCGGGGCCGGTGGGATCGGACGGGCCGGTTCGCGCTGCTCGCCAACGCCGATCTGGTGCTGCGCATCCCGCTGATCGCTTTCTTCGTCCACCAGTTCGGCATGGGTGTCCTGTCCGCCACGGCACTGGCCCTGGTGACGACGTTCGTTCTGCGCTTCGCCGGGACCGAAGCGCTGGTCTATCTCCCGCGCCGCGGCAGCGAGAGCGGACGTGAGAGCCGTACGGCAAGGAGAACCACGTGAGATTCCGGGTGAGACCACGACGGAGAACCGCCCTGCTGGCCGTGACGGGCCTCGCCGCCGGGCTGCTGCTCGTGTCACCGCAGCCCGCGTCCGCCGTCAACCTCGTCACGAACCCGGGCTTCGAGACCGCCGGTACGGACGGCATGCCGTCCTGCTGGGAGAAGTCCGGCTGGGGCGACAACGACTTCGGCTTCGCGACCGTGACCGACGCCCATTCCGGCTCCAAGGCCATGAAGGTCACGGTGACCCGCCGGGTCGACGGCGACCGCAAGGCGCTGATCACCGAGTCCACCGCGTGCGCGCCGGTGGTCACCGCCGGCAAGCAGTACGACCTCGGGCTCTACTACAAGACGACGACCCCCGACGCGGCCATCACGCTGTTCCGGCACGACACGACGGCGGGCTGGCAGTACTGGACCGACCTCAAGACCCTGGACATGGCGGCGGCCTGGACGCAGGCGACGGTGCGCACCCCGGCCGTCCCGGCGGGCACCGACCGCATCACCTGGGGCGTCTCCGTGTACGGGACGGGCTCGGCGACCACCGACGACTACACGATGGAACAGGTCTCCGACCCCATTCCGCCGGCCACCTGCACGGGCACGGCCGACGAGTGCGCGAACGGGAAGTGGACGGTCCTGCCCACGCAGAACCCGGTCCGCTCCATGCACTCCGTCGTGCTGAACAACGGCAAGGTGCTCCTGATCGCGGGCTCCGGGAACAGTGAGGAGAACTTCGACGCGGGCACGTTCACGTCGGCGGTGTACGACCCGGTGACCGGCTCGTACAAGGTGATCCCCACGCCCAAGGACATGTTCTGCTCCGGGCACGTGCAGCTCGCCGACGGGCGGGTGCTGGTGCTGAGCGGCAACAAGGCGTTCCCGGTCGCGGGCGGGCACGGGTACGAGGGGTACAAGGACTCGTACATCTTCGACCCGGTCACCGAGACGTACAGCAGGACGAACGACCTGAACGACGGCCACTGGTATCCGTCCGCCACCGAGCTGGGCAACGGCGACATCATCTCGTTCGGCGGGCTGCGCGAGGACTCGTCGGGTTCGGTCACCGCGGAGCGCTGGTCGAACGCCCAGCAGCAGTGGCTGCCGCTGTGGCAGGTCAACCAGACCTGGTCGTTCTGGGGGCTGTACCCGTCGATGATCCTGATGCAGGACGGCCGGCTCTTCTACTCGGGCAGCCATGTCTTCGGCAACGGAACCCCCGGCACCGGCTCGGCGATCTACGACTACGACGCCAACACCACGACCGCGGTCCCGGGCCTCCAGAACAAGGACCAGCGCGACCAGTCCGCGAGCGTGCTGCTGCCTCCCGCGCAGGACCAGAAGGTCCTGACCGTCGGCGGCGGCAACATCGACTCGAACCCGGACGCGGGCCGGCTCACCGACGTCATCGACCTCAAGGCCGCCAACCCGGCCTACACGATGGGCCCGCAGATCCCGCAGGGCACGGTGGACCTCGGCAACGGCAAGGTGGCCGAGACCGGCGCGCAGGGCAAGATGTACGTCTCCGCCGTCCTGCTGCCCGACGGCAAGGTCCTGGAGACGGGCGGCGGACTGCACAACCGCGCCAACCCCGTCTACGAGGCGTCGATCTTCGACCCCGCGACCACGACCTTCGACCCGGTGGCCGCCGACCCGGAGGCCCGCGGCTACCACTCCTCCGCGTTCCTGCTGCCGGACGGCCGGGTGATGGCCACCGGCGACAACCCGGGCAACGGCACCTGGAACCACGACGTGTCCATCTACACCCCGCCCTACCTCCTCAAGGGCACCCGCCCGACGATCACTTCGGTGATCGACGACGAGTGGGTGTACGGGGACACCCAGCGCATCACCGTCGACCGGCCCATCGTCAAGGCGGAGTTGATCCGGCCCGCCGCGGTGACGCACTCCTCCGACCCCAACCAGCGGTTCGTGGACCTGCCGCTCAGCGTGGACGGCGACAACGTCGACCTCAATGTGACGAGCAACCCCGACATGGCGCCGCCCGGCTGGTACATGCTCTTCGCGGTCGACGCCAACGGCGTTCCCTCGGTGGCCAAATGGGTGCATCTCCAGGGGCCGTCCGCGCTCGCCACCGACACCGCCTCGGCGCACGTCCACTCCTTCGCCGACTCCCTGGCGGGCACCGTCACCGGGGCGGGCAGGAAGCGGACCTCGCAGAAGGTGTCCAGCACGATCTCCGGCTGCGACCGCCACTACGGCACGATCAACGTCTGCGTGCCCACGGTCTTCCCGGACGGGGTGAGGAAGACGACGGCCTCCCGCTGCGCCTGGCTGAAGAAGAACGACTACGGGCGCCTCAGGATCAACGGCAAGGACGACCCCCTCGGGCTCGACCCCAGCGGGGACGGACTGGCCTGCGGGGCAAAGGATCTGATCAGGCGTTAGGAAGACGTGACCGGCGCCGGACGTGATCCGTTCGCCGGTCCGTCAGCTCCCGAACTCCGCCAGGGCGCGCTCCACGACGGTCTCCAGCCGGTCGTGGTGCGCGCCCTTCCAGTAGGCGCGCCCGCACTCACCGCACTGGGCGAAGACGTCGTACGACCGCTCGGTGCCGCTCTCCAGCTGGTCCGCGACCTGCTCCTTGCTGGCCGTGCGGAGCAGGCCGTTGCACGCGGTGCAGCGCGTCCAGGGTTTCAGCTCGGGCGCGAACCGGCCGAGGACGTCCCGGAGTTGGTCGTCGGGCTGGGTGCTGTAGACGAAGCCGCCCGCCCACAGTTCGCGGCGCCGCAGCAGGCCGCGGTCGCGGCTGAGGAGGACCCGCCGCTCGGCCGCCGAACGGGCGGCGAGAGCCGGGTCGCCGATGTCGGTGGACTCGTACGCCGTGTCGACGCCGAGCAGCCGCATCCGGCGGGCGAGGGTGCCGAGGTGCACGTCGAGGAGGAAGCGCAGCGGGGCGCCCGGGATTCGCTGCGGGCGTTCGACCGCGCGGACCCGCACGGACTCGTCGGCCGCCGGGATGTGCGAGAAGGGCACCTCGCGCCCGTCCACGACCAGGGCGCCTACCTCCGTCAGCGGGACGCCGAGCGACTCGACGACATGGCCGAGGGTGGAGGAGCCGTCGGTGCCGACGGGGGTGACGCCGGCGCGGCGGCCGTGCGGGACGAACAGCCCCAGTTCGGGGGCGAATTCGATGTGGATCTCCGGTCCGTTCACGCGGTCAGGATGTCATGCGGGGTGTGCCCCGGGCCTCCGGGTTTCGCGGCGGCAGACCGTGCTCCAGGACGTTCATGGTGCGCTCGAACAGATCGGCCAGGTCGTCCCCCTGGCCGGTCTCGGCCCAGTACAGGGAGGTCTCCACCAGGCCGCCGATGAGCGACATCGCGAAGACCCGGACCTCCAGGCTGTCCGGGTCCAGGCCGGAGCGTTGCCCGATCGCCCGGCTCAGCAGCCGTCCGGTGACGGACAGGCTCTCCAGCATCCGGGAACGCACCGCGGGGACCTCGGCCATCAGCCGTGTCCGTAGCCGGGAGATCTCGGGGTCCTCGGAGTTGCCGACGCTGACGGCCCTCCTGAGCACATGGCGCAGGGACTCGAACCACGGCTCGTCCGCGGGGCGCTCGCGCAGTTCCTGCTCCAGGAGCGGGTCGTACTCGTCCGTGAGGACGATGTCCTCCTTGGTCGGGAAGTAGCGGAACACCGTGGACGGGGAGACCTCGGCCGCCTCCGCGATCTGTTCGACCGTCGTCGCGTCGTACCCCTGCTCCTCGATCAGCCGGTACGTCGCCTCGCGGATCGCGATGCGGGTCTTGATCTTCTTCCGCTCGCGGAGCCCCGGCTGGGGCTCCGCGGCGGGAGGGGAACTCTGTGCGGTGGCGGCCATGACTCCTATTGTCCGGCATCCGCCGGGGCCGGGACCATGTCGGTGTCCTCCTCCGGCACCGGGGCGGGCTGCCGGGGGCTGGGCAGCAGCGCCGCCGCCAGCAGGGCGGTGACCAGCGCGGCGATCCCGCTGACGAGCAGGACCAGGTCCATGCCGTGGATGTACGCGGCGTTCGCGGAGGCGGCGAGAGCGGGGTCGCCGAGCCGGTCGGCGACCACGTGGGCGCCGACCACCGAGTCGCCGGCGATCTTCGCGGCGGCGCGTGGCAGCGCGGAGGTGTCGAGGCGGTCGGCGTACGTGCTCGCCAGCAGGGAACCGAGCAGGGCGATACCGATCGCGCCGCCCACCTGGCGCACCGTCATCAGCAGCCCGGAGCCGCTGCCGGCCCGGTCGCGGGGAAGGGCGCCGAGGGCGGTGGACATCGCGGGCACCACGGCGAAACCGAAGCCGAGCCCGGCGAGCGACAGCCACAGGGCGGTGGCGCCGTACCCGTCGTCCACGCTCGTACGACTGCCGAGGAACGCGGCGAAGGCGAGGACGACGAGACCCGCGCTGATCACCGCGCGCGCCCCGAAACGGGTGATCAGAGGCTGCGCGCCCCGGGAGGCGACCAGCAGCCCGCCCATCATCGGCAGCATCCGCACCCCGGTCGCGAGCGCGTCGTGGCCGAGCACCGCCTGGAGGTACTGCGGCAGCACGAACATCAGGCCGGACAGGACGAACATGACGAGCGTCGCGGCGAGCGTGTTGAGCAGGAAGCCGCGCTGGGCGAGCAGGGACAGATCCAGCATCGGGCGGGGGCTGCGGCGTTCGCGGACGACGAGCAGCGCGATCAGGACGACGGAGAGGGCGAAGCAGCCGAGGACGAGCGGGTCGCCCCAGCCGCGGGCCGGGGCCTCGATGATGGCGTAGACCAGGACGCTGAGGCCGACCGCGGTGAGCGCGGTGGAGACGGCGTCGACCTTGGGCGAGGCGGGGTCGCTGGTCTCGGGGAGCAGGAAGACGCAGGCGGTGATGCCGATGGCGGCCATCGGCACGTTGACCAGGAAGACCGAGCCCCACCAGAAGTGGTTCAGCAGCCAGCCGCCGATGATCGGGCCGAGCGGCAGGCCGAGCGCCGAGGCGGCGGAGACGGCCCCGACCGCCTTGGTGCGCTCGTCGGGTCCGAACAGCGAGGGCAGTACGGCTAGCGCGAGCGGCATCACCAGCGCGCCGCCGACACCCATCAGGGCGCGGGCGGCGATCACCCAGGTGACGTCGTCGACGAGGGAGCCGGCCAGCGAGCCGGCGAGGAAGACACCGAGGCCCGTGATGAGCATCCGGCGCCGTCCGAAGCGGTCGCCGAGCAGGCCCGCCGGGAGCATCAGCGAGGCGAAGACGACGACGTACGCGTCCGCCATCCACTGCTGCTGACCGGTGGACGCGCCGAGGTCCCGGGCCATCGTCGGCAGCGCCACGTTCAGGATCGTCATGTCGAAGCCGAGCACGAGCATGCTCGCGACCAGGGCCCCGAGGGCCCACCAGCGGCGGGGGTCGCGCCGAACGGTGCCGTCTTGCGTGAGAGTCGCCATGAAATGAGAGTAACTCTCAAAAGGTGGCTACTGTCAATCCAGTGAGGCTTTCAGTTGACGGGCGGGTGACAGGTGCGGGGGCGTGGGGGAGCAGGGGAGGGCGTGCCGTCGGGCCGGAAACGCTCGACGGCCGTGAACGCGCGGTGGCCGCGGCTCGGGAGCCGCGGCCACTGAAGAGGCGGGAGGTGGGGGAGTTCGGGGAGAACGGTCAGCCGTGCTGGTAGGCCACCAGGGAGATGCCGACGTAGTGCACGATGAACGCGGCCAGGGTCAGGGAGTGGAAGACCTCGTGGAATCCGAACCAGCGCGGTGACGGGTTGGGCCGCTTGATCCCGTAGATCACCCCGCCCGCGCTGTAGAGCAGGCCGCCGACGATGACCAGGACGAGGACGGCGATGCCGCCCGTGCGCATGAAGTCGGGCAGGAAGAAGACGGCCGCCCAGCCCATCGCGATGTAGCAGGGCGTGTAGAGCCAGCGCGGCGCGCCGACCCAGAACACCCGGAAGACGATGCCCGCCGCCGCGGCGGCCCAGATGCTCCACAGGAGCCACTGCCCCTTGGCCTCCGGCAGCAGCAGCATGGTCAGCGGCGTGTAGGTGCCCGCGATGATCAGGAAGATGTTCGCGTGGTCGAGTCTGCGCAGGATGCCGTCCATCCGCGGACTCCAGTCACCACGGTGGTAGAGGGCGCTCACCCCGAACAGGAGGCAGGCCGTCAGGGCGAAGACTCCGCAGGCGATGCGGCCGCGGGTCGAGTCCGCCAGGGCGGTGAGGACCAGTCCGGAGACGAGGGCGGCCGGGAACATGCCGAGGTGCAGCCAGCCGCGGAGCTTGGGCTTGATCTCTTCCGACAGGGAGTGCGCGACAGAGACGTGGCCGGCGGCCGGCGTGTCCGTGGGCGCGTCGGGGACGGACGCAGTCATGGGCCGAATCGTACCTACGGAACCGTAAGTTACGTGTCAATCCCGCGTAAGCGAACCGCAATAGTGGTCATGATCTCACGCGGTCGGCGGGTGCCGTCGGGGTACTCGCGGTGAACCCGGGGCGAGCGGGGGGGAAACCTTCCGGCTAGTGGCGATCCTCACTCCGCTCAGGTGTGAGGCCCTCTGGACATATGCGCGACTCAGTCGGATCATCAAATGAGTGCGGTCGGCACCGGATGAGCGCCAGGGGTTCAATCACCGTGAAGCATCCGGGCCGCAGCCCCCACGGGGCATGACAACAAAACCCCTCATTTAGGAGCAATCGTGGCGCGCGACATCGCGGCTCCCGTCCCGACCAACCACAAAGAACTGATCTCGTGGGTCAACGAGATCGCCGAACTGACCGAGCCGGACAGTGTGGTCTGGTGTGACGGATCCGAGGCCGAGTACGAGCGACTGAGCGAGGAGCTCGTCCGCAAGGGCACCTTCAAGAAGCTCGACCCGATCAAGCGCCCCAACTCGTACTACGCCGCTTCCGACCCGACCGATGTCGCGCGGGTCGAGGACCGGACGTTCATCTGCTCCGAGAAGGAGGAGGACGCGGGCCCGACCAACCACTGGAAGGCCCCCGCCGAGATGCGGGACATCTTCTCCGGTGAGCAGGGCGTCTTCCGCGGTTCGATGAAGGGCCGGACGATGTACGTCGTCCCGTTCTGCATGGGCCCGCTCGGCTCGGACCTCTCCGCGATCGGCGTCGAGATCACCGACTCCGCCTACGTCGCCGTGTCCATGCGCACCATGACGCGTATGGGGCAGCCCGTCCTGGACGAACTCGGCACCGACGGTTTCTTCGTGCGTGCGGTGCACACGCTCGGAGCGCCGCTGGCCGAGGGCGAGGCCGACGTGCCGTGGCCGTGCAACTCCACGAAGTACATCTCGCACTTCCCCGAGACCCGCGAGATCTGGTCGTACGGCTCCGGCTACGGCGGCAACGCGCTCCTCGGCAAGAAGTGCTACGCCCTGCGCATAGCGTCCGTGATGGCACGCGACGAGGGCTGGCTCGCCGAGCACATGCTGATCCTCAAGCTGACCCCGCCGCACGGCGAGTCGAAGTACGTCGCCGCCGCCTTCCCGAGCGCCTGCGGCAAGACCAACCTCGCCATGCTGGAGCCCACGATCTCGGGCTGGACGGTCGAGACCATCGGCGACGACATCGCCTGGATGCGCTTCGGCGAGGACGGCCAGCTGTACGCGATCAACCCCGAGGCCGGCTTCTTCGGTGTCGCCCCCGGCACCGGTGAGCACACCAACGCCAACGCGATGAAGACGCTGTGGGGCAACTCCGTCTTCACCAACGTCGCGCTCACCGACGACAACGACATCTGGTGGGAGGGCATGACGGAGGAGACTCCGGCACACCTGACCGACTGGAAGGGCAACGACTGGACGCCGGAGTCCGCCACGCCCGCCGCGCACCCGAACGCCCGCTTCACGACGCCCGCCTCGCAGTGCCCGATCATCGCGCCCGAGTGGGAGGACCCCAAGGGCGTGCCGATCTCGGCGATCCTCTTCGGCGGCCGCCGTGCCACGGCCGTACCGCTGGTGACGGAGTCCTTCGACTGGAACCACGGTGTCTTCCTCGGCGCGAACGTCGCCTCCGAGAAGACCGCCGCCGCCGAGGGCAAGGTCGGCGAGCTGCGCCGCGACCCCTTCGCCATGCTGCCGTTCTGCGGTTACAACATGGGCGACTACATGGGGCACTGGGTCGACGTCGCCAAGGACAAGGACCAGGCGAAGCTCCCGAAGATCTACTACGTGAACTGGTTCCGCAAGAACGACGCGGGCAAGTTCGTGTGGCCCGGCTTCGGCGAGAACAGCCGTGTCCTGAAGTGGATCGTCGAGCGCCTCGACGGCAAGGCCGACGGCGTCGAGACCCCGATCGGCGTCCTGCCGACCCGCGAGGCCCTCGACACCGACGGTCTCGGACTGGCGGACACCGACCTCGACTTCCTGCTCACGGTCGACAAGGAGGTCTGGCGCGAGGAGGCCGCCCTGGTCCCCGAGCACCTCAACACCTTCGGCGAGCACACGCCGAAGGAGCTGTGGGACGAGTACCGCGCCCTGGTGCAGCGCCTGGGCTGACGGCCCCTGTTACTCCGCGGCCGACCGAGTTGCCCTGACCTGCGACCGTTGTGGCGGTCGGCCGCGGTGACAGCGCCCCGCCGGGGCTCACGCACATCTGTGCGGGGCCCCGGCCTTTTTCGTCCCCTCCGTCCCGCCGGTTCCGGAACGGCTGAAAAAGCGCGGATTTCGAGGGACACTCCTGACATCCAGCCGTGGACCCCGAAATGAGGTGGGCGGGGTGCGTACGCCTGTCAGTGACCCCATGAAGATCGGTCCGTACCGCATCGTGGGCCGGCTCGGCTCCGGTGGCATGGGATGGGTGTATCTCGGCCGCTCGCCCGCCGGGCGCGAGGTCGCGGTGAAGGTGGTGCGGCCCGAACTGGCCGCGCAGGGCGAGTTCCGGGAGCGCTTCGCGCGCGAGGTCGCGGCGGCACGCGTGGTCAGCGGCGCCTACACCGCGGCCGTCGTCGACGCCGACACCGAGGCCGAACTGCCCTGGCTGGCCACGCTGTACGTGCCCGGCCCCTCGCTCGCCGAGGCGGTCCACACCGACGGGCCACTGCCCGAGCCGCAGGTACGACGGCTCGGCGCGGGCCTGGTCGAGGCGCTCCAGGCCATCCACGCGGCCCGCGTGGTGCACCGGGACCTCAAGCCGGCGAACGTGCTCCTCGCCTCCGACGGTCCGCGCGTCATCGACTTCGGGATCTCCCGCGTGGACGGAGCCCCGGGCCTCACCCAGGTCGGCGTCGTCGTCGGCACCCCGCCCTTCATGTCGCCCGAGCAGATCAAGGGGGCCGTGGTGGGCCCGCCGAGCGACGTCTTCTCGCTCGGCGGGGTCCTGGTGTACGCGCTCACCGGACGGCCGCCGCACGGCAGCGGAGAAGCGGTGCGCTACCGGGTCGTCCTCGCCGAACCCGAACTCGACGGCATCCACGGGCCGATGCGGGAACTGGTCGCGCGCTGTCTGGCGAAGCGGCCCGAGGACCGGCCCCGACCGGACGAACTCCTGGCCGGGTTGCTGGAAGAGGAACCCCGGCAGACCGTCTGGCCACCGCCCACGGTGGCCCACAGCATCAAGGCGCGCACCCAGGATCTGATGAAGCGCCGCAAGGAGAGCACCAGCGTGTCCGTGCCCTCCTGTCTGCTGTCGCACGCCCAGGCGCTCCTCGACGCCGGGCTGACCGACGCGATGGTCGCCGAGGCGGTGGGCCGTGGCGACGCCTGACTCCTTTCCCGGCCGTGGCCATGAAATTCTCGAAATCGGCACGCACTGGCGTCAGTTGGTGCAGAACTGGGTGGCCGGACGGAATTTCCACACGGCGACCGACACCGTTTCCGTCTCCATGCGATTCGACCTGGAGGAGACGGGCCGGACGGTCACCGTCCGATTCATGACGACCAAGAGACTGCTGGTCGCTTTCGCGACCGACGGGCATTTCCTGCGCCAGGACCAACTGGCCGTCGCCGCGGCCGCGTCGAACGCGTGGAACACCGAACAACTCCGTCCCATGCTGTCCGTATGGGACGTACGGGGGCCGCGTCCCTGTCTCGCCGGCGTGTGCGACCTTCCGCTGACCTGTCGTATGACGCAAACAGATTTCGATGCTTTGGCCAGCGATTGGGTGGAACGGGCGAGACAGATGTTCACCCGATGCCATCAGGTGTTCGAGTTGTAGAAGTGATGTCCGCCGCGTTCCTCAAACCCTTTCGGACGCCCGCCGTTTTCCGCCACTATGGGCGAGTGCCTTTCAGGGCCACGGGGGTGTTTTCTTTGGGCCACGGGGGGTCTTCATGCGGCGCCGGCTTTCCTTCATCATGCTTTCCGGACTCCTGGTCGGGCTCGCTCCGGCGGTGCCCGCGGCGGCCGGCGAGCCGTGCGGCGCGACCTTCGAGGATCACCTCAGGTGCTGGTCCCGGTGGATCGGCGAGGGAACGGTTCACGTCACCCTCGACCAGGCCGTGAAGTTCGACGGCAGGGCAGGGAGCCGCAAGGGCTTCGAGCAGACCCTGCTGGACCGGCGCGCGAGGCTCGTGGTCGAGGTGCCGCGGGGCGCCCACACCGGACAGGGCGGAACGGCGCTCCTCCTGCTGGCTAACCGGACGGCCAGGCTCGTCGCGAACGACGCCACCATCGACCCGCTGAAGCCCGAGACCGTGAACGAGCTGGCCACCCTCGGGGCCTGCGACCCCAAGAACGAGAAGGACCCGTGCGCCCGGCTCGGCAAGGGCCGTTCGCTGAGCGGCGGCGACCTCGTCGGCCTGGGCCTGGCCGCCGACCTCTCCCGGCACACGTACGCCGTGTCCGGCTCCCAGGGCGGGTCGTCCGCCAACTCGAACCCCACCGGCGAGACCGCCTCCGGCAAGGCGGGCCAGGGACAAGACCAGGGCCAGGGGCAAGGGCAAGGTCAGGGACAAGGCAAGGGGCGGAGCCAGGGTCAGGAGACCGGGAACGTCGGCGGCTCCGGCGGAGGGTCCGGTACCGGTGCCGACGCGGGCGCCGGTTCCGGCTGGGACACCGCCACCCAGGTGCTCGCCGTCCTCTGCGCCGTGCTCGTCCTGCTCCTCGGCCTGCTCCTCTTCCTGATCCGCCGCTCCGCCCGTGCCGTCGCCGTCGGCACCCTGTCCCGCCGGGCGCTCGCCGTGCCGGGCGTCGGCGCCGTACCCGTGGCCGCGGCGCCCCGCCCGCGCACCCGGGCCCCCGACGAGGCCACCACCCGGCTCCGGGTCACGCCGACGCCCCGCGGCCACGGGCGCCGGGTGGGCAACGTACCCGGCCCCGCCCGGCCCGCCGTCGTACGCACCGAACTGCACCCGCAGGGCTATGTCGAGATCGGCCACGTGCTGTACCGGGCGGTGTGGGCCGAGCCGGGCCGCCCGCCGCCCGCGCCCGGCGGGCTCGTCGATGTCACCGAGGCGGGGGAGCGGGACTCCGACGTCCTCTACGCCTTCCCGCCGACGGCCGGACGGCACGCCGAAGCCGACCGGCCCTGAGACCAGGAGAGATCCCCATGCACAGCGAATACCCGCCCACCCTGCCGGCGGAGTACGCCGACATCGAGTTCGAGAACAACGCGCAGCGGCTGCCGCTCGTGCTCTGCCTCGACATCTCCAGCTCCATGGCGGGTCAGCCCATCCAGACGCTCAACAACGCGCTCGCGGAGTGGACCCGGGAACTGCACGACGACGTCAGCCTCAGCTACAGCGTCGAGGTCGCCCTGGTCACCTTCGGCGGCCAGGGCGTCGCCGCCTGGCGCGGGCCCCAACTCCTGGCCCCGCGCGCCCCGGTGAGCCCCTTCGTGCCGGCGCACATGTTCCAGCCGCCGCAGCTCGCCGCCGCCGGGGTCACCCTGATGACCGAGGCGCTCGAACTGTCGATGCACATCGTCGCCGCCCGCAAGGCCGAACTGCGCGCCTCCGGACTCCAGTACTACCGGCCGCAGATCTGTCTGGTGACCGACGGACTGCCGACCGACGCCACGGGCCATCTCACCGACTCCTGGCAGCGGTTGATCCCGGTGCTCGCCGACGAACAGCGCGCCCGACGCTTCCGGCTGTACGCGATCGGCGTCGGAGGCATCACGGACCGGGGCGAGCAGGTGCTCCGGTCGTTCGCGCCGAAGTTCAACGCCCGGTTGCAGGGATTCCCGTTCCGCGAGCTGCTCCAGATGATGTCCGCGAGTGCCAACGCCGAGCAGAAGGGCGCGGGCGACGAGGTCTTCGAGAAGATCTTCAGCCAGTTCAAGACGCAGCGCCCGGCCTGGGAATCGTGACCGACGACCGGATGGGATTCCTGACTGATGACCGCAGTGGACGAGCGGGAGACGCCGTGGCGGGTCCACGGAATGAGCGTCGAGGGATACCGGCACCGCCGCCAGGGGCTGCCCTGCCAGGACGCCTGCGCCTACACGGTGTCGGCGTCCGTGGCGGTCCTCGCGGTCGCCGACGGCGCGGGCAGCCGACCGCGCTCCGAGGAGGGGGCGCGGCTCGCGGTGGACCTGGCCGCCGAGCATTTCGCGCGCCGGGCCGCGACAGCGGCGGACCGCCGTCCCGGCCAGGCCGTGCACGAACTGCTGGAGGACGCCTTCCACGACGTCTGCAAGGTGTTCCTGGACCGGACGGGCGCCGACGCGGCGGACTTCGCGACCACGCTCACCGTGGTCGTGCTCGCGCGCGGCTGGCTCGGCCATCTGTCCGTGGGCGACGGCTTCGTCGTCCTGCGGGCCGGTACGGAGGACGGTGAGCGGCAGTTCCATCTGCTGCCGCAGCCGGCGGCGGCCAGCGAGTACAGCAACGAGACGGTCTTCCTCACCTCGCCCGACGCGGCCCGCTGGGTGCACACCGACTGTGTGTCCGACGACGGGATCGACGGGGTGCTGCTGTCCACCGACGGACTGGCGCAGGCCGCGCTCAACCGTGCCGGAGGCGGCGCGCTGTCCCCGAACACGTCGTTCGCCGAAGCCGTGTTCCGCTCCCTCGACGTTCCCGGTCCGGTGACCGCGAGCGCCCACGAAGGGCTCGGGACCCTGCTCCGCTCGGACCGGCTCACCGCCCTGAACGCCGACGACAAGACCCTGCTGCGGGCCGTGCTCAAGGCGCGGCCATGAGCGGCCTCACCGTGTTCCTGGACGGCAAGCCGGTCACCCTCGCCGAACTGCCCCTGAAGGGCGGCGGCCAGGCGGCCGTCTTCCCGGTCGTCGGCGACGACGGCATCGTCGTCAAGCTGTACCGCGAACCGCCGGGCCCCGAACAGGAGCGGCGGCTGATGCGGATGCTGACGATGTCCCCGCTCGTGACCCGCCCCACCGACGCCTCCCAGCCGCCCGAGCTGGCCTGGCCGACCGCCCTCGCCCGCGGCGCGCGGGGCGAGTTCCTCGGCTACGCCATGCGCCGCTTCGGTGAACCCCAGCACGTGCAGCTCATCGGCCTGTTCACCCGTGCCCAGCGCCTCAAGCTCTTCGCCGACCGCGCCGACTGGCGCTTTCTGGTCGGCGTCGCCTGGAACCTCGCCTTCATGACCGCCCGTATGCACTACGACAATCTCGTCATCGGCGACTTCTCCAGCAGCAACGTCGTCGTCGACGCCAACGGCTTCGTCACCTTCCTCGACTGCGACTCCATCGCCTTCAACGACCCGGTGACCGGGGAACTCTTCCCCTGTCTGATGCACACCACCGACTACTCGTCCCCCGAGCGGCAGGCCGGCGGTCCCGCCACCCGCGCCACCGACGAGTTCGCCCTCGCGGTCCTCGTCTACCAGCTGCTGACCGCGGGCAACCACCCCTTCGGCGGCGTCCCGCACGACAGCGCCTCCGAGTCGACCGTCAAGGACAACATCGCCGCGAGCTGCTCCTACGTCGTGCGCCCCGAGCGGGTCGTCATCCCGCGCGGCACCATCGACCCCTCCGTGCTCCCGCCCGGACTCCTGGAGCTGGCCCGCTCCGCCTTCGGCCCCGGTGTGCACGATCCCGCCACCCGGCCCCCGGCGGAGGCCTGGCTGCGCGCCCTGGACAAGGAGCGCACGCTGGTACGGGTCTGCCCGAGCCGCCCGCTGCACGCGTTCGGCTCGCATCTGACCTCGTGCCCCTGGTGCGCCCGGGCGGCGCTCACCGGGCACGACGTGTTCAACGGGCCGGCGGCGGTGCCGGTGCCGGGCGCGCCGCCGCAGCCGCCGACGCCGGGCGAGCCGTGGCCCACCGCGCTGAAGGTGGCGCTGCTGATCCTGGTGGTCGTGATCCTGGTGGTGATCGCGGCGAACGCGTGAGCCGCGTCGCCGCGGGAACGGGAGGGAACGGGAGTGGGAGCGGCCCTCGGCCGCCGCGAGCCGCCCCGCCCGCTGTCGCCGCGACCCGCCACGGTCGTCCGCGGCCCGCCGCAGGGTCGCGGTCGTCCGGGAACGGCGTATGCCCTCACTGCGAGCGGCCGCGGTCCTCCAGGTAGCGCGTGTGCGACTCCTGGCGCCGGGCCTCCGTCTCCCGCAGGGCCGCCGCGAGCCGGTCCGACTCCTCGTGCAGCAGGGTGAGTCGACGCTCCAGGTGGCGCTCCGGCGGTTCGGTGCCGGGGGCCGGCCGGGTCCACCACCGGGTGCGGACGAAGGTGTCGACCGCCTCGGGGATGTCCTGCCGTACGGCGCGGGACAGGGCGTGCACGCCTTCCGGGTCCTGGCGGGGACCTCGGCGACCCGGCCGGGCTGTGCGGGGCGGACGCGGTGAGTGTGGCACCCGGTCCGCGCGTCGCTTGGGAAGCGCGCGGACCGGGGCCGTGCGGGGGCCTCGGGCTCGGGGAGCCCGGGGCTCAGCGGGTGGCCAGCTCGCGGGGTTCGACGGCCTGTGCGTGAGCGTCCATGCGCTCGGCGGAGAGGATCGCCGCGGCCGTGTCGGCGCGGGAGGCCGCCACGACGAGGGCGCGGCCCGCGAGGGCGTGGGCACGCCGGTGGAGGGTCACGAGGTGGGACGCGCGGGGCGCGTCGGCCGCCGGGGCGCGGACCGGTGCGGAGCCGCCGCGCAGCCGGGTCACCTGTTCGGTGAGCCGTTCGGCGCCGGTGTCCAGGTCGGCGGACGGCGCGAGCGCGCGGATCTCGTCCGTGACGGCGAGCAGGGCCGCGAGGTGACCGGCGAGCTGGATGTCCAGCTCCTCCTCGCGCGACCGGTGGGGAAAGTCGGAGGAGGGGGCGCCGGCCATCGTGTGGACCGACTTCGTGCGGATCGGTTCGTACATGGGATGGCCTCCTGTGCCTGACAGGAAGCCATCCTAGCTTGGATCTCGTCTAAAGTTGAGGCGGTTCGCGCAATGGGGCACGGCGCGTACGCAGGGTGAGCGCACCGCGTGTCCCCCTCGGGTGTCACGGCTGGCCGTAGCCGTCCAGGAACGTGCCGATCCGGGTCACCGCGTCCGTCAGATCCGCGACCGTCGGCAGGGTGACCACCCGGAAGTGGTCCGCCTCGGGCCAGTTGAAGCCCGTGCCCTGGACGACCATGATCTTCTCGCGGCGCAGCAGGTCGAGCACCATCTGCCGGTCGTCCTTGATCTTGAAGACCTTCGGGTC
This sequence comes from Streptomyces sp. NPDC042002, assembly GCF_055588305.1. Taxonomy (NCBI): domain Bacteria; kingdom Bacillati; phylum Actinomycetota; class Actinomycetes; order Kitasatosporales; family Streptomycetaceae; genus Streptomyces; species Streptomyces sp. NPDC042002. The sequence goes on along the minus strand of NZ_JBVJCT010000002.1, from coordinate 14,565 downwards.
GAGGCGCGGGAAGAGATACAGCGCCCCCTTCGGCTTCACGCAGGTCACACCCGGGATCCGCGTCAGCAGCTCGTGCGCGATGTCCCGCTGCTCCTTCAGGCGTCCGCCCGGCAGGACCAGCTCGTTGATCGTCTGCCGTCCGCTGAGCGCCGCCACCACTCCGTGCTGTCCCGGCATGTTCGCGCACAGCCGCATGTTCGCGAGGATCGTCAGGCCCTCGATGTAGGAGGAGGCGTGCGCGCGCGGCCCCGAGACGGACATCCATCCGACGCGGTAGCCCGCCACCCGGTACGCCTTCGACATGCCGTTGAAGGTGAGGGTGAGCAGATCCGGGGCGATCTTGGCGGTCGCGGTGTGCGTGGCGCCGTCGTAGAGGATCTTGTCGTAGATCTCGTCGGAGCAGACCAGCAGGTTGTGGCGCCGGGCGATGTCGGTGAGTCCCCGGAGCATCTCGTCGTCGTAGACCGCGCCGGTCGGGTTGTTCGGGTTGATGATGACGATCGCCTTGGTGCGGTCGGTGACCTTCCGCTCCACGTCCGCGAGGTCCGGCATCCAGTCGGACTGCTCGTCGCAGCGGTAGTGGACGGCGGTGCCGCCGGACAGGGAGACCGCGGCGGTCCACAAGGGGTAGTCCGGGGCCGGTACGAGGACCTCGTCGCCGTCGTCCAGCAGGCCCTGCATCGCCATCACGATGAGCTCGGAGACGCCGTTGCCGATGAAGACGTGGTCGACGTCCGTCTCGATGCCGAGGGTCTGGTTGTGCATCACGACCGCGCGGCGGGCGGCGAGCAGGCCCTTGGCGTCGCCGTAGCCGTGCGCCGAGGAGACGTTGCGGAGGATGTCCTCGAGGATCTCGGGCGGACACTCGAACCCGAAGGCGGCCGGGTTGCCCGTGTTGAGCTTGAGGATGCGGTGACCGGCCGCTTCGAGCCGCATCGCCTCCTCAAGAACCGGACCCCGGATCTCGTAGCAGACGTTGGCGAGCTTCGTGGACTGGATCACCTGCATGTCCGTGAGCTTACGGCCGCGTAACGCGCGCCGGGGCGTGTTCTTCACCACGTGAGACGTGGTGGTTCGAGCGTCTTTGTCCGCCGGCTGCGCCGAAAGCGCTGGTGGTACCTAGAATGCGCGATCATGTCCTGGCAGCCCGGAGGTCCCGAACCCCGGCCGACGGTGTACCTCCCGCAGAGCGACGAGGCCACGCCTTTGGCCTACGAGACGTACGCCGATCCGGCCGAGGCGCACGGCTGGCGCAAGGCGTACACGGACGGCGACGACACCGGCGTCCTGGCCGTCGTGCCCGGTGTCCCGGCGGGGCGGCGCGCGCGGCTGGTACGCCACCGGCGGGCCCGGCTGGCCCGGCGGCTCGCCGTGGCCGGGGGCGCGGCGGGAGTCGTCGTCCTCGGTGTCGCCGTCGCGGGCGTGTTCGACTCCGGGGTGTCCGGGGAACCGGGCGGCACGCCCGTGCGGACGGCCGGGCCCGCGCACCTCGCCACCGGACCCGCACAGCCGGACGGCGGGTCGACCGCCGCCTCTTCGGCACAGCCGTTGGCCGCCCCGCCGGCCACCACCTCGGCGTCGGCGTCGGCGTCGGAGCCGGCCGCCGTATCGAGCGCCCCCTCCGGCAGCGCGGGCGCCGCCTCCCCGGGTGCGCCCACGACCTCGGGCGCCGTCACGACGCCGGGTGCTTCCACCGACCCCGCGCCCTCCGCCTCCACCGCGCCCGCGACCTCCGCCGCCCCCACCCCGGCCGACCCGTCCACCCCGACCACGCCGACCGCCTCGGCGACGTCCGGCACCGGCGGGCACAGGCACGGGCACGGTCACGGCGGAGACCGGCCCCGCTAGCCGCCGGCCCCAGTAGGTTGGCCCTGCCGCAAGGGGGAGGCAGGGCATGGAATTCTCGCTGTTGAACGACGAGCCGGTGGCCGGGCCGGGTGACGATCTGCTGGGCACCGGACGGGCCGCCCGCGAACTCGCCGGACTGCTCCACGACTCGCGCGCCGCGACCCCGCTCACCCTCGCGGTGGACGCCGGCTGGGGCATGGGCAAGAGCAGTCTGATGCGGCTCGTGGACGCCGAGTTACGTGTCAGGGCGGGCGTCCACACCGTCTGGTACAACGCCTGGACCTCGACGGGCGCCGACGCACTCGAAGGTCTGATCAAGTCGGTCCTGATGCGGTTCGACCGGCGGGTGCTGTTGCGGGCGGCGCGCCGGGTCTCGGGGCAGCGGGCGCTCATCAGCTGGATCCGGGTGGTGCTGACGTTCGGCGCCGCGTTCTTCGGGGCCGCCGCCCTCGTCGACCGGCTCTGGCGGGACCTCTCCATCGACGCCCGGTCCCGCAACGCCATGCGCGACGCACTGCGCCGCGTCACGGCGGACTGGGCCGGGTCCACGTCGTTCGACACCCGGCGTCTGCTCGTCGTCTTCGTCGACGACCTCGACCGCTGCTCCGAGGAGACCGTGCTCGCGGTGTGCGAGGCGGTGAAGGTGTACCTGGACGTTCCGGGGCTCGCCTTCGTCATCGGGTGCGACCGCTCCGCGCTGGGACCGAGCGGGCTGCTGCGGGATCTGTCGCCGGCCGGGTCGGCGTTCATGGAGAAGATCTTCCAGACGAGCTACCGGGTGCCGGTCCCGGCCGTCGCCGAGGTCCGCGCGTACGTCGACCGGTGCGCGGAGCGTTCCGGCATCCGGGATCTGCTCGGCGACCACCTCGCCGAGCTGATCGCCCTGCGCTCCGCCCGCAACCCGCGCCGGATCAAGCGGCTCATCAACGGCTTCGGCCTGGAGTGCGCGCTCAACCCCGTCTGGGAGTCGTTCAGTTCGGAGGCGGTGATCCGGGTCCTGCTGCTCCAGCAGCTGTACCCCGACTTCTACCGGGTGCTGCTCGCCCGCGACGGCGCCGATGTGCACGCGGCCCGGGAGTTCCTCCGCTACCGCGCGACCCGGCGGGTGCTGAGCCAGCCGTTCGCCCAGCCCGCGGAGGGGGCCTGGCCGGTCGCGGTGAGCTGTCTGCTCGCGTACGACCTGGTCGCGCCGGAGCCGGACCGGCCCGAGGACTGGGGCACGCTGCTCGCCCGTCTGGAGGAGCATCTGCCCACCGGTTTCGCGGAGTTGGCACTCGACCCGAACTTCGTCCGGCTCATCGAGGAGCTGATGGCGCTCACCGAGGTGGACGACATGGTGGGGCAGTTGCAGCGGGGGGCGCCCCGGCTCGCGCCGGATCCTCCGGACGGAACACCGGAGCCCGGTTCGTCCGTGCAGCCGGGCGGCGCCCGCCCGCCGTACACGGGGACGCCGTACAACGGGACGTCGTACACCGGTATGCCGTACTCCGGCATGCGGGTCCTCTGGATCGACGACCACCCCGAGCGCAACACCCAGTTCACCGAGCTGCTGGAGGCGCAGGGCGCCCGCGTCTGGGTGGCCACGGACCGGGACCGCGCCGAGCACGTCCTCGGCGTCACCCGGATCGACCTGCTCATCTCCGACGTGCAGCGCGGACTGGACCGGGAGGCGGGGCTCGACGATCTGGGCCGCTGGCGGGAGAGCGGGCGGTATCCCGGGCCCGCCGTCTTCTTCACCAGCCGCACCACCCCGAACCGCGAAGCCCGCGCCGCGGCGCTCGACGCGAAGGTCGCCACGAGCGGCGCGCTGCTCTTCCGCTACGCCGAGGAGGCGTACGAGGTTTCCGCCCCTTAGGCCGAAAACGGCTCCTTGTTCACCTTTCCCTCCCCCCTCACAATGCACATGACAAACAGATGACCGGAAGACCTCCGGTCAGCAGAAGGTGACCGGATGACCTTCGGTCGCCCCAAGTCGCAAGAGGGGACCCCCACATGAGAAAGCCTCTCGTCGCCGCTCTGTTCGCCCTGGTACTGGCCGGGGCGGGCGCGGCACCCGCGGTCGCGGCACCCGCTCCACAGTCGGCACTCGCTTCCCACTCGGCTTCCGCCGTCACGACGGACACCGCGGCGGGCACCAAGGCGGCGGCGCCCACCCTCCAGGCCGTCAACCTCGCCGGGACCGTCGCGCTCAGCAACTGCTCCGGCTCGGTCATCCGCTTCCCCAACTCGGCGGACACCGACCCGGCGCTCGTGCTCTCCAACGGCCACTGCCTGGAGACCGGCTTCCCGGACCCCGGTGAGGTGATCGTCGGCCAGTCGTCCAGCCGGACCTTCGGTCTGCTGAACTCGGCGGGCACCAAGGTCGCGACCCTGCGCGCGAGCAAGGTCGCGTACTCGACGATGACCGACACCGACATCACGATCTACCAGCTCACCAGCACGTACGCGACCATCAAGAGCTCGTACGGCATCAGCGCGCTGACCGTGCAGGACACGCACCCGACCGCCGGCACCGCCATCACGGTGGCCTCCGGCTACTGGAAGCGTCTCTACAGCTGCAGCATCGACGGGTTCGTGTACCGCCTCAAGGAGGGGGACTGGACCTGGAAGGACTCGGTCCGCTACACCTCCGCCTGCAACACGATCGGCGGCACCTCGGGCTCGCCGGTCATCGACCAGTCGACCGGCAAGGTCGTCGCCGTCAACAACACCGGCAACGAGGACGGTGAGACCTGCACGGTGGACAACCCGTGCGAGGTCGACGCGAACGGCAACGTCACCGTCCACGAGGGCATCAACTACGCCGAGGAGACCTACCAGATCCCGGCCTGCTTCACGACCGGCAACAAGCTGAACCTGAGCGCGACCGGGTGCGTCCTGCCCAAGCCGTAGGACCGCGGGAGGGCGGGCGGTCACGTCGTACGGCGGACCGTCCGTCCCGCCAGGACGTCCGTCCTGCGCCCGTCCTCCACGACGAAACGGCCGTCGACCAGGACGTGCGGGATGCCGGACGGCAGGGTGCGCGGCGCCGCGAAGGTCGAACCCGCCGCGACCGTCGCCGGGTCGAAGAGGACCAGGTCGGCGCGGTACCCCTCGCGGACGAGACCGCGGTCGGGCAGCCGCAGCCGGGCGGCCGGGCGGCCGGTCAGATGGGCGACGCACTCCTCCAGCGAGAGGACGCCCAACTCCCGTACGTACCGGCCGAGATAGTGCGGGAAGGTGCCGTACGCGCGCGGGTGCGGCTTGTCGCCGCGCAGGATGCCGTCGGAGCCGCCGGTGTGTACCCGGTGCCGCATGATCGCCCGGACGTTCTCCTCGTGGCCGACGTGCTGCAGGATCGTCGGGCCGAGCCGGTCCTCGATGAGCAGCCGCCGGGCGGTGGTCCAGGGGGCCTCGCCGCGCAGGCCGGCGGATTCCTGGACGGTCCGGCCCACGTACGGGCCGAGGCCGGGGTCGCTGACCCCCGAGATCTCGATCGTGTCCCACGCGATGGGAACGCCGTGGCAGCCGTCCGCGCCCACGACCTCCATGTGGTGCCGGACGCGCTCGGCGGTCGTGTCGTCCCGCAGCCGCGCGAGAACCGCCTCGGGGCCGCCCTCGCCCGCCCAGCTCGGCAGCATCGCCACCAGGGTGGTGCACCCCGGGGTGTACGGATAGGTGTCGAGGGTGATGTCCGCGCCCTCCGCCAGCGCCTTGTCCAGCAGGGCGAGGAGGTCCGGCGCCTTGCCCTCGTTCACGCCGAAGTTCATGGTGGCGTGGGCGAGATGGAGCGGACAGCCGGCCTCGCGCGCGAGGGTCACCATCTCCTCGTACGCCTTCAGGGCGCCCGCCCCGTACGAGCGGTGATGCGGGCAGTAGTAGCCGCCGTGCTCCGCCACCACCTGGCACAGGGCGGTGAGTTCGGCGTCCCGGGCGTACATCCCGGGGGTGTACGTCAGTCCCGAGGACAGGCCGACCGCGCCCTCCCGCAGTCCGTCCGCCACCAACTGCCGCATGCGGTCCAGCTCCTGGGGGGTCGCCTCGCGGTCCTCCCAGCCGACGGCGAGCATCCGGACGGTGCCCTGCGGGACGAGGTAGGCGGCGTTCACCGCGATGCCCTCGCCGTCGAAGCCGTGGTCGAGCCGGTCCAGGTACTCGCCCACGGAGCGCCAGGTGAAGTCGATGTCGTCGCCGTGGCCGTTCCAGCCGGTGATCGTCCGGCGGACCTCGGCGAGCGTACGGTCGTCGACCGGCGCGTACGACAGGCCGTCCTGGCCGATGACTTCGAGGGTCACGCCCTGGGCGGCCTTCGCGCTGTGGTCCGGGTCCCGCAGCAGCGCTAGGTCGCTGTGCGCGTGCATGTCGATGAAGCCGGGGGCGAGGACGAGCCCCTCGGCGTCCAGCTCCCTTGTGCCGCGCGGCCGTTGGCAGCCGGCCGCCGCGGCCTCCTGGACGATCGCGACGATCCGGCCGCCCTTGACGGCCACGTCGGCGCGGTACGCGGGGGCGCCACTGCCGTCGGCGACGTCCACGTCCTGGAGGACGAGATCGGCGTGATCCATGGGGTGTCTCCCGACCCTGGAGGAACGTGCGGACGTAATCGACTAGAAGAACGTGCGGATGTAGTCGACGACCGTGCCGTCCGCCTCGACCAGCGGGATCAGCTGCCACTTGTCGAAGGACGTGCACGGATGGGACAGGCCCATGCCGAACCAGTCGCCGACCTCCAGGTCCGCCCCGGGAGCCGTACGCAGCCACGCGTGCTGGTCGGAGAGCCCGCTGACCTCGATACCGGCCGCGGGGCGCTCCTCGCCGTCCCGGCGCACCACCTGGGCGAACGGCAGGCCGAGGTCGTAGGCCGCGTCCCGCTTGCCGGCGTTGGTGAAGGCCTGCCCGGGGGAGGGCCGGGAGACGACCTGCGACCAGAGGCGGAACGCCGGGTGCAGGGCGCCCTCCTCCGGGACGCGGGTGAAGGGGGTCAGCTTCCGGTAGTGGCCGTCGTCGTGCGAGACGTACGCGCCCGAACGCAGCAACTTCAGCACGGGAAGCGAGAGTTCGGGGATCTCCGCGAAGACGTCGGCGACCGCGTCGAACCAGGCGCTGCCACCCGCGCTGACGACGATCGTGTCCAGGCCCTTGAACCGCCCGGCGCCGTCGAAGGCAGCCGCGAGCGCCGTCAGCCGCCGCAGCCAGGCGTGCACCCGCTCGGGGTTCGCGTCCGGGACCTCGCCCTCGTACCCCGCGACACCGGCCAGCCGGAGCGTCGCCGTCGCGGCCACCGCGTCCGCGACCGCCGCGCACTCCTCCTCCGTACGCACGCCGGTACGGGCGCCCTCGCCGGCGGCGAGTTCGACGACGACGTCCACCGGGCGGGCGCTCCCGCCCAGCGCGGCGTCCATCAGCTCCACACCGCGCACCGAGTCGACGTAACAGACGAACTGGAAGTCCGGGTCCCCGGCCAGCTCGGCGGCGATCCAGCGCAGGGCCGCGGGGTCGACGAGTTCGTTCGCGAGGAAGATCCGGTCGATGCCGAACTCCCGGGCCACCCGCACCTGGTGGGGGACCGCGAGGGTGATGCCCCAGGCGCCGTGCTCGATCTGCCGCCAGAACAGCTGAGGCGCCATGGACGTCTTGCCGTGCGGGGCGAAGGCGAGGCCGTGCCGGGTGGCGTACGTCTCCATGAGTTCGAGGTTGTGGGCCAGGCGCTCGGCGGAGAGGGCGAGGACGGGGGTGGTGAAGCCGTCCGTGAAGAGGTTGCGGCGCTGGGCGGCCAGCTCGCCGACGCTCAGCCCGTCCGCGTCCGGAGGCAGGCCCTTGAAACGGTGGTCGACGCGCTCCGCCGCGAGAGCGGCCAGCGGTTCGGCGGCGGTGTCGGCGCTCATGGGGCCTCCTGGGTCTGCGTGTTGACGAGTTGCGTTGCATCATGTGCAACGCTCATTGCGTATGTCGCTTACTGCTGTCTAACATCCCAGCCAACGCAGGGTCAACGGTGCCGTTCGCCGCCGTCGGCCGCCAGAGCGAGGAGCCCCGACCGCCGTGACCAGCAACGGACCCGCAGGTGCCGCGTCCCCCGACGCCGACATCGATGTCGACACCGACACCGGCACCGTCGACCTGGTGGCGCTCGGCGAGTCCATGGTCACCTTTCTGCCCACCCGGGCCGGACGCCTCGCCGACGTGCCCTCCTTCGAGCGGGGCATCGGCGGCGCCGAGTCGAACGTGGCCTGCGTGCTCGCCCGCGCCGGTCACTCCGCCCGCTGGGTCGGCAGGGTCGGCGCCGACGGGTTCGGCGACCACCTGGTGGAGGCGATCACCGCGTACGGCGTCGACACTTCCGCCGTACGCCGCGACCCCGACCGCCCGACCGGCGTCTACTTCCGCACCGCGGGCGACCGGGCGACCGACGCCCACGAAGTCGCCTACTACCGCGCCGGATCCGCCGCCTCCGCGATGACCGCGCACAACGTGGACCTGGCAGCCGCCCGGTCCGGCCGCCTGCTGCACCTGTCCGGCATCACCGCCGCACTGTCCGACGGCTGTCTGGCCCTGATGCGCGAACTGACCGCCCCCCGGCCCGGCCGCCCCCTCGTCTCCTTCGACGTCAACCACCGCCCGGGACTGTGGCGTGCCCCCGAAGGTCCCCGCGTGCTGCTCGACCTCGCGCGCGGCGCGGACATCGTCTTCGTCGGGGACGACGAGGCCCGCGCGGCCTGGGGGCTGCGCGGGGCCCGCGCGATCCGCGACGCGCTGCCCGAACCGGCCGTCCTGGTCGTCAAGTACGGCAAGGGCGGAGCGGTCGCGTTCGACAAGAACGCCGACGGCGGGACGGCCACCGCCGAGGGGGCGAGGGACACCGCCGGCGGGAGCGAGGGCGCCGCCCGGGGGGCTCAGGACGACACCCGGGGGACCGGGGAAGCCGTCGGCACGGCCACCTTCGTCCGCGCGCTGCGGGTCGACGTCGTCGCGGCCGTCGGCGCCGGGGACGCCTTCGCCGCCGGATTCCTCTCCGCCACCCTGCGCGGGCTTCCCGTCCGCGACCGGCTGCGGCACGGCCACCTGATGGCCGCCGCCGCCCTCACCGTGCCGGGCGACCTCGCCGAGCCGCCCGCCCGAGGGCACGCCGACCGGCTGGCCGCTCTCGGCGACCGTGCCTGGGAGACACTTCGTCTCGGCCCCGGCTGGACCGAAGCCGACGCACGGGCCGCGGAGGAGGAACGTACGCCATGAGCCAGACCGTCGACCGAGCGCTGAGCATCCTGCCGCTGCTCGCCGAGGGCCCCGCCGACCTCGGGCAGGTCGCCGACCGCCTCGGCGTCCACAAGTCCACGGCGCTCCGCCTGCTGCGCACCCTGCACGAACACGGCCTGGTGTACCGCCAGTCCGACCAGCGCTACCGCCTCGGCGCCCGGCTCTTCGCCCTCGCCCAGGAGGCCGTCGAGAACCTCGACGTCCGCGAGATCGCCCACCCCCACCTCGTCCGCCTCAACGAGAACTGCGGACACACCGTCCACCTCGCCGTGTACGAGGAGAACGAGGTGCTCTACATCGACAAGGTGGAGAGCCGCTACCCGGTGCGCATGTACTCGCGGATCGGCAGACCCGTCGCCATCACCGTCGCGGCGGTGGCCAAACTCCTCCTCGCCGATCTGCCCGAGGCCGAGCGCCGCGCCGTCGCCGACAAGCTCGACTACCCCATGTACACGGCCCGTTCGACCCCCAACGCCCCCGCCTTCCTGAAGGAGTTGGCGGCGGTGCGCGAACAGGGCTGGGCCACCGACCTCGGCGGCCACGAGGAATCCATCAACTGCGTGGCCGCCCCCGTCCGCGGCGCCGACGGACGCGTCGCCGCCGCCATGTCGGTCTCCGCGCCCAACGTCGTCGTCACCGCCGAGGAACTCCTCGCCCTGCTCCCGCTGGTACGCCGTACGGCGGACGCCATCAGCCACGACTACTCCGGCAAAGCCCCCACGAAGGAAGACCCGAAGAAATGATCACCGCATGACCGACAAGATCGCCCTCACCCCCTCGACCCACACCGCCCCGCCCGCGAGGTTCTCCCACGGTGTGCGGAAGGGGAACATCCTCCAGGTCGCCGGCCAGGTCGGCTTCCTGCCCGCCGAGGAGGGCAGGCCCCCGACGCCCGCCGGACCGACCCTGCGCGAGCAGACCCTCCAGACCCTCGCCAACGTCAAGGCCATCCTCGAAGAGGGCGGCTCCGGCTGGGACGACGCGATGATGATCCGCGTCTACCTCACGGACACCGGCCACTTCGCCGAGATGAACGAGATCTACAACCAGTACTTCGAGGACCAGGGCCTCACCGCGCCCCCCGCCGCCCGCACGACGGTCTACGTCGGACTGCCGGCCGGACTCCTCGTCGAGATCGACGTGCTCGCCGTTCTCGGCTGACGTCGCCCGTGCGGGCCCCTGCCCCGCACACCGCTCCTCCGGGCCCACGCCCGCGCAACTCCCGCACCGCGTACGACGTCACGGTGCGGCACCCGCGGAACCCGGGGTGCCGCACCGCGATCCGCCCTGCCCGAAAGCTCTGTGGACCCACGAAAACGAGGCCTCCCGACATGTCGTCGTATCCGCTCGCCGCGACAGCACCGGCCCCGGAGACACCACCGCACACCGGTGGTCTCCTGCTCCTTCTCGACGGCACAGCCGGACTGCTCACGGTCGCCGCCCTCGGCATCGCGCTCCTGCTCTTCCTGATCATGAAGGTCAGGCTCCAGCCGTTCGTCGCCCTGCTCGCCGTCTCCATAGCCGTCGGCCTCTCCGCCGGACTCTCGGTGACGGAGCTGTTCGGCACGGTCCAGCGGTCCACCGCCGTGTCGGTCATCGAGACCGGCATGGGCGGCATCCTCGGCCATGTCGCGATCATCATCGGCCTCGGCACGATGCTCGGCGCGATCCTCGAAGTCAGCGGCGGCGCCGAGGTGCTGGCCTCCCGGCTGCTCAACCTCTTCGGGGAGAAGAGGGCCCCGCTCGCCATGGGCCTGACCGGCCTGATCTTCGGCATCCCGGTCTTCTTCGACGTCGGCATCTTCGTCCTCGCGCCACTCGTCTACGCCGCCGCCAAGCGGTCCGGCAAGTCGATCCTGCTCTACTGTCTGCCGCTGCTCGCCGGTCTGTCGATGACCCACGCCTTCCTGCCGCCGCACCCCGGCCCGGTCGCCGCCGCGGGACTGCTGCACGTCCAGCTCGGCTGGGTCATCCTCATGGGCATCGTCTGCGGCGTCCCCGCCGTGCTGGCCGCCTGGGTCTACGCCGCCTGGATCGGCAAGCGGATCTTCGTCCCCGTACCGCAGGACATGGTCGAGGCCGCGGCCGAGGCCAAGCGGGCCGTCATCGAGGAACAGCGGGGCGCGGGTGCCCCCTTGCCGGGTGAGGCCGACAGCCCGGGGGACGGCGCCGAGCCGCGGGAGAAGCCGGTGCCGCTCGGCACGGTCCTCGGCATCATCGGTACGCCGCTGGTGCTGATCCTCGCCGCCACCTTCTCCTCGATCGCCCTCGACCCCTCCACCCCGCGCTCGGTCATCGAGTTCTTCGGCAGCCCGTTCGTCGCCCTCACGATCGCCCTGCTCCTCGCCTACTACCTGCTCGGCATCCGGCGCGGCTGGTCCCGCAAGTCCCTGGAAAAGGTGTCGACTTCGTCCCTCAAGCCGGTCGGCAACATCCTCCTGGTGGTCGGCGCGGGCGGTGTCTTCGGCGCCGTGCTGAAGGCGAGCGGAGTCGCCCAGGCCCTCTCGGACACCTTCAACGACGTCGGCCTCCCGGTGATCGTCCTGGCCTATCTGATCTCCCTGGTCCTGCGGGTCGCCCAGGGTTCGGCGACGGTCGCGATCGTCACCACGGCCGGCATCGTCGCGCCGCTGCTCGTCGAGGGCCACCACTCCCAGGCGTTCGTCGCCCTGGTCATCATGGCGATCTCGGCGGGCTCCATCTTCGCCTCGCACGTCAACGACGGCGGCTTCTGGATGGTGGCCAAGTACTTCGGCATCAGCGAGCGCGACACCCTCAGGACCTGGACCGTCCTGGAGTCGGTGCTGTCCGTCGCGGGGTTCGCCGTGGCCGCGGTGGTCAGCGTCTTCGTCTAGTCGTGGCAGGCGTCCTCGTGCGGCCGCGGTCGGCGTCCTCGTACAGCGACCGCCGGCCGCTTCGTACAGCCGCGATGAGTCTCTTCGTGTAACAGAGGCATCGCTAAGTAGGGGCTGACTGTGTCCGGCACAGGATCTTCGACCATACTTCCCGCTGTGGAGCAGCGCATAGGTTCGAAGAGCCAGCCCCTGGACGCCGCCGCGGTGAACCCGGCGTACATCCCCGGGCTTACGTCACCCGTGCCGGCGGAGCCGAAGGACGCGGTCGTGGAGTCCGAGGGGACCGTCTCCGACGAGACGGTCTCCGACGACGCGGCGTCCGACGAGGCGCCCGCCGCCGAGACCCCGGAGGAGTCCGTGCCCGAGGAGGAGACCGACGCCGGGACGGAGACGGAGTCCGGGACCGACCCGGAAACCGGCCCCGCCCCCGACGGTCCCGTCTTCGAGGCCTCCGACCGGCGTGCCTCGATCAAGGCCGACCACAGCGGAGTCCGGCTGCGCCTGGACGACCAGGAGGCGGAGTTCCGCTGGGACGAGATCGGCGCCGTCGAGACGGAGTCGCCGCGCTTCGGCAAGCGGTTCACCATCACGGTGCACACGCCGGAGCGCCGCTGGTATCCGATAGAGATCGAGGCGAACGCCCGAGCACGCTTCAAGGAGTGGGAGGAGCAGCTCGACGCCGTCCTGGACGCCTACTTCGAGGACGGTGAGGACGCCGAGGCCATCGAGTCCACCGGGGATGCCGACGACGTCACGTCCGTCGCCGCGTCCGAGGCGGCGGAGGAGTCCGAGGCAACCGACGTGTCCGAGGACGACGAGGTCGAGGCCGAGAGCGAGAACGCGGCCGAAAAGCCTTAGGCCGTACGGGAATCCGCGCGCCCGGTCACGAAGGGCGCGCGGATCCCCGGTCACCTGCCGGATGGGCCGGTGTGGGGCCTAGGCGCAGTACTGCGCCGCCTTGCCGATGGACCGGTACATGCAGTCGGCGTTCTCCAGGAGCTGGAGCACCGCGTCCCGGTTGCGGGACGTCTCCCGCTCGATGACCTCGTCGGGCGGATAGAAGCCGCCGCCGGAACTGGACGTCGGGTACATCTCGAAGGTGAAGTCGAAGATCTTCTGGGTGCCCCAGAGATAGTCGTCGATCGAGCCGTCCGTGATGTACAGATCACTGGACTGCTCGGCCGTGTAGCCGTTGCTCGCGGCCATCTTCTGGCCGACGGCCTTGAAGGCGTTGGCGTCGTCCGCCGTCATCCCCGTCGCCGTGTCGGAGGTGGTGTACCCGAACGGCCACAGCACCAGCTCGCTGTAGGTGTGGAAGTCGATCCCGGCGGTGATCTGCTGCTTCCCGCCGACGACCCGGCCGCGCACGAAGTCGGCGACCACCTTCACCTCGGGCGCCGACTCGGCCGACGCGCCGCGGTAGGTCTCGGAGGACGTGGACCCCGAAGAGCCGCCGCAGCAGCCGAACTTGTAGTTCCAGTTGCGGTTCAGGTCCGTACCGACGTACGAGGAGCCGGAGTTGGGCTGGCGGTTCTTGCGCCACGAGCGGTAGGAGCCGCTCGCGATGTCGTACTCGCCGCCGTCCGGGTTGAGGTCCGGGACGATCCAGATCTCGCGGTTGTTCACCATGTCGGTGACACGGGAGTCGCTGCCGTAGCCGGCCCCGAGTTCGCGCAGCAGGTACAGCGCCATCTCGACCGTGAGGTGCTCGCGGGCGTGCTGGTGGAAGGTGAGCAGGACCTCGGGCTCGCTCTCGTCGGTGGCGACGTTGTCGCTGACCTTGATGGCGACGATGTCCCGGCCCTGATACGACTTGCCGATCACCTTCTTGCTCATGATGCTCGGGTAGGCCGCGAGCCGCTGGTCGATCTCCGCGTTCATCTCCGCGTAGTTGTGGTACTTCGAGTCCGCCGTCGGGAAGTCGAAGAGGCGCACGTCGCCGGCGGAGGCGGCACGGTCGGGCGCGGAGCCCAACAGCGAGACGTCGTAGCCCTGTCGGCGCAGCGTGGCGATCTGGTCGGCGCGGCCCGAGACGACCACGGTCTCCTCGTCGGCCTCGTCCACGGTGACGCCCGACCGCTGGATCTCCGTACGGGACGCGGGGGTCGAGCTCTGGTGGATCTCGTACTGCCTGACGTCGTCGGGCGAGGGCCGAAGAGCCCTGGCCCCGCTCGCCGTGGCGTCGGTGGCGGTGGCGGTCAGGGGAGCCGCGAGGGCGAGCGCGGCGAGGACGGCCAGGGCGGCGGAGCGTCGGCCGCCTCTGCCCCTGCCGTCGGCACGTGCGCTGCCGCGTGGGCGAAATCGCATGGTGTCTCCTTGTTTCTCCGGTAATCCCGGGATCTCCGGAATTGTGGGGGAGTGGAGCTGGGGAGTGGCTCAAGGTGACGTGCCTGGTGCGGGTGTGGCGCTCATGGTGAGGGTTCTGGCATGAGCAGGTCAAGAGACGACAAAGAGGCGTCGGCGGGAATCGGCCGCGCCGAGAGGCGCCGAACCCGCCCCCCGCCGAGCGGCATCGGCCGCGTCCGCCGCGCGCAACGGCACCGGGGGGGGGGGGGGGGGGGGGGGGGGGGGGGGGGGGGGGGGGGGGGGGGGGGGGGGGGGGGGGGGGGGGGGGGGGGGGGGGGGGGGGGGGGGG
>NZ_JBVJCT010000001.1:607027-626342 GCF_055588305.1 Streptomyces sp. NPDC042002 | reverse complement strand
CTTTGTACTCACCCTCTCGGGCTTTCCTCCGGGCGCTTCCCTTCGGTCTTGCGTTTCCGACTCTATCAGACCGTTTCCGTATCCGATTTCCTCGGCGCTTTCCAGGTTCCCGCTTCCGCGTTTCCCTTTCCGGCGAGTCCGACTCTATCAGATCCTTTCGGGCCTGACTCCCAGTCAGCGGGGCTTGTCTTCAGGCCTTTTCAGCGCTTTTGCGTTTCGCGGCCTTTCGACATTCACTACGTTAGCCGATTCCCTCGGCGCCTCATAATCGAGATTCCGCGAGTTCGAATTCAGGCATGCAGGCACGCCGAATAAGCCCCGGCTGGAGGGAAGTCGTAGGTAGTGGATTGGCCGCTCTCGGCTGCTGGCTGAAACGCCGTAACCGGTTCAAGCGGCTCGGGCTACATTACGGATCCCCCAGGGGCGCGTCAAGTTGAGCGGCGGCGGGGCGCGTGGGCGCGATAAGGGCTCACCGTCGGGTCGTCGTCGACCCAGAAGCGCCAGGGATGGACGCCTCCGTCGCCGGAGACTCCGGTGCGCGGCCCGTTACGCACCTGGTGGGAGTGGACCGGAGTACCCCTGAGCAGGGTCAGAGGCGAACCCGCGGGACCGCAGGCGTCCACGCCGTCGAGTGACCGGTCCACCCCCAGTGCCGTCGCGAGGCGGGCCGGCCCTTTGGCCAGTTCCTTGTCATATCGGGCCGAGAGTCGACGTTTGCGGGCGAGGTCCACGCCCTCGGTGACCTCGCCGGCCCGGAGCAGGACACCACTGGGTCTGCCCTCCGGACCGCACACCAGATTCATGCAGTGCCACATGCCGTAGGTGAAGTAGACGTACACATGCCCGGGCGGCCCGAACATCACGCCGTTGCGGGCCGTGCGGCCGCGGTAGGCGTGCGATCCGGGGTCGTTCGGACCGTCGTAGGCCTCGACCTCGGTGAGGCGCAGTTCGATCGGACCGTCCTGGGTGACACGAACAAGGACGCGTCCCAGCAGGTCGGGGGCGACGTCCAGTACAGGGCGGTCGAAGAAGTCCCGCGTCAGGGGCGTACGGTCAGGGGCCGCGATCATGGCGTACGAGCGTAGTCCCTCCGTCCCGGCGGCGTCCGGAGCGGTTCGGAACAGTCCGGACGGATGCCTGTCGGCGGGGTGGTCAGGGGTCCTCTCCCTTGTAAGGGTGAGGACGCGGAACCGGTCGGGGCCGGATCGCGTTTGTAGGGATCAAGGGATCCATGCGGACAGAGGACGGAACAGGCGTTGCCTGGGGAGGAAGTGACGACATGGGGTTCAAGCGGCTGCTTGCGAGCTTGGGGGCCGGTGGGGCTTCGGTCGAGACGGTGCTGACCGAGGCCAACACCGTTCCGGGCGGCGTCGTCCAGGGTGAGGTGCGGATCCAGGGTGGTTCGGTCGACCAGTCGATCGAGGGGCTGTCGGTCGGCCTGCAGGCCACGGTCGAGGTCGAGGGCCACGACGACCAGGAGTACAAGCAGAACATCGAGTTCACGAAGCTGCGGCTCGGCGGAGCCTTCCAGCTGCAGGCGGGTGCCGTGCACTCGGTCCCGTTCGGGCTGGAGATTCCGTGGGAGACGCCGATCACCATGATCGACGGGCAGAGCCTGCGCGGAATGCACATCGGTGTGACCACCGAGCTGGAGATCGCCCGCGCCATCGACTCGGGTGACCTCGACCCGATCAATGTGCACCCGCTGCCGGCGCAGCAGGCGATTCTCGACGCCTTCATCCAGCTGGGCTTCCGCTTCAAGAACGCGGACATGGAGCGCGGCCACATCCGGAACACGCGTCAGCGGCTGCCGTTCTACCAGGAGATCGAGTTCCACCCGCCGTCGCAGTACCGCGGGCTGAACCAGGTCGAGCTGAGTTTCGTCGCGGACGACCGGGCGATGGACGTCATCATGGAGATGGACAAGAAGCCGGGTCTCTTCAGTGAGGGCAGCGACTCGTACCGCTCCTTCGAGGTGGGTCTGCACGACTTCCAGGGCACGGACTGGGCCGGGTACCTGAACCACTGGCTGTCGGAGGTCGGCAGCAAGCGCAGCTGGTTCTAGGACCAGGCAGCGTCGGCGTCCTCCGTCGTGATCGGCCGGACAGGTCATAGGCTCGGAGCAGAGATTCCGCCGTTCAGGAGGTACTGACGTGACCGAGCTCAAGAGGCCGCCGCTCCCGCACGACTTCCATCCGCCGGTGCCGGCGTTCGCGGTCGCCAGCGAGGATTTCGAGGCGGGCGCGGTGCTGAAGGACGCGCAGGTCTACGCGGCCGGGAACACCTCGCCGCAGCTGAGCTGGGAGTACTTTCCGCCGGAGACCAAGAGCTTCGCCGTGACGTGCTTCGATCCGGACGCCCCGACGGGGAGCGGGTTCTGGCACTGGGTGGTGTTCGACATCCCGGCCTCGGTGACGGAGCTGCCGACGGGTGCGGGCAGCGGCAAGTTCGAGGGGCTGCCCGACGGCGCGGTCCAGGTGCGCAACGACTACGGGTCCCGGGACTTCGGTGGCGCCGCGCCGCCGGCCGGGGATCCCGCGCACCGGTACGTCTTCACGGTGTACGCCGTGGATCAGGAGAAGCTCGGTCCCGACGCGGAGGTGTCGCCCGCCGTGGTGGGCTTCAATCTGCGGTTCCACACGCTGGCGCGCGCCCAGTTGATCGGTGAGTACGCCTCTCCCGCCGCAGACTGACGTTCACCGAACGTTTGCCCGCCTCTGGTCATGGAAGTGATCAGGGGCGGGCATTTTTTATTGCGTTGTCCATCTCGGCGTGCCCGGCCAGAGTTGATCCCAGCCCGCCGCAGGTGGGCCGGTGCGCAAGAGGAGGTGGGCTGGATGCGGGACACGCTGGTACTGAACGCGAGCTTTGAGCCGCTGTCGACGGTGACGTTGAACCGAGCCGTCGTTCTGGTGCTGCAGGACAAGGCCGTCGTCGAGCAGGCCCACCCCGAACTGCGCATGCGCGGAGCCGCGCTGGACATACCCGTGCCCCGGGTGATCAGGCTCTGCCGCTACGTCCGGGTGCCGTTCCGAAGACAAGCACCGTGGTCGAGGCGGGGTGTGCTGGTACGCGACCGGCACAGGTGCGCCTACTGCGGCCGCCGGGCCACGACCGTGGACCACGTGGTCCCGCGTGCCCAGGGCGGCCAGGACTCGTGGCTGAACACGGTGGCCTCCTGCACGGAGGACAATCAACGCAAGGCGGACCGTACGCCGGAGCAGGCCCAGATGCCGTTGCTGCGGCAGCCGTTCGAGCCGACACCCGCGGACGCCATGCTGCTGGCGCTCGGCCGGGACGACTTCGCCGCGCTGCCGGAGTGGCTGGCCCAGCCGGCCGCGTAGCCCGTACGACGATGGGGCCCACCTCTCGCGCGAGGTGGGCCCCATCGTCGTACGGCGTCAGTCCGTGATGGACGGCTTCTCGCGGCGTTCGGTGCCGCCGCCCGAGTCCGAGGAGGATCCACGGTTGCCCGAGCCCGAACCCCCGCCCAGCCCACCGAAGTTGCCCATGGCGCCGCTGAGGCCCTTGAGCGCGTCACCGATCTCGCTGGGCACGATCCAGAGCTTGTTGGCGTTGCCCTCGGCGATCTTCGGGAGCATCTGGAGGTACTGGTAGGAGAGGAGCTTCTGGTCCGGGTCTCCGGCGTGGATGGCCTCGAAGACCGTACGGACGGCCTGGGCCTCACCCTCGGCGCGCAGGGCCGCGGCCTTGGCCTCACCTTCGGCGCGCAGGATCGCGGACTGCTTCTCACCCTCGGCGGTGAGGATCTGCGACTGCCGGATGCCTTCCGCGGTGAGGATCGCGGCGCGCTTGTCTCGGTCGGCGCGCATCTGCTTCTCCATCGAGTCCTGGATGGAGGTGGGCGGTTCGATCGCCTTCAGCTCGACACGGTTGACGCGGATGCCCCACTTGCCGGTGGCCTCGTCGAGGACGCCGCGCAGGGCCGCGTTGATCTCCTCGCGGGAGGTCAGGGTCCGCTCCAGGTCCATGCCGCCGATGATGTTGCGCAGCGTGGTGACGGTGAGCTGCTCGATCGCCTGGATGTAGCTGGCGACCTCGTACGTCGCGGCCCGCGCGTCGGTGACCTGGTAGTAGATGACGGTGTCGATGTTGACGACCAGGTTGTCCTGGGTGATCACCGGCTGCGGAGGGAACGGGACGACCTGTTCACGCAGGTCGATGCGGTTGCGGATCGAGTCTATGAACGGGACGACGATGTTCAGGCCGGCGTTCAGTGTCCGTGTGTAGCGGCCGAAGCGCTCGACGATGGCGGCGCTGGCCTGTGGGATGACCTGGATGGTCTTGATCAGGGCGATGAAGACCAACACCACCAGAATGATCAGGACGATGATGATCGGTTCCATCGATGCTCCCCGTACCCTTCTCCACTCGGTAATTCCGAAAGATCTCATGGGTGTTGAAGATCTTGCTGGACGAGTGTGACAGAACGTCGTCTGCCACGTGGGGCGTTCGGTTCACTTGCGTTGTGCGAGGTCACATGACGATCGCCGTCGCTCCGTCGATGTCCACGACATCCACTTCCTGGCCCACCTCGTAGGCCAGTCCGGCGTCGAGGGCGCGCGCCGACCAGATCTCTCCGCCGAGCTTGATGCGGCCGCCTCCCGAACTGTCCACGCGCTCCAGGACGATGGCCTGCTTGCCCTTCAACGCCTCTATGCCGGTGGCGAGTTGGGGGCGCTGCGCGCTGTGCCGAGCGGCGATGGGGCGTACGACGGCGATGAGCGCGACCGACACGACCACGAAGACCAGCACTTGGAGGACGACACCGCCGCCGAGGCCCGCGGCGACCGCCGCCGCGACGGCGCCCACGGAGAGCATGCCGAACTCCGGCATGGCGGTCACCACGAGCGGGATGCCGAGTCCGGCCGCCCCGACCAGCCACCACACCCATGCGTTGATGTCGTTCACATGGTCATGGTAGGACCGCACTCCCCCGGCGGACAGAGCGCGCGATCAAGTTGGGTACGCCGGGTGACGGGTGTGCGTCCGCCTGCCGAGACGGTTCAGGCCATCGGAAGGCCCTGCGCGGTCCAGCGCTCGCCGACCTGCTCGACGACGAGCGGGAGGCCGAAGCAGAGGGAGAGGTTGCGCGAGGTGAGTTCGAGCTCCAGCGGGCCGGCGGCGAGCACCTTGCCCTGACGGATCATCAGGACGTGGGTGAAGCCGGGGGCGATCTCCTCGACGTGGTGCGTGACCATGATCATGGAGGGGGCGATCGGGTCGCGGGCGAGCCGGCCGAGGCGGCGCACGAGATCCTCGCGGCCGCCGAGGTCGAGGCCGGCCGCGGGCTCGTCGAGGAGCAGCAGCTCGGGGTCGGTCATCAGCGCGCGGGCGATCAGGGTGCGCTTGCGCTCGCCCTCGGAGAGGGTGCCGAACCTGCGGTCCAGGTAGTCGCTCATGCCGAGGCGGTCGAGGAAGGCGCGGGCGCGCTTCTCGTCGATGTCCTCGTAGTCCTCGTGCCACCCGGCGGTCATGCCGTACGCGGCGGTGAGGACCGTCTGCAGGACGGTCTGGCGCTTGGGAAGCTTCTCGGCCATCGCGATTCCGGCGATGCCGATGCGCGGTCGCAGCTCGAAGACGTCGACCTGGCCGAGGGTCTCACCGAGGATCGTGGCGGTGCCCGCGCTGGGGAAGAGGTAGCTGGAGGCGACGTTCAGGAGGGTCGTCTTCCCGGCGCCGTTGGGGCCGAGGATGACCCAGCGCTCCCCCTCCTTGACCGACCAGGAGACCTGGTCCACCAGAGCCCGGCCCTCGCGGACCACGGATACGTCCACCAGCTCCAGTACATCGCTCATGAGCGCGTTGTCTCCCATTACAGTCTCGGCCGTCGCTTACGTCTGTGGACGAAGCCCCCAGGGAAAACCTACGCCACCGGTCGGCCGCACCGATCCATCGGCCGGTCCTTAGGGTGGGGGCATGCTCTCGGAACCACGCTCAGGACAGCTGACGGCATGGGGAAATGCCCTATTGGCCGGACTTGTTTCTCCGGACGACGCCGTGCTCGCCATCGTCGGGGACGACGCGGTGCACCGGGTCGAGGGGTTGCCCGGGGAGGCGGCGCCGGTCGGGCTGACGCTCGCCCTCGGCCGGCTGCGCAGGCTCGGGGCGACCGGACTGCGGGTCGCGCTGCCCGCGCCGGGGCATCCGCTCGGGCTCAGCGGGCCGCCCGCGTTCAACGCGCGCGCCCTCGACGCCGAGGAGGCCGTGGTGTGTCACGGCGCGGCGCTGGGGCTCGTGCCGGAGATGTACGAGGCCGGGCCCGTCGGCGATGTGCATGTCGAGGTCGTCTGGCACTGTCTCGCCGTCCGCGAGGCGCCGCCCGCCGATGTGCCCTCGCTCGGGGAGGCCGAGCGGGAGCTGGCGGAGGCGCTCCGCGACGCGACGGAGGTGCTGTCCCGGCTGGATGTGGCCGGGTCGGGGCCGGTCGCGGCGGCGGCGATCGAGGCGTACCGGGCGCGGGCCGAGCGGGGGCGGGAGGTGCTTGCCCCCGGGTACCCGCCGCGTGCGGTACGCGTGTTGGAGCTGGCTCAGCGGGTCGGGATGCTGATTTCCGTGGCGTACGAGAGCGGACACGGCGGGGCGGTGAGCGCGTCGGAGATCGCCGCTCGGGCCGAGGCGTTGCGGCCGGTGGAGCGGACGGCGCGGCGGGCGCAGGTGGCCGCGTACAACGCCTTCGTGGAGGAACGCGAGCGCGGGCCGCGCTGAACGCCGCTCAGCGCGGGATGCGGGTGCCTTGAGTGGCCGGGGTTCGCCGAGCGCGCGGGCACCTGGGGTGTCCTGCTCGCTCGGGGCTGCGTGGATCGGCGGGGTCCCCGGGCGCACGAACACCCTGGGGTGTCCTGCTTGCGCGCACGGGGGCCTGGGGTGTCCTGCGCGCGCGGGGCTGGCGTGGATCGCCGGGTTCTCGGGGCGCGCGGGCACCTGGGGTGTCCCTGCTCGCTCAGGGGCTTGCGTCGATCGCCGGGTTCTGCGGGCGCACTGGCATCTGAGGTGTCCTGCTCGCTCGGGCTCGTGTGGCTCGCGTTCCGGGGCGCGGCGGCCTCCGTGCGCCCCCGGCGCTCGGGGGTGTCCGGCGCCCTGTCCGGGTCACGTGCCCGGGCACTCCGGCCGCCGACAGGGCGGACCCTCGGGCGCCCGAAGGCTCGGGTGCCTCGGGTGCTTCGCGTGGTCCGGGGGCCCGGGAGCCCTGGTCGGTGTGGCGTGGGAAAGGCCCCGCGAAACGTTTCCGTTCGCGGGGCCCCTGTGGCCGGCGGTGGCTCAGCCGTTGACGCCCACGTTGCCGAACGCCGGGTTCAGGGCGCCGATGACGTTCACGCTGTTCCCGACCACGTTCACGGGGATGTGGACCGGGAGCTGGACGACGTTGCCCGAGCCGACGCCCGGCGACTTCGCGGCCGCGCCCTTGGCACCCGAGTCGGCGACGGCGGCACCGGCACAAGCGCCCGCGGCGATACCGGCGACGGTGACGGCCAGGGCGGCCTTCTTGGCGATGTTCATGGGAAGTGTTCCTCCTGCGTATACGGATCCGACCCTGCCGCGGGTCGTACGCTGAGCAACGCCGGGGAGTCGGGGACGGCACGGGATGACCGTACGGATTGCCCCGTCCGGTTCAGTCCGCCGATGAGCCGACAAGCCGACCGGCCCCCCAGGGACACCCTGGAAGGCCGGTGGTCGTGGTCGTTCCGGTGGGGAACCTCAGTGGTTGAGGCCGAGGTTGCCGAAGGCCGGGTTCAGGGCGCCGATGACGTTCACGCTGTTGCCGACCACGTTCACCGGAACGTCGACCGGGGCCTGGACGAGGTTGCCGGAGACGACCCCTGGGGAGCCCACGGCGGCGCCGCCCGCCGACGCGCCGTCCGTCGCCGAGGCCATGCCCGCACCGGCGGCGACCAGGCCGCCCGCCACCATCGCGACGGCTGTGAACTTCTTCAGGTTCTTCACTTGCGAAACCCCTCCTCGCGAACACCGCGGCGGACCGCCGCGGCGCACTGGAGAACGGCCGGACCCCGGGGAGGATGCGCCATCCGGGTGACATACACCCGACGGTATGAATCTCATCCCGGAGCGGAACCCTCCGAGTTGTCGCGCGGCGGCACGTCCCGCCCGTTCTCCAGGGGAGTGCGCCGGGGCACGGATCCCCTGGTGGGCGGCCTCCTGACGGTCAGTCCGCGATTCCGTGGCGTACGGCCCAGAGCGCGGCCTGGGTGCGGTCGGCGAGGTCGAGCTTCATCAGGATGTTCGAAACGTGGGTCTTCACCGTCTTCTCGGAGAGGACGAGGGCGCGGGCGATCTCCCGGTTGGAGCGGCCGTCCGCGATCAGGCCGAGGACCTCACGCTCCCGCTCGGTGAGCGAACCGCTTCTCCCCTGACCCGAGTTGACCACCTCCTGGGACAACAGGGCCCCTGCGACCTCGGGTTGGAGGACGACGTGCCCCGCGTGGACCGAGCGGATGGCTCCGGCCAGCGCGTCGGGGTCCACGTCCTTGTAGACGTACCCGGCGGCGCCCGCGCGCAGCGCCGGCACCACCGTGCGCTGCTCGGTGAAGCTGGTGACGATCAGCACGCGCGCGGGGTTGGCGAGTTCACGGAGCTTGCGCAGCGCGTCGACGCCGTCCATCCCCGGCATCTTGACGTCCATGAGGACGACGTCCGGTTTCAACTCCTCGGCACGGTCGACGCCTTCGGCCCCGTCGGACGCCTCTCCGACGACCTCGATGTCGTCCTGCACTTCGAGGAAGGTGCGCAGTCCCCGGCGGACGACCTGGTGGTCGTCGACGAGCAGCACCTTGATCGCGTCAGCCACCAGGAACCTCCATTTCGATCACGGTGCCCTTTCCGGGCGCCGATTCCACGGTGAGTGTGCCGCCGACCCCGCTCGCCCGGTCCCGCATCGACACCAGGCCGAGATGGCGGCCGGCGCTGCGTATCGCGGTGGGGTCGAAGCCGCTGCCGTCGTCGGTGACGTGCAGGACGGCGCCGGGGCCGCGCCGGTCCAGGGTGACGTCGACGCGGGTCGCGCCGGAGTGCCGCAACGCGTTGTGCAGGGCCTCCTGGGAGACCCGCAGCATGGCCTCCTCCTGGGAGGCGGGCAGCGCTCGTACGCCGTGGCTGGCGAAGGTCACGCGCGCGGAGTGGGCGCGGTCGAGGACCTGGATCTGGGTGCGCAGGGTGGCGACCAGACCGTCCTCGTCGAGGCCGGCGGGGCGCAACTCGACGACGGCGGCGCGCAGTTCCTCGGTGGCCTCGGCGGCGAGCGCGGCCACGTGCTGGAGTTCGCCCTTGGCGCGGGAGGGGTCGCGGTCGACGAGGGTGGCGGCGGCCTGGGCGGTGAGGCGCAGGGAGAACAGCTTCTGGCTGACGGCGTCGTGCAGTTCGTGCGCGAGCCGGGAGCGCTCCTCGGCGATCGTGAGCTCGCGACTGCGTTCGTAGAGCCGGGCGTTGGTCAGGGCGATCGCCGCGTGCTGGGCGAGGATCGTGAGGAGTTCCTCGTCGTCCTCGGTGAAGCCGCACCTGCCGTCCGGCGTGGGACACGGCTGTCCCTCCGCGGAAGGCAGCTTGTTCGCGAGGAAGAGCGCGCCGATGATCTCGTCGCCGTCGCGGATGGGCAGGCCCAGGAAGTCGGACATGTCGGGGTGGGCCTCGGGCCAGCCCTCGAAACGGGGGTCCTTGCGGACGTCGGCCAGGCGCTCGGGGCGGGCCTCGCGCAGCATCGCGGCGAGGATGCCGTGCTGGCGCGGGAGCGGCCCGATGGCTTTCCACTGCGCGTCGCTGACCCCGTCGACGACGAACTGGGCGAAGCCGCCGTGGTCGTCAGGCACGCCGAGTGCCGCGTACTGCGCGTCGAGCAGTTCGCGGGCCGAAGCGACGATCGTCTTGAGGACGTCGCGCACTTCGAGATGCCTGCTCATGGCCAGCAGCGCGGAGCTCACCGCGTACAGGCCCGACCGGGGTCCGTGACTCATGACCCCAAAGTACCGGCGGGGTGTGACAGCGCGTATCGGACCTGTGCGGTGTCCGCCCGGCCATTGGGCCTAGGACGAAGGGCCCCTGATCATTGCGGCCCGCGCACGAGGCGGCCGGGCGGGCCCCGTTCCTACCGTGAGGACACCCGCCGGGAAGGCGGTCGGAGCGAGGGGACGGATGTCATGCCGGTAGCGATCATCACGGGGGCCTCGAAGGGGCTGGGGAGGGCGCTCGGCGCGGCTCTGGCGGAGCGCGGCTGGGATCTGGTGCTCGACGCCAGGACGGCCGGGGTGCTGGAGGAGACCGCGGCGGCGCTGTCCGCGTACGGGACGCGTGTGGCGGCCCTGCCCGGGGACGTCACGGACGCCGGTCACCGCGCCGCGCTGGTGGCGGCGGCCCGGAGGCTGGGCGGTGTCGACCTGCTCGTGAACAACGCGAGCGCGCTGGGCGCGGAGCCGCTGGTGCGTCTGGAGGAGCTGGGCCTGGACGGTCTGCGGCAGGCCCTGGAGGTCAATGTGGTCGCCGCGCTGGGCCTGATCCAGGAGGCGCTGCCGCTGCTGAGGGCGGCCGGGGCGGGCGCGGTCGTCGGCATCAGCTCGGACGCCGCGGCGGAGGCGTACGAGACCTGGGGCGGCTACGGCGCCTCGAAGGCCGCTCTCGACCGTCTCTCGGCGGTCCTCGGAGCGGAGGAGCCCGGCCTGCGGGTGTGGGCGGTGGACCCCGGGGACATGGGCACGGACCTCTATGCGGCGGCCGTACCGGACGACGACGCTCCGAGGCCGGCGCCGGACCGTGTGGTTCCGGCCTTTCTGCGCCTGCTCGACGAGCGGCCGGCCAGCGGACGCTACGCGGCTGAGGCCCTGCTGGAGGAGCGGTGACGACGGCGATGGGCGTTCCTCCGGCCGGGCGCGGCCGGGAGTGGGGAAGCCTTCCGGAGGAGCTGTCGGCGCGGGTGCCGGCGGAGCAGCGCGGTCCCGGCCGCGACCGGGATTCCGTACGGCTGCTGGTGTCGCGCGGTACCGAGGTGTCGCATCACGCGTTCGTGGAACTGCCCGGGCAGCTCCGGGCCGGGGACCTGCTGATCGTGAACACCTCGGCCACCCTGGCGGCGGCCGTGGACGGGCGGATCGACCGCGCGCGCGTGGTGGTGCATTTCTCCACGCGGGGCGATGACGGACGGTGGGCGGTCGAACTGCGGGACCCCGACGGAAGGGGGACCACGCGTGCGCGTGCGGGCGGCCCCGCGGGGACAGTGGTGTGCCTGCCCGGGGACGTACGCCTCGTCCTGGAGGAGCCACTGACCGCGCGCAGCCCGCGCTTGTGGTGGGGGCGGGTGTCGGACCCGGACGTACTGAGGCTGCTGCGGCGGCACGGGCGGCCCATTCGCTACTCCTATACGGAACGGGACCAGCCGCTGTCCGTGTACCAGACGGTGTTCGCGCTGCCGTCCGGCGACGGTACGGGGAGCGCGGAGATGCCGAGCGCGGCGCGCCCCTTCACCGCGCGGCTGGTGGCGGAGCTGGTGAGCCGGGGAGTGCAGTTCGCGCCGGTCACGCTGCACACGGGGGTCGCGTCGGCGGAGGCGCACGAGCCGCCGTATCCGGAGCGGTACGAGGTGCCGGCGGTGTCGGCCCGGCTGATCAACGCGGCGCGGGCCGGCGGGGGCCGGATCATCGCGGTCGGTACGACGGCCGTGCGGGCCGTCGAGTCCGCGACCGGCGCGGACGGGCTGGTCCGGGCGGCGAAGGGCTGGACCGGCCTCGTGGTGACCCCGGAGCGCGGCGTGCGGGCCGTCGACGGGCTGCTGACCGGGCTGCACGAGCCGGAGGCCTCGCATCTGCTGATGCTCGAGGCCATAGCGGGAGGGGCGGCGATCGACCGCGGGTACGACGCGGCAGTGCGTACGGGCTACCTCTGGCACGAGTTCGGGGACGTGCACCTCCTCCTCCCGGAGGAGAGTCCTCACTCTGAGCATTGCTCTCGCAACTCCCGGTCAGAATGATCTGAGGCCCCTGTGAGCCCGCGCATAGGGTGCAGGTCACGTACGAAGGAGCATAGGAGATAAAAGGGACAAGATGACCAGGGAAGACATGCCAGTCTGCCCCGATTTGCCCCATCCGTGTCCACTATCGGGCTTCGTACGTCACAGCTTTGCCAGGGCATTTTGCGACCGCTAAGAATTGCGTTGTCGCTCAGCGCGGCGGGTTCTCCCCCGCAGCGTTTGTTCCGGAAACACAGTCCCCCGCCGGGACGAAGAGCGACCTCCGCGCTATTCGAAGAGGTCCATCAGTCATGCCCAAGAACATCAACACTCCTGGTCATCGTCCGACGCTGACCAAGCTCCACAAGCTCTCGATCGCCGGTGTGGCCACCCTCGGTGCCGCCGCCCTCGCGTTCTCCCTGGTACCGGGCAACTCGCACACCACCACGGACGACGCCGCCGCCCCCACGGCGCAGGTCGCCTACAGCGAGCACCAGATAAAGGACGTCAAGGCCGGCGTCACCGGCGCCCTGGCCGGTGCCGACCTGAAGGCCCAGGCCATCGCGGCGAAGCACAAGGCCGCGGCCGACTCCGCGGCCGCGGTGAAGAAGAAGGCGGCGCACGCGGTGGCGGCCCACACAGTGGCCGTCAAGAAGAAGGCGGCCGTCCAGGCCGCCGCGAAGAAGAAGGCCGTCGCCGAGCGCGCCAAGACCGCCGTCGCGAGCCGCTCCACGCAGCGCATCAAGCTCCAGACGGTCGCCGCGAAGACGTACGCCAACAACCTCGACGGCTGGATCCGCGAGTCCCTCGACATCATGAAGTCGAAGGGCATCCCCGGCTCCTACGAGGGCCTGCACCGCAACATCCTTCGTGAGTCCTCGGGCAACCCGATGGCCATCAACGACTGGGACGTCAACGCCATCAACGGCATCCCGTCGAAGGGCCTGCTCCAGGTCATCCCGCCGACGTTCAAGGCGTACCACGTGGCCGGCACCTCGTGGGACATCTACAACCCGGTCGCCAACATCACCGCCGCCGCCAACTACGCGGCCGACAAGTACGGCTCGATGGACAACGTCAACAGCGCCTACTGAGGACTCAGCGCGGAGTTCCCACACAGACGCCGAAGGGCGGCACCCCGATCCGGGGTGCCGCCCTCGCGTCGTTCCCGGGCCTCTACTTGCGCATGACCTCGGGCTCGTGGCGGCGCAGGAAGCGGGCCACGAAGAAGCCGCAGACGACACCGAGGACGATCAGCGCGATCATGTCCAGGGTCCAGGCCCCGGCCGTGTGGTTCCACAGCGGGTCCGTGCTCGTCGGGTCGTCCTGGTTCGGGAAGATGTTGTTCAGGTCCAGCGTGGCCCCGGACGCGGCCACCGCCCAGCGGGCCGGCATCAGGTACGAGAACTGGTTGACGCCGACCGTGCCGTTCAGGATGAACAGACAGCCGGTGAAGACGACCTGGACGATCGCGAACATGACCAGCAATGGCATGGTCTTCTCCGCGGTCTTCACCAGCGAAGAGATGATCAGACCGAACATCATCGACACGAAGCCCAGAGCCATGATCGGCAGCGTGAGCTCGATCTTGGGCAGGCTCTTGAGGATCAGCCCCTGGGCCGGCACCTCACGGCTGCCGAAGCCGATGGCGCCGACCAGAGCGCCCTGCAACAGGGTGATCACCCCGAGGACGATCACCTTGGACATCAGGTACGCCGAACGCGACAGGCCCGTCGCGCGTTCCCGCTCGTAGATCACCCGTTCCTTGATCAGCTCACGGACCGAGTTGGCGGCGCCCGCGAAGCACGCGCCGACCGCGAGGATCAGCAGCACGGTCGTGGCCGTGCCGTTCGCGACATGGGCGCCCGAGGGCAGCACCTTGTCGTTGACCAACAGCGTCTTGCCGTTGTCGATGAGCAGGCTGACCGAGCCCAGGACGGCCGGCAGGATCACCGTCAGCGCCAGGAAGCCCCTGTCCGACGCGATCACCGATGCGTAGCGGCGGATCAGCGTCATCAGCTGGGAGCCCCAGCTCTGCGGCTTCGGCGGCTTCATCGCCTGCGCCGACGGCATCTGCGTCGACTGCGGGGCCACCGCGTCGATGTCCGCCGCGTACATCTGGTAGTGCTGCGAGCCCTTCCAGCGGCCCGCCCAGTCGTAGTCGCGGTAGTTCTCGAACGCGGAGAAGACGTCGGCCCAGGTCTCGTAGCCGAAGAAGTTCAGCGCCTCCTCCGGCGGACCGAAGTAGGCGACGGCGCCACCGGGCGCCATCACGAGGAGTTTGTCGCAGATCGCCAGCTCGGCCACCGAGTGCGTGACGACGAGGACCGTACGGCCGTCGTCGGCGAGGCCGCGCAGCAGCTGCATGACATCGCGGTCCATGCCCGGGTCGAGACCGGAGGTCGGCTCGTCCAGGAAGATCAGCGACGGCTTGGTGAGCAGTTCCAGGGCCACCGAGACGCGCTTGCGCTGGCCACCGGAGAGGGAGGTGATCTTCTTCTCCTTGTGGATGTCCAGCTTCAGCTCGCGCAGCACCTCGTCTATCCGGGCCTCGCGCTCCTGGCCCGTGGTGTCGGCGGGGAAGCGCAGCTTGGCCGCGTACTTGAGGGCCTTCTTGACGGTCAGTTCCTTGTGCAGGATGTCGTCCTGCGGGACCAGACCGATGCGCTGCCGCAGCTCGGCGAACTGCTTGTAGAGGTTCCGGTTGTCGTAGAGGACGTCGCCCTGGTTGGCGGGGCGGTAGCCCGTGAGCGCCTTCAGGAGCGTCGACTTGCCGGAACCCGACGGGCCGATGACCGCGACGAGCGACTTCTCGGGCACGCCGAAGGAGACGTCCTTGAGGATCTGCTTGCCGCCGTCGACGGTGACCGTCAGGTGGCGGGCCGAGAAGGAGACCTCACCGGTGTCGACGAACTCCTCCAGCCGGTCGCCGACCAGACGGAACGTCGAGTGGCCGACGCCGACGATGTCGTTCGGGCCGAGCAGCGCGGAGCCGCCCTTGGCGATCGGCATACCGTTGACGTACGTGCCGTTGTGCGAGCCGAGATCGCGGATCTCGAAGCGGCCGTCCGGTGTCGCGTGGAACTCGGCGTGGTGGCGCGAGACCTGGAGGTCGGAGACCACCAGCTCGTTCTCCAGCGCGCGGCCTATGCGCATCACCCGGCCGAGCGAGAACTGGTGGAAGGTCGTCGGGCTGCGGTCGCCGTAGACCGGCGGCGCCCCCGCGCCACCACCGGGTCCCTGCTGCTGCGGAATGCCCGCCGCCTGCTGCGGTTGCCGCACGGGCTCCGGCGTCTGCGGCGTCGGCGGCTGAGCCCAGCCGGGGCCCGCACCCTGCGCCGCGAAAGGCTGTTGCTGCGGCTGCGCCACCGGGGCCGCGGCACCGGACACGCTCAGGCGCGGTCCGTCGGTCGCGTTGCCGAGGTGCACGGCCGAGCCGGGACCGATCTCCAACTGGTGGATCCGCTGCCCCTGTACGAACGTGCCGTTGGTGCTCCCATGGTCGTCGATGACCCAACTACGGCCGTTCCAGCTGATCGTGGCGTGACGCCAGGAGACCCTGGCGTCATCGAGCACGATGTCCCCCTGCGGATCACGTCCGAGGGTGTGAGGCCTGGACGCGTCGAGCGTCCAGGTCCGTCCATTCAATTCCAGTACGAGTTCCGGCACTCCAGCCCCACTGAGTTGTCCCCCGAGTTACCCCCATCACAGGGAGTCTAGGGATGTCGAACATCGTGGGGAACTATTTCAGTAGAGGCCCCATGACCGAAAGCCGGGCCTTGTGAACGACGCCCACGGGCGGGTTGCCCGTTTCCGTTGACGGGGTTGAAACCGGCCCGGAGAGTGGTAATCCCACGCGAGGGGGACATTCGCGGGGAACACCGCGGCGCGGATCGGGGGGTCTGGCGATGAGCATCGGGACCATGCACCACGGCGGGAGCACCAGGAGTGTGCCGTGGGGGGATGTGCTGTTGTCCGCGATAGCCTCCGTGAGCTGGGCGTTGATCGGCATGGCGGGCACCGCGGCGCTCGGTCTGCACCTGCTCGGGGCGGACACGGCGGCCTCGCTCGGCCCCATGACCGCCGCGGTGGTGGCTCTCGGGGCAGGCGGCGCCGTGACCCCGTCCGGCAACGTCTCCGCCTTCGGGCTGAAGGGGGCGGACGCGCACACCGCCATCCAGATCACGCCGCTCGGCGTCGGGCTGGTCGGCGCCCTGCTGCTGTCGTGGTTCTTCCTACGGTCCTTGCGCGGGGCCGGAGTTGTCATCGCCCCGGCCGAACTCCTGGCGCGGGCGGGCTCCGTGATCGTCGTGTTCGTGGCGACGCTGGGCGGGCTCGCCTGGGCCGGACACGACGTCATCACGATCGACGGCGGCAAGCTCGGGCTCGACAAGGTCACCGGCGGGGACGGCGGGCTCGGCAAGATCACGGACAAACTCCCGGGCGGGCTCGGGGACCTCGGCGGTCTGCTGCCCGGCAAGATCGGCGACCTCGTGAAGGCGAAGGCGGCCGTGGGCTTCTCCGTCGACACCACGCCGACGCTGCTCGGCGGGGCCGCGTGGGCCGCCGGCGTCCTGCTGATCGCTCTGCTGGCCTCCCGGCGTACGCCGTTGCCGCGCGGCTGGGACGCCGTGCACCGCGCGGTGCGACCGGCCGTCTCCTCGCTCGTCACCGTCCTGCTGGTCGCCGTGCTGGCCGGGCTCACGGCGGCGGCGTACGCGGCGATCGGCGACGCCCACCCGAAGCGGATCGCGGGAGCGGCGCTGCTCGGGGCACCCAACGGTGTGTGGCTGGGCATCCCCGTCGGTCTCTTCGTCCCCTGGGACGGCAGGGCCACCGGCGAACTCGCCAAACTGCTCCCCGACCCCCTCGACAGGCTGCTGACCGTCGACACCTCCCGGCCCGTAACGCTCGGGCGGCTCGCCGAACTCGACGGTCGTGTATGGCTGTTGGGGGTCGCCGCCGCCCTGATGATGCTGTACGCGGGCGTCCTGACGGCCGCGCGTACGCCATTTGTACGGGCGGGTGCTGCCGCCGCTGCGGGGGTTCCGGGTGCTTCGGCTGTACGGGGTGAGAGTGCTCTGCGGTTCGCCGGGCACTGCGCACTTCGGCTCGGGGTCGTGACGGCACTGGCACTGCCGCTGCTCGCGTGGCTGACGGAGGTGTCGGTGGACGCCTCCCTGTCCGTGCTCGGGTTCGACGCGTTCGGGGCGGGGATCGAGTTGCACGGGCGGTTGGGGGTGGCGTTGGTGCTGGGGGCTCTCTGGGGGGCGGGGGCCGGCGCGGTGGGCGCGCTCCTGGCTTGTGCGAGTGGGGCCGCGGGGCGGAGGGCCGCGGGGTTGGCACGGGGTGACTTGGGGGGTGCGGGGCTCGGGGAACCCGGGGAGCTCGGCAGTGCTGGTGCTCGTGCCGCTGACAGTGCTGGTGCCGGGCCGTATCGGCCTCGGGGGTCGTACCGGGCACCCGACCCCGACACCAATCCGTATCTGAAGGTGCCGGACGAGTTGCGGGAGCCGGCGGACCGGGGGCCGGCACCGAGGAGTTCCAGGGCGCCCGGTGACGTGTACGGGGCACCCACCGTGGTGGGACCGATCGGCCCCCCGCCGAAACGACGACAGGACGGCCCGCCACCGCCACCTTCTCCACCACCGGTTCCACCCTCGCCGAACGAGGGTCCACCACTCCCTCCACACAGGCCCCGACACTGAGGATGCACGGCTACGCCGGTGCGAACTTCAGCCCCTGCGGCGCTTACGGAACGGGGTCCGGGGCGGAGCGAAGATCCAGCCCCTCCGGCGCTTGAGGAGCGGGGCCTGGGGCGGAGCCCCAGGGGTGCGGGCAACCGGCCGGTGCGGGCAACCGGCCGGTGGGGGGTGTCGTGGGATGTGGTGGACGCACCCGCGCAGCGGGGGTGGTCCGTTTGTCACCCGTGTGCCGTTTGGGTGTCACCCACTGTTCCGTGTCCGCTAGGCGGACCGGGCGGGCAGGAGGCACTGGGTGCCGGATACGGTGGGAACACCATGAGCGCTTCGCAGACCTCTGATGTACCCACTCTCCTTGTCAAGATCTTCGGCAAGGACCGGCCGGGCATCACCGCCGGACTCTTCGACACCCTCGCCGCCTGGTCCGTCGACGTGGTCGACATCGAGCAGGTCGTCACCCGGGGCCGGATCGTGCTGTGCGCGCTCGTGACCGAGCCGCCCGCCGGCCTCGAAGGTGATCTTCGGGCCACCGTCCACAGCTGGGCGGAATCGATGAAGATGCAGGCGGAGATCATCTCCGGCCTCGGCGACAACCGCCCGCGCGGATCCGGACGTTCGCTGGTCACGGTGCTCGGGCACCCCCTCACCGCGGAGTCGACGGCCGCCATCGCCGCGCGGATCACGAAGACCGGCGGCAACATCGACCGTATCTTCCGGCTGGCCAAGTACCCGGTGACCGCGGTCGAGTTCGCGGTTTCCGGTACGGAGACCGAGGCACTGCGCACCGCGCTGGTGACCGAGGCCTCGGCACTCGGTGTGGACATCGCGGTGGTGGCCGCGGGCCTGCACCGGCGGGCCCAGCGGCTGGTCGTGATGGATGTGGACTCCACGCTCATCCAGGACGAGGTGATCGAGCTCTTCGCCGCGCACGCCGGGTGCGAGGACGAGGTCGCCGGGGTGACGGCGGCCGCGATGCGGGGCGAGCTGGACTTCGAGCAGTCGCTGCACGCGCGCGTGGCACTCCTCGAAGGGCTGGACGCGTCGGTGGTGCAGAAGGTGCGCGAGGAAGTGCGGCTGACGCCGGGCGCCCGCACCCTGATTCGCACGCTGAAGCGACTCGGATTCCAAGTCGGTGTCGTCTCCGGCGGGTTCACGCAGGTGACCGACGATCTGAAGGAGCGGCTCGGGCTCGACTTCGCCCAGGCCAACACGCTGGAGATCGTCGACGGGAAGCTGACCGGCCGGGTCACCGGGGAGATCGTGGACCGGGCGGGCAAGGCACGGCTGCTGCGCCGGTTCGCCGCCGAGGCCGGGGTTCCGCTGGCCCAGACCGTGGCGATCGGCGACGGCGCCAACGACCTCGACATGCTGAACGCCGCCGGCCTCGGGGTCGCGTTCAACGCCAAGCCGGTCGTACGCCAGGCCGCGCACACCGCGGTGAACTTCCCCTTCCTCGACACGGTGCTGTATCTGCTGGGCGTCACCCGTGAAGAGGTCGAGGCCGCCGACATGCACGAGGACGACAACGCTCACTGAGTGACGTCCTACGACGGACGGGGGGGGGGGGGGGGGGGGGGGGGGGGGGGGGGGGGTGGAGGGGGGGGGGGGGGGGGGGGGGGGGGGGGGGGGGGGGGGGGGGGGGGGG